>JBDTUG010000028.1:0-21839 GCA_040007855.1 Caldimonas sp.
TCGCCGGCGTCGTCACCGTCAAGGCGGCGCAGGTCGGCGAGATCGTCTCGCCGCTCTCGGCGGGCGGCGGCTTCACGCGCACCGGCGTCGGCACGATCGTCGACATGGACTCGCTCGAGGTCGACGTCGACGTGGGCGAGGCCTACATCGGCCAGATCAGGCCCGACATGCCGGCCGAGGCGGTGCTGAGCGCCTACCCCGACTGGAAGATTCCCGCCCACGTGATTGCGATCGTGCCGGCGGCCGACCGCGGCAAGGCGACGGTCAAGGTGCGGGTCGCGCTCGAGCAGAAGGACGCCCGGATCGTTCCCGACATGGGCGTGCGGGTCGCCTTCCTCGGCCCCAGGGCGGCGCTGCCGGCCGAAGTGCCCAAAGGCGTGCTCGTGCCGGCCGCGGCGATCGTCCAGCGCGACGGCGGCAGCGTCGTCTTCGTCGTCGAGGGCGCCAAGGCGGTGCAGCGCGGCCTGGCCGGCGCGGCGCCGGACTTCGGCGCCCTCAAGCTGCTGCCCGAGGGCACGGTGAAGCCGGGCGAGCGGGTGATACTGTCGCCCTCGCCCGCGCTGCAGAACGGCGCGAGCGTCACCGCCGACGAGCCGCGCTGACCCGCGGCCCGTCCGGAACGAGAACTGTCATGAGCAGGAGAGGCACGGGATGGCCAGGCTGATCGAGATCCGCGACCTGTCGAAGGTGTACGAGCGCGGCAAGCAGAAGGTGGAGGTGCTGCACCACATCGACCTCGACGTCGAGCAGGGCGACTTTCTCGCCCTGATGGGCCCCTCGGGCTCCGGCAAGACGACCCTGCTCAACCTGATCGGCGGGCTCGACTTGCCGTCGGGCGGCAGCATCGCGGTCGGCGGCCAGCGGATCGACCAGCTCGGCGCCGGCGCGCTCGCCAAGTGGCGTGCCGCCAAGGTCGGCTTCGTGTTCCAGTTCTACAACCTGATGCCGATGCTGTCGGCGCAGAAGAACGTCGAACTGCCCTTGCTGCTGACCAGGCTCTCGTCGGCCGAGCGGAAGAAGCGCGCGGCGATCGCCCTGCAGCTGGTCGGCCTGGCCGACCGCGCCGCCCACAAGCCGACCGAACTCTCGGGCGGCCAGCAGCAGCGCGTCTCGATCGCCCGGGCGATCGTCTCCGACCCGACCCTGCTGGTCTGCGACGAGCCGACCGGCGACCTCGACCGCCAGTCGGCCGAGGAGGTGCTGGGGCTGCTCCGCGCGCTCAACCGCGACCACGGCAAGACGGTGCTGATGGTCACCCACGATCCCAAGGCCGCCGAGTACGCCAAGCACACCCTGCACCTCGACAAGGGCACGCTGGTCGAGCAGTCGGCCACGGCCTGAGAAGGGGTTCACGATGAAATACCTGCACCTCGTCTGGGCGTCGCTGTTCCGCCGCAAGACCCGCACCTTCCTCACCCTGGTCTCGATCGTCGCCGCCTTCCTCCTGTTCGGCCTGCTCGACGCGGTGCGCTCGTCGTTCGACCAGGCCGGGCAGAGCGCGAACGGCGCGCAACGCCTGCAGACGGGGGCCAGGCTCTCGTTCATCCAGCCGCTGCCGCAGTCGCTGGGCGCGCAGATCGCCGCCGTGCCGGGGGTGAGCAAGGTGACCTACGCCAACTGGTTCGGCGGCGCCTACCAGGACCCGCGCAACCAGGTCTTCACCTTCGCCGTGGCACCCGGCTACCTCGAGCTGTTTCCCGAGGTCCGGGTGAGCGAGGCAGAGAAGAAGGCGTTCGCCGAGACGCGGATCGGCGCCCTGGTCGGCGCCCAGCTGGCGGAGCGCTTCAAGTGGAAGGTGGGCGACAAGGTGCCCCTGCAGTCGAACATCTTTCCCGACCGCAGCGGCAGCAAGAACTGGCCGTTCGAGATCGTCGGCATCCTGCATGCGAGCGACCGCAAGACCGGCGGCTTCTTCGACCAGATGTTCCTCCTCAACTGGAAGTACTTCGACGAGACCACGCCCTACAACGGCGGCATGGTCGGCTGGTACGTCACCCGGGTGGCCGATGTCAACCAGGCCGACCGGGTCGCCAAGGCGATCGACGCGCTCTCGACCAACTCCGACCACGAGACCCGCACCCAGACCGAGCAGGCGGCCTCGGCCTCTTGGATGAAGCAGCTGGCCGACATGGGGCTGATCGTCGGCTCGATCATGGGCGCGGTGTTCTTCACCCTGCTGCTGCTCTCCGGCAACACCATGATGCAGGCGGTGCGCGAGCGCACCGCCGAGATCGCGGTGCTGAAGACGATCGGCTTCTCGGGGCGCAGCGTGCTGGCGATGGTGCTGGCCGAGTCGGTGCTGCTGCTGATGCTGGGCGGGGTGATCGGCCTCGGCCTGGCGAGCCTGCTGATCCCGGTGGTGAGCGCGGGCAGCGGCGGCATGCTGAACCTGCCCGTGGTCGGCGCCGACAGCTGGCTGCTCGGCCTGGCGCTGATGGCGCTGATCGGCCTGCTGGTCGGCTCGCTGCCCGCCTGGAGCGCGCTGCGCCTGAACATCGTCGACGCCCTGGCCGGCCGCTGAGCGCCGCGCCGCCGCTGGAGAAGCCATGGCCTTCCTGTTCAACCTTCTGCTGCTGGTGGGGCTCGCCGTCGCGATGGCCGCCTGGGTCATGCTCCCGTGGCCGGGCGCGATCGCCCTGGCCGTGCTGCTCGCCGCATGGCTGCTGCTGACGCGGCGCGGTCGTCAGGCCAGCTCGGTCGCCAGCGTCGGCATCAGCACCCTGCGCCAGCGGCTCGGCTCCTCGGCGGTGATCGTGGTCGGCATCGCCGGCGTGGTCGGCGTGCTGGTGGCGCTGCTGGCGATGGCCGAGGGCTACAGCGAGACGCTGAAGAAGACCGGCGGCGTCGACACCGCGATCGTCATGCGCGGCGCCTCGGCCTCGGAAGTGATGTCGGTGATGGACCGCAACAGCGTCGTGCTGGTCCAGCAGACCGCCGGGATCGCCCGCAACGCGAAGGGAGAGCCGATCGCCTCCGACGAGATCGTGGTCGCCGCCAACCTGCCGCTCCGGGTGGGCGGGCCCGACGAGGAGGGCAGCGTGCAGCTGCGCGGCGTCGGCGAGCAGGCCTGGGCGGTGCGGCCGCAGGTGAAGATCGTCGACGGTCGGACCTTCAAGCCGGGGCTGCGCGAGCTCATCGTCGGCCGCGGCGCGGCGCGCCAGTTCGCCGGCATGGTGCCGGGCAAGGAGATCCGCCTCGGCACCCAGCAGTTCACGGTGGCCGGCATCTTCGCCTCCGGCGACGCGCTCGAGTCCGAGGTCTGGGGCGACGTCGGCGTGGTCGCCGACACCTACCGGCGCGGCAGCGGCCGCGCCTCGGTGACCGTGCGGCTGGCCGACCCGCAGGCGTTCGCCGCGTTCAAGAGCGCGCTCGAGGCGAACCCGCAGCTCAAGGTCGACGTCGCGACCACGCTCGACTACTTCGGCAAGCAGTCGGAAGGGATGACCAAGATCATCCGCATCATGGGCCTCTCGGTCGGCGCGATCATGGCGATCGGCGCGATGTTCGGCGCGCTCAACACGATGTTCGCCGCGGTCGCGGCACGTGCCCGCGAGATCGCCACCCTGCGCGCGATCGGCTTCGGCGGCCTGCCGGTGGTGGTGGCGGTGATGCTCGAGACGATGCTGCTGGCGCTGATCGGCGGCGTGATCGGCGGCGCCGCCGCCTGGCTGATCTTCAACGGCTACAGCGCCTCGACGATGGCCGGCGGCTCGGTCGGGCAGCTCGCGTTCCAGCTGCGGGTGACGCCCGAGCTGCTCTGGACCGGGCTCAAGTGGGCGCTGGCGATCGGCTTCATCGGCGGCCTGTTCCCGGCTGTGCGGGCGGCCCGGTTGCCGGTGACGACCGCACTGCGCGAGCTCTGACGGCGCCGCTCGGCGCCTGGACTCCTCGGTCGTGATGCCGAACTTGCGCAGCCTGTCGTGCTGGGTCTGCCGGGCGATGCCGAGTGCCGTGGCAGTGGCCGGCCGGTCGCCCTTGTGGCGGCGCAACTCCTCGACGATCGCCGCCCGCTCGAACGGCTCGACCCGGTTCGAGCCGATCCGCTCGACGATCGACCTGCGCGCTTACCTTCGATTACTGCTCCATCGACCGTCACGGCCCGCGCTGCGCACTCCTCACGGCACGCCCGCTGCTGCCTGCCGGATTGCAGGGCAGAGTCGCGGAGCCGCGGCATCGCGGCGAATGGAGCCTTCATGAAGAAGATTGCGGCCGTGCTGGCCATCGGTTTCCTGAGCGGCGCGACCTGCGCCGCGGATCAAAAGGTCAGGGGTCCCGCGAAGACGGACGCAACGGTCGTTGCGCCGCAGGCAGGCAGCCCTACCCACGGATCACGGCTGGACAACCCCGGCACCAAGGGCAGCGTCAACCCGCCTGCCGGCAAGGAGTGGACGAAGGACCCCTACGCCACGCCGTTGCTGCGCGACGCGAGGCCGCTCAACCGATCCTGATCGGGCGACCTGCCCTCAGGCGCGGTCCCCTTCAGTGGAGCGACGCGTTGCGGCGCAGGCCGAGCCGCAGCGCAGCAGCGATTCCATCGACGCGTTGGCGCGCAGCAGGCCCTGCTGCGCATCGACGATCGCCAGCGCCTGTGGCAGCATGTCGAAGGCGGCCGAGCCGGCCGGCTCGGCCTCGAGCCGCTCGAGCCGGACCGCCATCTGCAGCGAGCGCGTCATGTGCCGGCTCAGCCGTTCGAACGCCCGGACTTGCGCGCTGTCGAAGGTGCTCATCCCGGGCGGTCACCTCAGGGTGATGTTGGCGAGCGTGTCGCCGTCGGCGACAAGGGCTGCCTCGACGGCGGCGCGATGATGGGCAAGCTCTGCAAGCACTGAAGTCCGCGCCGGGGAAGTTGCCCGCGAACCTTGCCCGGGAAGCTGCCGTTCGGGGATGATCGCGTCGGCCGGGCCCCGGCCGCGACTCGCTTCCAGCATCTCGTCCGGGGGCCCTTCCTACCCATGCAGGACATCCCCGTCATCGACATCCCGGGCCTCGGGGCCGGCGACGTTGCTGCCCGCCGCGCCGTGGCGGCGCGGATCGGCCGCGCCTGCCGCGAGGTCGGCTTCTTCGTCGTCACCGGCCACGGCGTGCCGGCGGACCTGATCGCCGACACCTTCGCCGCCGGTGCGGCCTTCTTCGCCCAGCCGGGAGAAACCAAGCGGGCGATGGCGATCGGCCGGCTCGGCAGCAACCGCGGCTATGTCGGCACCGGCATCGAGGCGCTCGACGAGAAGGGCGGCGCCGACCACAAGGAAGCCTTCAACCTGATCTGGACCGACGGGCTGAGCCGACCCGCCAACGTCTGGCCTTCGCTGCCCGGCTTCGAGGCGGTCGTGCAGCGCTACTTCGACGAGGTGCTGCGAGTCGGTCGCCGGCTGCATGCGGCCTTCGCGTTCGACCTGGGACTGCCGGAGGATTTCTTCGCCGACAAGATCGACCGTCCGCAGGCCACCTTGCGCCTGCTTCGCTATCCGGTGCCACAGGCGGATGCGCCGCCGGGACAGGTCGGCGCCGGCGAGCACACCGACTACGGCAACGTCACCCTGCTGGCGACCGACGGCGTGGCCGGACTCCAGGTGCGGCGACGCGACGCCACCTGGGTCGACGTGCCGGCGCTTCCCGGCGCCTTCGTCTGCAACATCGGCGACTGCCTGATGCGCTGGACCAATGACATCTACGTGTCGACCCCGCACCGCGTCCTCAGGCCGGCTGCGGAGCGCTACTCGATCGCGATGTTCCTCGACCCGAATCCGGACGCGATCGTGCGGGCAATCCCGTCCTGCGTGGCCGCAGGCGAGTCGCCCCGCTACCTTCCGGTCAGCGCGCACGACTACCTGCAGCAGCGCTTCGCCTCGACCTACGCGGCGCGACCGGCCTGAGCCAGGGCGATGTCCGCGGTCCGGTCGGGCTTCCCGCGCGCGGCGACCGGCTGCAGCGCAAGGCTCGCAAGCGCGCTGTGCTGCCCAGGTCCACGGAGATTCCGGCGGGTCGGCGCCAGGGAGATTTCCCCGCCTGAGCACCTCGCCCTTCGCCGGGGCACGGCCGGGGCGTGAGCCTGCGACCGCGCCCGCGCACAATGCGAAAGCCAGGTGCTCGAGGCCGACGCGAGCGTTTGCGCCAGAGGTGAATCGATGCGCGCGATCTTCATCAGCTACCGGCGGGACGACACCGAGGGCTACGCCGGGCGTCTGTTCCAGGACCTGCGCGAGAAATTCGGCAAGGACGCCGTGTTCATGGACGTGGCCGGGATCGAGCCGGGCCGCGACTTCCGGCGCGTGATCGAGCAGCAGGTCGCCTCCTGCGGCGTGCTGCTCGCGGTGATCGGCAAGTCGTGGCTGACCGTCGCAGACGAGAAAGGCAAGCACCGTCTCGACGACCCGTACGACTTCGTGCGGCTGGAAACGGCGAGCGCGCTGAAGCGCGACATCCCGGTCATTCCGGTGCTCGTGCAGCAGGCCGAGATGCCGCGCGCCGAGCAGTTGCCCGACGACCTGAAGGATCTGGCGTTCCGGAACAGCGTCGAGCTGTCGCATGCGCGCTGGGAGTCGGACGTGGATCTGTTGATCGCCGCGCTGGGGCGCTACATCGATCCTTCCGGGCCGACCGTGGCCGCCGCGGCGCCGGCCGCACCGAGGGACGCGCCGGCGAGCAGGCACCCGGCCTGGGTGATCGCGCCGCTCGCCACCCTCGCGTTTGGCGGCATCGGGTACGGGGTCTGGGATCGCCTGCATGCCGGAGCCGACGAGACGAAGGGCTCCGCCTCCACAGCAACCCGGATCGGCCCGGCATCGGCTCCAGGACCGGCTCCTGCGCCGCTGGTCGCGGCAGCCCCGGCGCCGCTGCATGCGCCTGCCTCGGCGCCGCCGATCGCGTCGGCGCGGGCGCCGCTGACTGCCGCTGCCTCGGCGCCGCCGTTGGCGCCGGCCGCGCGGGTTCCCGTTGCGCCAGGCGTTCGAAGGCCGGCGGCCGAGCATCCCGTTGCGCCGGCGCCGGCTCGGCACGTCGACCGACCGGTGCTCGCCAAGGCTCCGGTACCGGCGCCCGCGCTCGTGATCGCACGCCCCCCGGCGGCCGCGCCGGCGACCACGAGCACGTCGGTGCCGGCCAGGGTCACGCCGGTGGAGTCCGTCGCGGCCGCTCCGCTGCCGATGGCCTCGGTGGGGCCCGCCCCCGCGGCGGCGGAATCGCCAGTGCCCGACGTCGCGCCGGCTCGTCGCGACCCGAGCCTCGACCTGCTCGGCGGCCCGGGTTCCCCTTCGACGGTCACGCGCACGATCGTCATCAAGCCCGATACGAGCTATGTGAATGTCACCGGCGGGGAGGTCATTCGCTTCGAAGTCGGCAACAAGAGCTTCGTCTGGAACTTCAGTGGCCTGCGCAGCAGCTTCGACCTTGCCCGGGTCGCCCCGCCCTCGGTGCTGGATCGCAAGGTCACGGCCTACGTCGCGCCCAACCCCTTGTATCCACGGCGCCGTTGAGGCGTCAGCAGAACGCCGAAGACACCCGGCGCGTCGGCTCCCCTCGCCGGCCCGGCGAGGGCTCAGCAGCTTTCCAGCGATGCGCCCAGCGATTCGTCGACGGCGGCGATTTCCGACTGGAACATCGGCCACAGCCCGGCGATCGTGCCGAGCTCGCCGGCATTGCCCGCCGTTTCCAGCTGCTCGCACAGTTCGCCGAGCGCCACGGCGCCCATGGTGCGTGCCGACGACTTGAGCTTGTGGGCCAGGGCCGCGACCGTGGTCGCCTCGCGCGCCATGCAGGCGACGCGCATCTCCAGCGTAGCCTGCCCCGCGCTGATCCGGAATCGGTGCAGCAGCTCGGCGATGACTTCCGGGTCGTCGCCCACCAGGGATTCGAGGTCCGTGATGTCGAGAGCGGGTGGGCGCTTGTGGGCCGCGGCGGGCGCCGGTTTGAGCGGCAGTGCGGCCGGGGTACCGGCCGGCAGCCATCGGCGCAGCATGGCCGCCAGGTCCGTCAGTTGCACCGGCTTGGTCATGTACGCGTCCATCCCGAGCGCGCGGCAGCGATCGGCTTCGCCCTTGAGGGCATTGGCGGTCAGGGCGACGATCGGAATGCGCCGTTGCCCGGCTTCGTCCTCGCGAATGGCCAGGGTGAGCTCGTAGCCGTCCATCTGCGGCATGTGCAGGTCGGTGAGCAGCAAGGGGTAGTCGCCGCGACGCGTGCACTCCAGCGCCTCGCGGCCGGTGCCGACGATGTGGGCGCCGAAGCCGAGCAGGGCGAGCTGCTGACGCAGCACCGTCTGGTTGACTTCGTTGTCTTCGGCGACCAGGATCGTCCGCCCTCGAGCGCTCGCCGGCGCCGTCGCCAATGGCGCCGGCGAGGTGTCGCCGGCCGGCTGCTCAGGCGGAGCTTCGGCCATCCGCCCCGCGGCGAGCGCCACCGCCTTCAACAGGACGCTGCGCCGCAGCCCCTGGCTCTGCAGGTCGAGACGGTCCCTGGCGGCGATCCGGGGGCCTGCGCGCCAGCCGCGGTCGATCGCGACGAAGCGGACCGTGAGCTCGGTCCGCGAGGCGCAGGCTTCGCGCCACTCCGCGAGCGTGGCGTCGAGGGCTTCGGCGGGTCCGGCGGCGACACCGACCACGGTGCCGGCAGCGCAGTCGCGGAACCATTGCCGTGCCGCGCTTCGGTCTTCGGCGCGGTGCACCGATGCGCCGGCGTGCTCGAGGTAGACCGCGACGTCGTTCGCCAGGCCCTCCGGCTCCCCTTCGACCAGGCAAGGCACGCCGGTCAGGTCGAACGGCAGGACATCTTCGTCGGGCTGCGGCGCCACCGGGGCCACCGGCAGGCGCAAGGTGAAGACGGAGCCGCGTCCCTGCTCGCTCTTCACGTCGAGCGCGCCGCCCATCAGCGCGACCAGGCGATGCGAGATGCTGAGGCCCAGCCCGGTGCCGCCATAGCGGCGGGTGGTGCTGGTGTCGGCCTGGGTGAAGGGCGTGAAGAGCCGGGACAGCGTGCGCGCGTCCATGCCGATGCCGTTGTCGGTGACCTTGAACTCGAGCAGCACCTTGTCGGCGCCGCGCTCGACCAGCTCGACGCGCACCGAGACCCGCCCCCGACGCTCCTGGTCGCTGCTGAACTTGACGGCGTTGCCGGCCAGGTTGAACAGCACCTGGCGCAGCCGTGTCGTGTCGCCGAGGACCTGGAGCGGGATCGCCGGATCGGTGAACAGCGTCAGCTCGACGCCCTTCTTGCCGGCCAGGTCGCCCAGGGTGTGGCACACGCCTTCGACCACCGCGCCAACCGCCATCGGCTCGATGTCGACCTCGAACTGCCCGGCCTCGATCTTGGAGAAGTCGAGAACGTCGTCGACGATGCCCAGCAGCGCGTAGGCCGATTCGCGGATCGTGCCGACGATCTCCGCCTGCGAACGCTTCAGGTTGCTCTGCTCGAGGACATCGATCATCCCGACCACGCCGTTCATCGGCGTGCGGATCTCGTGGCTCATGGTCGCGAGGAAGGCGGACTTGGCCCGGTTCGCGGCATCGGACTCGTCGCGGGCCAGCGCCAGCTGCGCGGTGCGTTCCAGGACGCGCGCCTCGAGCTCCTCCTTGGCGCCGATCAGCAACGCCTGCGCCTTCTTCAGCTCGGTGACGTCGCGGGCGATGCGGATCTCGCCGACAACGTGGCCATTCTGGTCGAGCAGGGGCGCGCGCGTCACCGACACATGAATCCTGGCACCGCTCTTGGTGAGGCGCAGGCCCTCGCTGGTCCAGGTGGCAGCCGACGGCAGGCGCGCGAGCGAGCGGTCCGTCGCGACCGGGACGCTCGCCTCGCTGTCCAGATCGAGCGCCGACCTGCCGATCGCTTCGGCCGCGCTCCAGCCGAACAGTCGCTCGGCGCCCTTGTTCCAGGACGTGATCCTGCCGTCCAGGTCGCGCGTCAGGATCGACTCGTTCGACTGCTCGACGATCGTCGCCAGGCGCCGGTTCTTCGCCTCGCTGTCGCGCAGCGAGACGAACACGGCGCCGACCTGCTCGGCCATGCGATTGAAGGCGACGATGCTCGACACGATCTCCGGGGGCCCGACCGGGGCGACGCGGGCGCTGAAGTCGCCGTCTTCGAACCGGCGCACGCCGGAGACCAGCCGGGTGAGCGAGCCCAATCCCTGCTTCACGGTCAGGAGCATCACGCACAGCATGGCGCCGACGCCGATCAGCACCGTCAGCGCGCCGCCTGCGACCTGGTTCCAGATCTGGTTGACCTTCGGCCTCGTATCGAGGTGCAGCGAGACGGCGCCATAGTCGGTGCCGCCGACGACCATGCGCCGGCTGCCCGAATACTCGGGGAAGCCGACGAAGGCCTCGAACCAGGCCGGAGCGGCGCGAACGACCGGGGCGCTGTCGACGGTAATCGGCTTGCCGCGCGCGGCCGCCCACTCGATGCGCCGGACATCGCTCTCGTGCACGGATTCACGCAGGAGCTCGGCCACGCCCGTGTAGTCGCCGAGGATCGCCGGGCCGGTCAGCGCCGTGACGAGCATAGACAGCTTGATGTCCAGGCGGATCGGGTAGTCGGCCGAGGCCCGGTCGACTTCCCGGTGGACGAAATTGACGACCAGCACGGTGCTCAGTACGGCCAGCACGGCGCCGCACGAGATCGCCAAGCGCGACATCAGGCCGAGCTTTCGCCAGCGGCGCGCGATCATCGCCCCTCCGACCTCAGCATGCTCGCGCGCAGGAAGGCGCGTGCGTTGTCGTAGTCGCTGTCGTTGGCGGCGACGAAGCCGAGCGGCGGATCGAGCTTGAGGAGTTCGGCACCGGTGGCCAGGATCTTCGAGCCCTCGGGATCGGCCGCCATCGCCAGCAGTGCCCCCAGCACGGCTGCCACGGTCGCGCTCGGCACGCGCGGATGGGCGATCAGTGGAATGTTGTGAAACGCCTCGGAGCGCCACACGGTGCGATAGGCGAACTTCTCGCGCTCGGCAAAATCGCGCATGACCTGGGAATTGACACTGGCCGCGGCGACGCGACCGGCGCGCAGCTGGCCCAGGATGCCTTCCTGGGTGCCGCCGAACACCGGCAGCACCTGGATGCCGGCGCGCGCCAGGGCGTCCATCGGCACCTGGTAGCCGAAGAAAGCGACCCGCGAAGGAAAGCCCACCTCCTTGCCCTGCAGCTCTGCCAGCGAGCGGATCGGCGACGGTTCCAAGACCACGATCTCGCCGCGGATCGGCGCGCCGCTCGGGCGCGCGAACGCGCGATAGCCGGCGCCTTCGTTGCCGGGCCTCAGGTGATGATTGGTGTAGGCCAGATCGAAGCTCCCGTTGCCGACCAGCGCGGCGTGCTCGGGGCCCGAGCGGGCCAGCCGCAGCTCGATCGCGACGCCGCTGCGGGTGCTGACATGGTTCAGGATCGGATTCCAGTACTGCGCGGTCAAGGTCGCGGTGCGCTGCGGGACGACGCCGAACGACAGGGCCGGGCCCGCCGCTGCGGCGCTGTTGTCCAGCGCGGCGCCGAGCGCCAGGACGGCGATGCTCCTGCGAAGCGCGGGCGCGCACGCGCTTCGCAGGAGCCCAGCCACCAGCCGCCTCCCTGCCTCGCAAGCCCTACGTGCCATGGTTCCTCTGCGCTTCGCAGCGCTTTCGACTGGCACCGTTGCGGCCCGGTTCGCAACCGCCATTGGACAGCCGTTCCCGATGGACTCACCCTACATTTCGCAAACTCCGGTGCTGGCCGTGCGCCATCGCGTGCGGAAAGGCACGGCGGCCGGCGCGATCGGCGCCGATAACCTCCCGACACCGCACTCGAAAGGAGGCTGTCATGCGCCAGCGCTATCGCCGCAAGCCCGACCAGGCCGTGACGGCCATCCGCCTCGCACTCGACTTCGACGGCTTCAGCTACCGCAAATGGGGTGGCATCCAGCGTGCCCAGGCGGGGGACTGGCTGGTCGAGCACGACGGCGACGTGCATACCGTGGCCGCCGACAGCTTTGCCCGGACCTACCGGCCGCTCGGCCCCGGCCGTTGGGTGAAAGCCGCGCCGGTATGGGCCGAGCCGGCTGCGCAGGCCGGCAGCGTGGCCACCAGGGAAGGCCGGACGCACTACCAGGCCGGCGACTGGCTGGTGGCCAACGCCGCCGACGGCAGCGATGCCTACGCCATCGACGCGGCCCGTTTCGAGCAGCTCTACGAGCCGGACCCGGACGGCGATCCGGGCGGACTCCCGAGTCGTGCATCGGGCAGTCGCAGAGCGAGTCGTCCGCGCTGACATCGCTCTGCGAAGCCTTCTTCAACTCGGGCGACGAGATCATCGTCGTCGCCGACACGGCGCCGGACCCGCGCTTGCGCGATCACCCGCTGGTCGTCGCCGAGCCCTTCATCCGCTTCCATGCGGCGGCGCGCCTGGCCGTGAACGGCCACACCGTTGGCACTCTTTACGCCTACGACATGCGCCCGCGGCAGATCTCGACCGAGCAGGTGGGCTAGCTAGCTTTTCTTCTTCGCGGGCGCCTTCTTCGCGCTTGCTTTCCTGGCCGCGCCGGTCACTTTCTTCGCGACCTTGTTCGCCCCGGGGGTGGTCTTGGCGACCACTTTTTTCGCCGCCTTCCTGGTCGCAGTCACGGCCTTCGTGACCTTGGCAGTGGTCGCCGCCTTCTTGCCCGCGGCGACCCGCTTCGGCGACTTGCGCTTGTCGTCGTCGGTGAACAGGCCAGTGACGGCGCTCTTCATCTTGTCCAGGATGCCGGGGGACTTTTTCGCAGTTGCCATTTCTCGCTCCGTCGGTTGTTATGGTGCCCGAAGTGTGCCCGCGACCCGATCGATGGCGCAAGCGCGGCCTGCGCCGCGCGATCACGCGCTGCTTGCACCGGATACTGTGAATGCATACAGTCCAGAGATGGACCGGACCCGAGACACCCTGGAAGACGCGCGCTGGGTCGCGCAGTGCGCCGAGCGCTTGCGCCGGCAGTGGCCGCGGGCCGACCCGACCAGCCTGCAAGACGCCGCACGCGAGCTCTGGGGCGACGAGGTGCTGCGCGGCTTCGCGCCGCACGAGGCGGCCGAACAGTGGCTGCAGCTCGGCATGCCGCCCTGAGCCCGGGCAGGCCGCGCTGCCTCACCCGCCCGGGTACCGGTCCCGTACGTAGACGATCGCTGCGGCGCGCGTGCGCACGCCGAGCTTGGCGAAGATGCTCGAGACCTGGTTGCGCACCGTCTTCTCGCTCTTCTCCAGCTGCAGCGCGATCGACCGGTTGTCGAGCCCCTGGGCGACCAGGCGCAAGACCTCGCGCTCGGCGGTCGTCAGGGCGTCTTCGTCGTTCGCGCCGTCGCCCGGCGACGCGACGGCAGTGCCGAGGAAGCCGCGCACCTCGGCCAGGAAGTGCGGCCAGGCCGGCTCGCTCTCGAGCAGCACGTGGTTGTCGCTGTCGAGCGGCACGAAGCGCGCGCCCGGAATCAGTGCCGCCAGGTGGCGCCCCTCGTCGAAGGGCACTCGGGCGTCGCCGCGCGAATGCAGCACCAGGGTCGGCACGCGCACCTCGCGGGCGAGCGCGGTCACGTCCATGGCGTGAAAGGCCTCGAGCAGGCGCGCCGCGTTCTCCGGGCTCGCGGTCAGCCGCTCGAGCTCGTTCCACCACTGGTGCTGGAGCGGCGTGCCGCTGGGGATGAACTGGTTGGTGAAGACCTGGCGGAACGACGGGTTGTCGCGCCCCCAGCCGAGCCGGATCAGGTTGACCAGGGTCTCCGCTTCCAGCCGGTCGGCGGGCGTCTCGGCGCGGCTCAGGGCGCCGCGCGCATAGGCACCGGCCAGGATCAGGTGCGACACCTTTTCCGGGTGGCGCACCGTGTAGGCGATCGCGACCGCGCCGCCCTGCGACATGCCGAGCACCGGAAAGCGGCGCAGGCCGAGGGTCTCGACCACGGCATCGAGGTCGGCCACGCCGGCGTCGAGCGAGAAGTCGGACGCGTCGCTGTCGGAGAGGCCGCTGCCGCGCTGGTCGTAGCGGATGTAGGTGTGCTGGCGCGACAGCTCGGCCAGCCAGGGGCGCCAGACCGGGCTGTCGAGGTCGTGCTCGACGTGACTCAGCCAGTGCGCGGCGCGCACCAGCGGCGGCCCGCTGCCGATCGAGGCGATCGCGATCCGCGTGCCGTCGCGCGACGTGCAGACGCGCAGGCCTTGTCGAAGCTGCATGGCTGATTGTTGCGCCCGGCCGGCGCCATCAGAAGCCCAGCGCGCGGTAGGCCTGGCGCTTGAACTCGAAGGCGTAGGGATTGCCGAAGCCGAAGTAGCGCTGGGTCATCAGCACCGCGGCGATGCCCAGGCGCGGGTTGATCCACCAGATCGTTCCGGCCAGGCCGCCCCAGCTGACCTCGCCGGCCACCTCGGCCGGATCGTTCGGACCGGGGCCGGTGGTGATCGACGAGCCGAGCGCGAAGCGCCGGCCCTCCAGGCGCGGCACGTTCGGGAATTGCACGCACAGGCCCGGTGGCAGCTGGTCCTGCCACATCTGCTGCAGGGTCTCGGCCTTGAGCAGGGTCGGGCCGCCGGGGATCAGGCTCTGCACCAGGAGGACGGTGTCGCCGAGGGTCGAGACCAGGCCGCCGCCGCCCGATTCGCGCGGCATCTTGCGCGTGTAGGCGCCCGGGTAGGGCTTGTCGTCGATCCGGATCAGGCCGGGACGGGTGGGATCGAGCAGGTCTGCTCCGACGTAGAGCGCGCACAGGCGATCGCGCTTCTCTTCGGGCACCCAGAAGTCGGTGTCCTTCATGCCGAGCGGCTCGAAGATGCGGCTCGCCAGCACCTCGCCGAATGGCCGGCCGGCGACGATCTCGACCAGCCGGCCGAGCACGTCGGTCGCCACCGAGTACTCCCACTGGCTGCCCGGCTGAAACGAGAGCGGCAACGTCGCCAGCACCTTCATCATGTCGGCAAGCGAACGGGTCGGTTTCATCACGCCCAGCCGGTTGTAGGCCGCGAACTGCAGCGAGCCCGGATCGAACACGCCGTACGAGAGCCCCGAGGTGTGCGTCATGAGGTGGCGCACCGTGATCGACTTGCGCGCCGGCTCGGTGTCGTCGAGCCGGGTGGCGCCGGGGCGCAGAACCGGCAGCCCGCCGAGCTCGGGGATCCAGTTCTCGACCGGATCGTCGAGCCCGAGCCGGCCTTCCTCGACCAGCAGCATCACCGCGCACGAGGTCGCGAGCTTGGTGTTCGAGAAGACCCGGAAGATGTGGTCCTCGCGCAGCGCCGTGCCGGCTTCCCGGTCGGCGAAGCCGCAGCAGAACCGGTCGACCACTTCGCGCCCGCGCAGCAGCGCGGTCGAGACGCCGGGGAGGAACTGCTGGTCCACTTCCGCGCGCATCGCGGCATGGAGGGCGCTGAAGGCGGCGACGGCCATTGAAGGTCTCCGGTGGGACTGGCGAGGCTGCGGCGGCGACATTGTGGCGTCGTGAGCCGTGTGAGCCGTGTGAGCGGTGTGAGCGGTGTGAGCGGGGTGAGCGGGGTGAGCGGGGTGAGCGGGCTGAGCGGGCTGAGCGGGCTGAGCGGGCCGAGCGAGATGAGCCGCGAGCCCCGGCACGCGCCGCCGCTGCCAGCTCGAAGGGCGCGTGTCCCACGCTGTCCCGGCCGAAGCGGCCCCTGCGGGCCGTTGCGCAGGACATCTGCCTCATGACGCGGCGCGCCGCGCTGCGAATGATCGCGTCACGTCAACCAGACGGACCAGCCTCAAGGGAAACGCCATGCAAACCACTTCCGTGCCGACCGATACGCCGCGCTACGCCAAAACCATCGAGGTGTCCAAGCGGATCCGCTGGGACATCGACCGCGACGTGATCCGCGGCCGCAGCTTCGACCTGGGCCAGAACTTCCTTCCCGACGGCCTCTCGCTGGCCGACGAGCTCGCCTTCCTCACCCCTGCGCAGAAGCGCTTCTTCGGCCAGGTGCAGGGCCGCACCTACGCGCGCATGTTCGGCCTGGTCGAGCGTTTCATCGGCGTCAAGATGCTCGAGCTGAGCCGCGACCACTGGTTCGGCGACCAGGTCGCGCTCGAGGCGATCGTCCGCCTCACCGACGAGGAGCTCAAGCACCAGGAGCTGTTCCGCCGCATCGAGCTCCTGACCGCGGCCGACATGCCGAGCGGCTACCGCTTCGACATCGGCACCAACGACGTGGCCGCCTTCGTGCTCGGCAAGTGCACCTGGGCCGTGCTCGCGCTCATCTGCCACATCGAGTTGTTCTCGCAGGCGCACTACCGCGCCAGCATCGGCCTCGCCGACGACCTTTCGCCGCTGTTCAAGGACGTGTTCCTGTTCCACTGGAAGGAGGAATCGCAGCACGCCGTGATCGACGAGCTCGAGTGGCAGCGCGAAGACGCCAAGCTCGCCTCGGGTGCCGAGCGCGACGCGGCGGTCGACGACCTGATCGCGCTGGTGGTCGGCGTCGACGGCATCCTGCAGGCGCAGTCCCAGGCCGACGCCGGCTATTTCAGCGGGGCCATGGCGATCGCCGACCCGAAGCGCGCCGAGCAGGTGGGGGCGGCCTTGCTCAAGGCCTATCGCTGGCAGTACATCGTCTCCGGGGTGATGGAGCCACGCTTCCAGAAGCTGCTCGGCGGCCTGGTCGACGCGGCGCAGATGCAGAAGATCCAGACCGCGCTGGGCCCGCTGATGTACGCGGTGCCGGCCGACGCCGAGGCGGCGGCACGCATGGCGCACTGAGGCCGCCCGGGGGCCGCGCAGGGGCGGGGCGCGCCCGGCGCGGCGCGGCGCGAGAATGCCGGCTCCGCTCCCCACCCCGACCGTCATGATCGAACGCCACATCGACATCGCCACCGCCGACGGGGCGATGAACAGCCTCGTCGTCCATCCCGAGGAAGGCGGCCCGTTTCCGGTCGTGCTGTTCTACATGGACGCGCCGGGCAAGCGCGAGGAGCTGCACGACATGGCGCGCCGGATCGCCGCGGTCGGCTACTGCGTCGTGCTGCCGAACCTCTACTACCGGCGCTCGCGCGGCTTCCGCCTGCTCGAGCGCACCGAGCCGGCGATGGCCGAGATGTTCGCCCTGATGGCGACGCTCGACGCCGCCAGCACCGAGTGCGACACGCGTGCCCTGCTGGACTTCGTCGACGCGCTCCCGCAAGCCGACGGCGCGCGGGTCGGTGCGGTCGGCTACTGCATGAGCGGGCCGTTCGTGATGTGGGCGGCGGCCGCGTTCCCCGAGCGGCTGCGCTGCATCGCCTCGATCCACGGCGCCAACATGGCCACCGGCGCGCCCGACTCGCCGCACCGGATGGCGGCGCGGATCCGTTGCGAGAGCTACTTCGCCTGCGCCGAGATCGACAAGTGGGCGCCGCCGGCCGACATCGCGCAGCTGCAGGCCGCGCTGCTGGCGACGGGCACGCCGCACCGCCTCGAGTGGTATCCAGGCGTCGAGCACGGCTTCGTCTTTCCCCAGCGTATCGGCATCTACGACCGGGCCGCGGCGGAGCGCCACTGGGAGCGTCTGTTCAGCTTGTTCCGGCGCACCCTGGACCGATAGGCCCGGGGAGTCGCGGACCGTCGAGACCGAGCAGGACGCCGACGTCGCCGAGATCCTCTGTGCCGTGCGCGGGACCGGTCCGGCGACGCTTGTCGTCGGCGGAAGAGGATTCGCTGCTGAAGGCGCCGGAGTCGATCCGCATGACCCTGCTGGGTCTATCCGCGCCCGGTCGGCGGGATGAAGGCGCCGACCCTGATCGATCCGCGCGGCCCGGACGACGTGCTCGACTACGTCGCCCCGCCGGCTTCGACGGTGTCCTGACCCGCCGCCCAGCCGCTCAGCGGAACCAGTTGCTCCAGAAAAACCAGGCGAGCGCGGCGCAGCCGAGGGCGAAGCCGGCGAACAGCGCGCCGGCGGCCTGGGCCGCCAGCCGGTCGTCGGCCGACGGGCGCGCCGCACCGGCGCGCGGCGCGCTTGCGTGCCAGTGCAGATAGGCGAGGCCGGCGCCGATCAGGACGAGCAGGAAGACGCCGAGCGCCAGGGCGGCGGCGGCGCGCTGCACCGGCTGCGCAAACGCCCGGCCGAGCAGCAGCACGCTGAGCACGAGGGCGCCAGCGTCGAGTGTCAGCAGCCGCAGCAGCAAGGCGCCGATCGCGCGCCGCTGCTCGCCGGCGCCGGTCTCGGCCTCACCGGCGACGCCCGGCGCCGTCTCCGCGAACGCCGTGGGCCGCCACTCCTTGCTTTTCATGCGCCGGAAGTCTAGGGGCTGCGGGCGGCGTGCCGACGCCGTCCGGCCAGTCGGGTCGATCTCGGCCGCGAGCGTGGCGATGCGATTGCGCACCAGGGCGCCGTCGCGAAGGGCCGGTCCGGCGGCGGGCGTCGGGCGCGCGCCGAGCTGCGCGAGCAGGGGCCGCAGGTCGGCGCCGACCGCGCCGCCGTGCTCGCCGAGTGGCTCGCCGTCAAGGCCGGCGAGCTCGGGCGGCTGCGCGCCGCGGGCGCGTTCGGCATCGGCTGAGAAGCTTGACGGCTTCCGTGCGGGGTCGGCCGCTCAGCGAGCCGTTTTCGGCGCGGCGACGACCAGCGCGATCCCGCCCAGGATCGCCACGCCGGCCAGCAGCAGGCGCAGCGTTGCCGGCTCGCCGAGCAGGGCAATTCCGCCGAGCGCGGCGAGCACCGGCACGCTGAGCTGCACCGTCGCCGCGCTGGTGGCCGGCAGGCGCGGCAGCGCCGTGTACCAGATCGCGTAGCCGATGCCGGAGGTGAGCGCCCCGGAGGCGAGCGCGCAGGCCATGCCGGCCGCGTCGAGCACGGCCCACGGCAGCATCAGCGCGCTCAGCACGGCGGCGAAGGCGACGGCGCGCAGGAAGTTGCCGGCGGTCACGCGCAGCGGGTCGCCCGCACCCTTGCCGCGCAGCGAATAGACGCCCCAGGCGACGCCGGCGGCAAGCATCAGGGCGGCGCCGTGCAGGGGCGGCGCCGACAGGCCCGGCAGAACCAGGCCGATCAGCCCGCCGAGGGCCAGCGCCAGGCCGAGGGTCTGGCCGCCGCGCAGCCGCTCGCCGCGCCACAGGCTGACCCCGATCATGGTCGCCTGGACCGCGCCGAACAGGAGCAGCGCGCCGGTCGCCGCGCTCAGGCTCAGGTAGGCGAACGAGAACGCGGCGGCATAGGCGAACAGCGCGAAGGCCGAGGTCCAGCTGCCGGCCGGCGCCTGCCTGCCGTCGCGCGCCCGGACGATCAGCCAGAGGGCGAGCGCGCCCGAGAGGACGCGCAGCGAGGTGAAGCTGGCGGCGTCGATGCGGGTGGCGGTGAAGGCGGCCCGGCAGAGCAGCGAGTTGCCGGCGAAGGCGAGCATCGCCAGCAGCGTCAGGAGCGATACGCGGATGCGCGACATCGGCCGATTCTCGGTGTGCGCCGCCGCTCTGCCCTGTGCCACAGTACGCGGCGCCGCGGCAGGCGCGGCACGGCGAGCGCGCCGCCAGGGGGAGTCCCGGCATGAAGACCTATCGGATCGCGTTGATTCCCGGCGACGGCATCGGCAAGGAAGTCGTGCCCGCCGGCCGCGAGGTGCTGCAGGCGCTGGCCGCCGCCGGCGCCGGCTTCGCTTTCGCCTTCGAGAACTTCGCCTGGGGCGGCGACTGGTTCCGCGCGCACGGCGTGATGATGCCGGCCGACGGGCTCGACGCGCTGCGCGGCTTGGACGCGATCCTGTTCGGCTCGGCCGGCGATCCGCACATCCCCGACCACATCACGCTGTGGGGGCTGCGCCTGAAGATCTGCCAGGGCCTCGACCAGTACGCCAACGTCCGGCCGACCCGCATCCTGCCCGGCATCGACGCGCCGCTCAAGCGCTGCGCCCCGGGCGACCTCGACTGGGTGATCGTGCGCGAGAACTCCGAGGGCGAGTACGCCGGCGTCGGCGGCCGCGTCCACCAGGGCCAGCCGATCGAGGCGGCGACCGACGTCTCGATGATGACCCGCGCCGGCGTCGAGCGGATCATGCGGTTTGCGTTCCGGCTCGCGGGCTCGCGGCCCCGCAAGCTGCTCACGGTCGTCACCAAGAGCAACGCGCAGCGCCACGCGATGGTGATGTGGGATGAGATCGCGGCGGAGATCGCCGCCGGGTTTCCCGACGTCGCCTGGGACAAGGAGCTGGTCGACGCCTGCACCGCGCGGATGGTCAACCGGCCGGCCTCGCTCGACACCCTGGTCGCGACCAACCTGCACGCCGACATCCTGAGCGACCTCGCCGCCGCGCTGGCCGGCAGCCTCGGCATCGCGCCCACCGGCAACATCGATCCGGAGCGCCGCTCGCCGTCGATGTTCGAGCCGATCCACGGCTCGGCGTTCGACATCATGGGCAAAGGCTGGGCCAATCCGGTCGGCACCTTCTGGTCGATCGTGATGATGCTCGAGCACCTGGGCGAGGCCGCGGCGGCGCGGCGGCTGATGCTGGCGATCGAGCAGGTCACCGCCGACCCGAAGCTGCACACCCGCGACCTCGGCGGCACGGCGAGCACCGCCGATGTGACCCGGGCGGTGTGCGTGCAGCTCGCGGCGCTGCCGCGCTGCCGCACCGCCTGATCCGGCGTGAGCCGGCGAAGACCGGCAGGGCGCCCCGGCGGTGGCGATGCCGACCCGCTGGTCGGCCCCGCCCGACATGCCGACGATGCAGGAAGCCGGCCTCGAGGGCTCCGACATCGAGACCTTGTACGGCATCCTGGCGGAGCGGCCGGCGACAACGGAAAGCGCAGCGGCGCGGGCCCCGGGGCCGGAGTGCTTGCGCCCTGGCCCGATGACCGAGAATCCGGCGCGCCACCCCCGGTTTCGTCCCTCCCATGCTGACCCTGCTCTTCGATGGCGTCGCCTACGGCATGCTGCTGTTCGTGCTCGCAGTCGGGCTCGCCGTGACGCTCGGGCTGATGAACTTCATCAACCTCGCGCACGGCGCCTTCGCGATGGCCGGCGGCTACATCACGGTGTTGCTGATGAACCGCCTGGGTGTGCCCTTCCTGCTCTGCCTGCCGCTCGCCTTCATCGGCTCGGCGCTGCTCGGCGCGCTGCTCGAGCGCACCCTGTACCGGCCGATGTACGCCCGCCCGCATCTCGACCAGGTGCTCTTCTCGATCGGCCTCGTCTTCATGGCGGTGACCGCGATCGACTGGTCGGTCGGCTCGATGCAGCAGAACATCACCTTGCCGGCGTGGCTGCAAGGCCGTCTGCCGATCGAGGCGGTGGGGATCGGCAAGTACCGGCTCTTCATCATCGCCCTGTGCGCCGCGCTGACGCTGGGGCTGCAGTGGGTGCTCTCGCGCACCCGCTTCGGCAGTCGTCTGCGCGCCGCGGTCGACGACCCGCGCGTCGCCGGCGGGCTCGGCCTCGACGTGAACCGGATCTTCCTGCTCACCTTCGCGGTCGGCTCGGGGCTGGCCGGGCTGGGTGGCGCGCTCGGTGCCGAGGTGCTCGGGCTCGATCCGACCTTTCCGCTCAAGTTCATGATCTATTTCCTGATCGTCGTCTCGGTCGGCGGCACGACGACGATCACCGGCCCGCTGCTGGCCGCGCTCCTGCTCGGCATCGCCGACGTCGCTGGCAAGTACTACGTGCCCAAGCTCGGCGCCTTCATCGTCTACAGCCTGATGATCGCGATCCTGGTGCTGCGGCCGCAGGGCCTGTTCGCCAGGGCGGGCGGCCGGTGAGCCAGGCCGACGCCGCGCTCTCGCCGGCGGCGCGCTCGCTGCGCGGCTACGCGCGCTGGCGCTGGTGGGAGCTGGCCCTGTTCGCGGCCCTGCCGCTATCCTGGCTGCTGCTGCCCGGCCACTCGCTGCTGCTCAACGAGATCGCGATCGTCGCCCTGTTCGCGCTCTCGCTCGACCTGATCCTCGGCTACGCCGGCATCGTCTCGCTCGGCCA
>JBDTUG010000029.1:0-21325 GCA_040007855.1 Caldimonas sp.
AGATCGTCACCAACGAGATGCTCAACGGCGAGGTGATCCGCCTCGACGGCGCGATTAGGCTGCCCCCGAGATAGCCGCACTGCTTCACCTGGCAGGATTGCTCCCTCCCCGCTTCGCTCCCCTCCCTCCGAGAGGGACGGGCCGGCCCCGTTGGGACCGTCTTTTCGAGGTCGGCCGGGAACGCGGGAGGCTGGTGCGGCGCTGACGGACCGCAGCTCAGGCGCTGTGCCGCAGGCGAAGGTCAGGCGCTACGGCGGGCGTGCAGCGACCAAAGGCGGGCCATGTCGGCGGTGCCGTCGCTGCCCTGCACGGTCTTGAAGGTGGCCAGCGCCTTCGCCTTGTCGCCGGCGACGAGCTGGGCGATGCCGAGGTGCAGCTTGGCGTCCTCGACGCGTTTCAGGCCGCCCTTGGCGATCCCTTGCTGGATCAACTGCACGCCCTTGGCGGCCTGGCCGCTGTAGACGAGGTTCATTCCCACCGCGACCAGCCCGTCGCCGGTCTTCGCCGCCAGGGCCTGCTGCTCGTCGGCGGCACGCGAGGCGGTGTCGTCGGCGAGCCGCTTGACAACCAGGTCGCGCAGCCGCTTGTGCCGGTCGGCCTGGGCGCCGACGCCGAGCGCGCCCGACGCGAAGCCCTTGTCGACGACGAACTTGCCTTCGGTCGGCAGGTCGGCCTGCAGCGCGAGCTGCGCCATCTCCATGTAGTCGGCCGACGCCGTCATGCTGCCCGAAGCCAGCGACAGGCGATAGGCATCGAGGGAGAGCCGGTCCGAAAAGCCGGGCTTGCGCTGCATCCGGCTGAGGAGGTCGGCCCAGTACTCCTTCTTCGGGTGGTAGGTGACGAGCTTTTCCATCGCGAACACGTAGGCGTTGTTGTCGCCTTGCCGTATCGCGGCGTTGAGCAACAACTTCAGGCGGTCTTCGGGCGGCGGCGAGCCGCTGCGCTCGGCGCCCTGGATCTCAGCCATCAACTCGCGTGCCGCGCCGGCGAAGTCGCCGCTCAGGTACTGGCTCTGGATCAGCATGGTGCGGATCGCGCCGTTGTTGCCGCCCTCTCGGAAATAGCGCTGGCTCCACTGCATCGACTTGGCGTACTGCTGGGCCCGGTAGTAGCCGCCGGCGATCGATTCGATCATGCGCAGCTTGTCCGGCCCCGACACCCGGCCCGTGCCGCTGAGCGCCTCGAACGAGCGCGCCGCCGTCTCGACGTCGCCGGCGCCGGAAGCGGCGGCAATGCGCATCCGCTCGATCAGGTAGGTTTCGTTGGCGGTGCGCGCGCCGGCCGCCTCGGCTTCGTGGACCTTGCCAAGCGCTTCCTTGTAGCGCTGCGACTTGATCAGCGCCTGGGCCGCCTGCAAGGGCCTGCCGATCTCCGGGCGCAGCGACTCCTGGGCATGCAGCGCCGTGCTGGCGCCGGCGATCGCCAGCGCGACCAGCGCAGCGGCCGTGCCACGGCGCAGGCGCCGGCTACTTGACGAACTGTTCATTGCCGACCATCCCCAGCTTGGTCACGCCGAGGCGTTGCGCCGAAGCGAGCACGGTGGCGACCGATTTGTATTCGACCAGCTTGTTCGGCCGGATGTGAACCTCGGGCTGATCGGCCTGCGCAGCCGCCTGCGCGAGGCGCGCCTCGAGCACGCCGCGATCGACCATGGCTTCGCCGTTCCAGAGCACGGTGCCGTCGAAATCGATGTCGATCGTCACCACCACCGGCTCCTTCAGCTGCGGCGGCGGCTTGCCGACCGGCATGTTCAAGTTGACCGAATGCAGCTGCACCGGGATGGTGATGATCAGCATGATGATCAGGACCAGCATCACGTCGATCAGCGGCGTGGTGTTGATGTCCATCATCACGTCGGGTTCGCCGCCGCTGTTGGAGCCTACGTTCATGGACATGGATGTGCTCCTCAGCCTTTCGGCGGCGGTTCGGTGACGAAGCTCACCTTCTGTATCGCCGCTCGGGTGCACTGGTAGAGCACCCGGCCGATCGATTCGTAGCGCGCCTTCTCGTCGCCGCGGATGTGGACCTCGGGTTGCGGCGTCAGGACGGCGATCTTCGACAGGCGTTTGAACAGCGCGTCGCTGTCCGGGACGGCCTGCTGGTTCCAGAAGATGTCGCCGTCCTTGTTGACCGAGATCTCGATGTTCTCCGGCTTGGTCTGCCGGGCGATGTTGGTTTCCTTCGGCAGGGACACCGCCACGGTGTGGGTGACGACCGGAATGGTGATCAGGAAGATGATCAGCAGGACCAGCATCACGTCGACCAGCGGCGTGGTGTTGATCGTGGAGACGACTTCGTCTTCCTCGCTGCTGGAGCCGACGTTCATGGACATGGCATGCTCCCCGTGGCCGGCCCGGGTCAGCGCGCGGCCGCCACGCCCATGCGCGCGCCCATCAGCACGCCGTGCAGGTCGGCGCCGAAGCGGCGCACCGATTCCATCGTCACCTTGTTGCGACGGACCAGCCAGTTGTAGCCGAGCACCGCCGGCACGGCTACGAACAGGCCGAACGCGGTCATGATCAGCGCCTCGCCCACCGGGCCCGCCACCTTGTCGATCGACGCCTGGCCGGCGATGCCGATCGCCGTAAGCGCGTTGTAGATGCCCCAGACCGTACCGAACAGGCCGATGAAGGGCGCGGTCGAGCCAACCGTGGCGAGGAAGGCCAGGCCGTCTTGCAGGCGGCCGTTCACATCGTCGAGGCTGCGCTGCACGTTCATCGAGACCCACGAGTTGTGGTCGATGTTTTCGGTCAGCGCGCCTTCGTGGTGCTCGCTCGCCTCGAGGCCGGAGTCGGCGATGAAGCGGAACGCGGAGCCGGCCTTCAGGCCCTTGGCCGCCTCGCCGATCGTCTTGGCCTTGAAGAAGCGGCCGGACACCTTCTTCGCTTCGCTGGAGAGCTGCAGGCTCTCGTAGAGCTTGGTGACCAGGATGTACCAGCTGCCCATGCTCATGAGGGTCAGGATCAGCAGGGTGCCGCGCGACACCCAGTCGCCGTGCGAAATGGTGTGGCCCAGGCTGTAGGGGTTGTCGACCGTTTCCTTCGACACCGGGGCGGCAGCCATGGGTGCAGCCGGTGCGGCAGCCTCGACCGGGGCCGGCGCAGCGGGCGCGGCCGGCATCTCCGGCGCGGAGGCCTGGGCATGGGCCGCCATCGGCGCGAGGCTCATCGCGCCACAGGCGAGGGAGAGGAGGAGCGCCGCGAAGCGGGCGGCGAATGAAGTGGGGTTCGACATGGATATTCTTTCTGACAGAGTTTTTTCTTGAGACGTCCTGGATCGGCAGCGGCGCGTGCGCATGCGCGCCCTATTCGACCTTGTAGCCGAAGGGCACGCGAACGGTGACCTCGCGACCCTGGCCCTGGCACTTGTACTCGCCGACGATTCGCACGCTGTTGCGCGCGAAGATGGCGTGGCTGGCGCTCAGCACCTTGATGTCCTTGACCACACCGTCCGGGGTCAGGGTGAACTGGACGGTCGCTTCGCCGCGCTCGATCCCCTGACGCGTCGCTTCCCGCGGATAGGCAACTTCGCCCATCACGGTCTGGAAATTGGAGCAGACGACGCCGGCCGTCACCACGACCGCAGGGGCGGGCGGCGCGGGAGCGGCGGCCACGACCGGGGGCGGCGGCGCCGGCGCGATCACCACCGGCGCCGGTGGCGGCGTCGGCGTCACCGCCGTGATCGTCGGTTGCGGCGGTGGCGGCGTGGCGATCTGGATTTCGGGCGGCGGAATGAACGGCGGCGGCGGCGCCTCGAGCTTGGGCGGCGGCGGCAGAACCACTTCGGGCGGCGGCGGAGGCTTCTTGATCTCCTCGATCACCTTGGTCTCGATCGGCGCCCGAACGACGTCGATGACCTTCTTCGCCAGACCCGTCACCAGCGCATAGACGACCAGAGCATGGAGCAGGATGACGAAGGTAATGCCAACGATGTGACGGCGGGGATCGGCCTGCCGCTGAGCGAAATTCATACGCTGGGATCTCCAGTCCTGGAAATGTCACGGCGCCGAAGCCGGCAAAATATCGGCCGGCTTTTGGCCGACCGCATTAGGCACGGCTCGTGTGCTGGACGGGCATGATACGCGAGCCATCCGGTGCCTCGATTCCCCAGCACTTGCCATGCCCGAAGCCCTCTTCGGACCGCACGCGAGCCGCTCGGGCGGTGGCGCCACGAGCGTGTTGATAGACTATTCCGGGCCGACCTGCTCGACCCCCTGCATCCATGACAGCGCTTTCTTGGCCCCCTGCCGCCGATCCTTCGGCCGAACTCGCCGATCCCTCGGCCGCGCTCCGGCGTGCGAAGGCGGACTACGCAGCCAACGGCCGGGTACTGATTCGGGACTTCCTGTCGGACGAGGATGCCGACGGCCTCGGTGCGATCGTCAAGGCGCCTCTGCCCTGGAACCTTCGCTACCGCGCCGAGGGCAGCACGCGAGCCCTGCCCGAGTCGCAGCTGGTGGCCTTCGACGACGCGCAGCGAAGCACGTTCTGGATGCGCGTCCTGACCGAGGCGCGAACCGAATTCCAGTTCGCCTATTTCGACTGCTCGCTCGCACCCGGCTCGCTCGCCGGGTTCGAGCCGTCGCACGGCATCCATCAGGTCGCACGCACGATCTTCAGCCCGGCCTTTCTCGAGCCGCTCAAGGCCGTCGTCGGCGATCCGGAAGTCCGCGGCCTGACGGCGAGCTTCACCCGCTACGACTCCGGCCACTTCCTCCTCCCCCACGACGACACAGACAGCACCGACGACCGCCGTGCGGCCTACGTGCTCAATCTCAGCGAGGACTGGTGGCCGGACTGGGGAGGCCTGCTCCAGTTCATCGACAACGGCCGCAATGTGGCCGAGACCTTCTTGCCGCACAACGGCTCGCTCGCCCTGTTCAAGGTGCCACAGGCGCACGCCGTGTCGTACGTCGCACCGCATGCGCAGCGGTCGCGCTACGCGATCACGGGCTGGTTGGTTGCCTGAGCGGCAGGCGCCGCCGCCGCGGCGAGCCGGATCGAAGCGGCGCAGCCGCCTGCGCCCGAGGTCGTCATTTGCTCGCCGGCGGCGTGTTTGCCTTGATGAACTTGTCGAAGCGGTTGTAGAACTCGAACACGTTCTTGTCGGCGCGAAAGCCGTGCGCCTCTTCCGGAACGAGCATCCACTCCTGGGCCTTGCCGGCCTTCTGGAAAGCGGCGCGGATGACCTTGCCGTTCTCGACGTCGACGTTGCGGTCCTCGCCACCGTAAGCGTGGAAGACCGGGGCGGCGATGCGCTGCACCTGGCGGGTCGGTGATTGGGCTTCGAAGATCGCACTGTCGGCACGCTGGTCGCCGTTCAGCGCCTTGGCAAGCTCGCCGAAGTCGCCGTAGCGCTGTGCGGGCTGGGTGTCCTGGTGGACGAACATGTCGGTGACGCCGACGTAGTTGACCCCCCACTTGAACATCCCCGGCCGCTTGACCATCGCCATCAGGGTCGCATAGCCGCCGTAGCTGGCGCCGTAGACGCCGATCCGGTTCGGGTCGGCATAGCCTTCCTTGATCGCCCAGTCGACGCCGGTCAGCATGTCGTCGATCATCGTGCCGCCCCACTCCTTGTAGCTGGAGCGCAGGTGCTTCGCGCCATAGCCGGTGGAGCCGCGGAAGTTCGGCTGCAGGACCGCGAAGCCGCGATTGGCCATGAACTGGACCTCGGGATCGAAGCGCCAGTTGTCCTTCGCCCAGGGCCCGCCGTGAGGATGCAGCACCAGCGGAACCGGCGAGCCCGCGTGGTAGCCGAGCGGCAGCGTGAGATAGCCGCCGATGTCCAGGCCGTCGGTCGACTTCCAGGTCACGTAGCGCATCGGCGCCATCTTCTTCGGATCGATCCACGGCCGGGTCCGCATGCCGGTTTCCTCGAGCGTTCGTGTGGTCTTGTCGAACAGGAAATACTCGCCCGGGTTGGTGTCGGAGCTGACCTGGACGACCGGCCGCTTCTGGCTCAGGTTGAAGCGGTTGTAGGTTCCGGGCAGGGCCGAATCGACCGCCTTCTGAAGCGCCTCGGCGTCACGATCGAACCAGACCGTCTTCGGCCTGTCGGCAAAGTAGCGGATGCCGAGCAGCTTGCCGGGTTCCTCGTCGCTGCCGCCGAACAGCAACTGACCGCCTTCGCCCAGTGAGTCGCCGACGAGATAGAAACTGCCGATGTCGAAACGATCATCGGCATAGACGAGGTTCTCGACCTTCCTGGAGGCGAGGTCGAACCGGTAAAGGGCCAAGGTGTCACGCCCCTGGTTGCTGGCGACGTAGAGCTTGCCCGGGTCGGCGGGGTCGAAGGCCACCGGGATCACGACATCGCGGAGCGATTCGGTCCACTGCGCCGCAGTGACCCAGGCGCCGTCCGTTGCGCTGCGGACCGAGAACCACCAGCGCTTCTTCTCGGCGTCCATGCTCAGCGCGGCAGCCGGCTCGTTGTTCACATCCAGCACCCAGCGTATGACGCGGCCGGGCGAGCGCACGCTCACCAGCGTCTTGCGCCCGCTGTAGGCGTTCATCCGGTAGACGTCCTGCGAATCGGCGCTCCGGTCGTTGGCGGAGACCAGCACTTCCTCTGAATTGCCCTTGATGCGCGCCAGCACCGTCGTCACCCGGTAGACGAAGCGAGCCGCCGAGTTGGAGTTGAGCGGCTCGACCAGGATCTTGGGATTCTTGCCGTCCCGGTTGACCGAGAACAGGCCGCCGTCGCCCCGGAACTCCACGCCCTGGAGGTCTCCGGTGGTGTAGAGCAGGCGCTCGTCGTTCGCCCAGAACACCCTCTCGACGTCGCGTGCGTCGTAGCTTGTCAGAACCGAGGCAGCGCGCTTCTCGAGGTCGATGATGACGACGTTGCGGCGCGCGTTGACCGTCGTGATGGCGGCGAGATAGCGCTCGTTGGGGGAAAGCACGGCGCCGCCGTACGCGGCCTTCTTGAAAAGGCTCTCGACCGGAATCTGATCGACCGCTTGCGCGTGCGCGACCGGCGGGCCGAGGGCCGACAGGAATACGGCGCCCGCGGCGACTGCGCTCTTCAGGAATCTCAGCATGAAATCGATCATCACACAAACCTGCGAACCGATGGTTCCGAAATGAAAAAGACCCGCAAGGCTCGCGCCCTGCGGGTCCGACCTGGTGGCGACTTACCAGAACTTGTAGGCCGCGCGAGCGTAGAGTGTGCGCCCCTTGACGTCGGCATACGTCGGGTCGAAGCCGACCTGGAAGTAGTCTTCCGTGACGGTCTGCGGCGGCAGGCGGTTGAAGAGGTTGCGGACGCCGAGGGTCAGCGTCAGGTTCTTCACGCCCATGTACTGCCCCTGCAGATCGAACAGGCCGTAGGAGGCGACGCGGCTGACGGTGTCGAAGTCCTCGTAGCCGCTCTGCCAGAAGTAGCGCACTCCGCCACGCCACGGGCCCTGCTCGTAGTCGAGCGTCACGTTCTGCTTCCAGCGAACCGCCGGGCCGCCACGCGCGTACTTGCCGAGGTTGCTGAACTCCTCGTTGGTGACGATGTTGGAGGTCGTGCTCTTGGTCAGGAAGGTGGCTTCCCAGCCAGGCGTGAAGGTGCCGTACGCGGTGCGGACGCGGTAGCGGGCCGAGAAGTCGTAGCCGGCGACCGTTGCCGTACCGACGTTCTCGAGCGAGGCGCGAACGTACGACAGGTAGCCGGTGTCCGGATCGACGATCAGCCGGTCGGCGTACGGCGACGAGCTGGTCGTCGGCCCGGTCTGCTTGTCGAACCAGTCGATCAGGACGTTATCGCCCGTCAGCGCCGTTACGCCATCGGTGATCTTGATGTGGAAATAATCGATCCCGAGCGACAGGTCCGCCATCGGCTCGAACACCAGGCCGGCAGAGAACTGGCGCGACTTCTCCGGCTTCAGGGCCGGGTTGTTGTCGTTCAGCGCCGTCAGCTGCGTGGTGCAGTGGTCGGTGTCCGGAACCGCCGCACAACCACCGCCGATCGCGTCGTAGAACGGGTCGTTGTAGTTGCCACCGGTATTCGTGAACGAGGCGGGCGCGTAGAGGTTGTCGAGCGCCGGGGCCCGGAAGCCCTTGCCGAAGGAGGCGCGGAACAGGAGTTCCTTGGCCACTTGCCAGCGCACGCCGACCTTCGGACTGGTCGCCTTGAGGTCCGGCGACGTGAAGTCTCCGTCTCTGGACGAGCCGCTCGTGTTGCTGTAGCGGTCATGGCGCAGCGCCACTTGCGCCTCCAGGCCCTTCATGACCGGAATGTTCACCTCGGCGAACACGGCCTTCGTGTCGCGCTTGGCCTCGACCTTGCCGGCATTGCCGGAGCCGCCGACGATGTCGCCCGAGCCCGCAAGCTCGGAGAAGCCGTCGAGGTACTTGTTCTTGTGCAGGTCGACGCCGACCGCCAGGGAGAGCGGGCCGGCCGGCAGTGCCACCAGGTCACGCGAAACCGTCGCGTCGAAGCTCGTGTCGGTGGTCTTCGACTTGCGGTTCTCGCCGCCGGCCAGCGCCGCGCTCTGCAGCGCAGCCAGGCCGGCGGCGTCGTTCGGGCCGAACGGGTTGATGTCGCCGGTGGCGAGCGCGGTGACCAGCCTGCTGTCGGAATAGATACCGCTCACGAACGAATCGAGGGCCTTGGACTGGGCGCGGGCGAGGCCGACCTTGTAGTCCCAGCCGAACACGTTGCCTTCGCCACCGACGAGCACGCGCTCCTGCTCGTTGGTGACCTTGTTGGTGCGTTGGCCGCCGTCGACGATCCGCCAGGAGATCCGCAACGGGCCGCGATAGCCGGGCGAGACCGAGTCGACCGACGCCAGCGACGGGTAGAACCTGCCGCCGGCCGGATAGAGATACGGCGCCTTGCCGGTCGTCGTCGACGGGGTCTGCGACGAGCCGATGGTGATCTCGTTGCGCGAGTAGATGGCTTCGGCGAACAGCTGGTTGCTGCCATTCAGCTGGAAGGTGCCGCGGGCCAGCAGGCCGGCGCGCTCCTGCTTGGGCACCAGGTCGATCTTGCTGGTGAAGTCGTAGCGGCAGTTCTGCGTCGTGCCGTCGTTGAAGCTGTCCGGCGGATGGCAGTCCGGGAAGCCGGAAGAGTCGGGAACGAGCTTGCCGTTGCCGGGCGTGCCCGCCGGGCCGGCGATGAACGCGTTGGCCGGGAAAGTGTTGCCCGAGGTCAGCACGATGCCGATGTCCGGGCGGTTGCCGGTCTTGGCATACGAGCGATCGGCCGCCAGCACCTTCTTGTAGTTCTGGTAGTTCGCGGTCGCCAGGATGTTGAAGCGGTCGGTACCGAGGTCGCCGAAGCCGATGCCACCGGAGATCGAGGAGACGTTGCCGCCGTGCATCGTCGGCGCTTCGAAGCCGACCGAGATCTCGGCGCCCTTGTAGTCCTTGCGGGTGATGAAGTTGATGACCCCGCCGATCGCGTCCGAGCCGTAGATCGCCGAGGCGCCGTCACGCAGGATCTCGATCCGCTCGATCGCCGCCAGGGGGATCGCATTCAGGTCGGTGCCCAGGCCGCTGAACGGATAGTTCGCGAGGCGCCGGCCGTTCAGCAGGACGAGGGTGCGTTCGCGGCCCAGGCCGCGCAGGGAGGCGCCGGTCTGGCCGGTGGCAGAGGTCTCGCCCACCGACTCGCCGAGGGAGCGACCGCCGCCGTTGTTCGAGGAGATCCGGTCGACCAGTTCCTGGACGTTGGAAGCGCCGCTCTTGTCGATCTGCTCACGCTTGATGACGGTGACGGGCAAGGCGGTTTCGGCGTCGATCCGCTTGATCGACGAACCGGTGATCTCGACCCGCTCAAATGTTTGCTGGGCGACCGCCGACATCGACAGCGCACCGCCGCCGAAGGCAATCATGAGGCTGGTGCATAGCTTCGTTCTCTTCAACATTGAACCCTCCCAAAAAGGACAATTGATCAGTAGACCCTGGGCTCGGTGCAGCATTCACGCCGGCTTTTTGGACCGACGCTGTGCTTCCAAGCTGTCACTTCATTGTCACGGGGAGGGCGAGATCGTTCTACAGGTTTCACCCGAGTTTGAGCCAGAAACGCGGCGCCTCGTCGGCTTTAACCAACAGTCATTCGGGGCACCGCGTCGAGCAGCGTTCGGGTGTAAGGAGACTGCGGATGGGAGAGGACCTGGGCGGTCGGACCCTGCTCTTCGACCCGGCCGCGCTGCATCACGACGATGTCGTCGGCGAGGTACTCGACGACGCCGATGTTGTGCGTGATGAACAGCAGCGACAGACCCAGGTCGCGCTTGAGCTGGCCGAGCAGGTTGAGGATCTGCGCCTGCACCGAAACATCGAGCGCCGAAGTCGGCTCGTCGCAGACGATCAGCCGGGGCTGGACCGCCAGCGCCCGGGCGATCGCGATCCGCTGCCGCTGCCCGCCCGAGAACTCGTGCGGATAGCGGTCGAGCGAGTCACGGCGCAGGCCGACCTGCTCGACCAGTGCCTCGATGCGGGCCCGACGCCCGGTGGCGTCCATCTCCGGTCGCAGCGCCTGCAGGCCCTCCTCGAGGATCGCCAGCACCCGCATCCGCGGGTCGAGCGAGGCGAACGGGTCCTGGAAGATGATCTGGATCTCGCGCCGCGCCGCGCGCAGCGCTTCGCCTTGCAGGCTGAACAGGTCCCGCCCGCCGAGGCGGGCGCTGCCCTCGATGATCGCGGCGCCGCGCAACAGCTGGACGATCGCCTTGCCGGTCGTCGTCTTGCCGCAGCCCGACTCGCCGACCAGGGCCAGCGTCCGGCCGGCGGCGACGTCGAAGGACACGCCGTCGACGGCGCTGAACACGCCGGTCGTCCGCTGCAGCAGGCCGCGCCGGATCGGAAATCGGACCGCGAGGTCGGCGACCTGTAACAGCGGCGGCGTGGCGATCGCGACCGCCGCAGGCGCGAGCGGGTCGGGGGTAACCCGTAGCGGGCTCGCCGGCTTCGCCAGGCCGGAGGACGGGCGCTCGGCCGCAGCCGCGTGCTCGGCCGCGCCGGACGACATCGGCGGCCCCTCCCCCTGGCCCGCCCCTGCGAGTTCGGTGTAGAGCAGGCAGCGCACGCTGCGCGTCGCATCGAGTGTCGTCAGGGCCGGCGGCGTGGTCGGACACGGGCCGAACGCACGATCGCAGCGCGGCTCGAAGCGGCAGCCTTCGAAGCGCAGCCAGAGCGGCGGCACCGAGCCGCGGATCGCGGCCAGCGACTCGCCGCGCCGCGCCGCGTCGGGCAGCGCCTGCAGCAGCAGGCGGGCGTACGGGTGCTTGGGCGAGGCGAAGAAATCGGCCGCCTCGGCGACTTCGATGATCTGCCCGGCGTACATCAGGGCGACCCGATCGGCCATGTCGGAGACGACCGCCAGGTCGTGGGTGATGAGCAGCAGGCCCATCCCCTGCTCGCGCTGCAGGTCCTTCAGCAGGGCCAGGATCTGCGCCTGGATCGTCACGTCGAGCGCCGTCGTCGGCTCGTCGGCGATCAGGAAGTCGGGCTCCGAGGCGAGCGTCATGGCAATCATGACGCGCTGCTTCTGCCCGCCCGACAGGCGAAACGGGTACTCGTCGATGCGCTTGGCCGGCTCGGGGATGCCGACCCGGCCCAGCCATTCGATCGCCTTGGCGCGCGCCGCCGGGCCGCGCAGCGAGGTGTGCTCCTCGATCGCTTCGACGATCTGCGCGCCGACCTTCATCACCGGGTTCAGGCTGGTGCCCGGCTCCTGGAAGATCATGCCGATCCGGCCGCCGCGAACGGCGCGCATGCCGACTTCGGGCAAAGCCAGCAGGTCCTGACCCTCGAGGGCGACGCTGCCGCCGACGATCCGCCCGTTCTCGGGCAGCAGACGCATCAGCGCCAGCGCCGTCATGCTCTTGCCGCAGCCCGATTCGCCGACCAGGGCGAAGGTCTCGCCGCGCGTGATCGCCAGCGACAGGCCGTCGATCGCCTTGACGATGCCGGCGTCGGCGTCGAGCGCGACCTCGAGCCCGGTGATCTCCAAGGTGGTCGAGCGGCGCGCCGGCGAAGCGCCGGCCGGGCCGCGCCCCGGCGTCCGGCCGCCCGACGCAGCGACGGCCGCCCCCGTGGGATCCGGATCGCGGGACGCCATCAGCTCATCGCCGCGCGACGCAGGCGCGGCCGGAAGCTCCGCGAGCGCGGGTCGAAGGCGTCGCGCACACCGTCGGCGAACAGGTTGGCGGCCAGCACCAGCGTCACCATGAAGACGAACGCCGAGACGAAGCTCCACCAGACCACCGGGTCGCCGCTCATCTGGCTGCGGGCCAGGTTGATCATGCCGCCGAAGCTGTTCATCGACGGGTCGACGCCGACGCCGACATAGGTGAGCACCGCTTCGTAGAGGATCAGCTCGGAGAAGCTGAGCACGGTGGTGATCAGCACCAGATGCATCACGTTCGGCACGATGTGCCGGGCCATGATGCGACCGTGGCTGATGCCGAAGGCGGTGGCGGCCTGCACGAAGTCCAGCTCGCGCAGCTTCAGCGTCTCGCCGCGGATCAGGCGGCACAAGGTCGCCCAGCCGGTCAGGCCGAGGATCACGCAGAGCAGGAAGATCTTGAGGTCGGAGCGCTCGGTGCCGGTCTCGAACATCTCGGCGTGCTGGTCGAGGTAGACCTGCACCATCAGCACGCAGGCGGCGATGAGCAGCACGTTGGGCACCGAGGTGAGGGTCGTGTAGAGGTACTGGATCACTTCGTCGACCCAGCCCTTGAAGTAGCCGGCGAGCACGCCGAGGACGATCGCGAACGGCAGCGTCGCCATCGTCGCCAGCGTGCCGATCACGAACGCCGTGCGCACGCTCTTCAGCGACTGGTAGAGCACGTCGTTGCCGGTCCGGTCGGTGCCGAGCACGTGGTAGCCGCCGGCCAGGGCGACGATCGACCCGGCCAGCACGCAGATCACGCTGAAGGTGAGGAGCGCCGCGCGGACCGGGATGTGGGTCCGGTCGGCGACGATGTCGCGCAGCGCGGTGCCCGTGCCGCCGTGCGAGTGGCGCAGCAGGAAGGCGGTGAGCAGGGCTGCCAGGGCGGCGACGACCAGGCCGGCACCGACGCCCGTGAGCACCCTGCCGGCCACGTCGCCCGACCACCCGGCATCCGGGTCGACCAGGTGCGAGCCGCCGAACTTCAGGCGCGGGAAGTCGCGCACCGGCTTGCCATCGCGCTCGATCGGCTCCTTCGAGAAGCCCCTGAAGGCGAGCGGCCGCGAATAGCCGGTCTCGCGGGTGGCGATCTGCCGGGCGAGCGCCAGGTCGAGGATCGACTCGGTGGTCGGCGCATAGAAGGTCGCCGAGCCGGCGGCCACGTTCGGCGCGTTGACGAGGGCGCGCCGGAAGTGAACGCTGTCGAGCACGGTCACGACGGCGAACCCGGCGAGGACGAGCGACGCGCTCAGCGCCGCCGGATCGCGCAGCACCTTGTCCCAGGTGGCGCGCAGGTTGGCGCTGATCGCGACCCGCCGCACGTACCAGACGAGCAGCAGGAGCATCGCGAACAGGACGACGTCGGTCCAGAGGAAGACGAACTTGGGCATCCGCTCAGCGTCCGCCGGTCAGCTGCTCAGGCGGACCCGCGGGTCGGCCCAGGTGTAGGCGAGGTCGATCACCACGTAGCTGGCGATGTAGAGCACGGCGCCGACGAAGACCATCGAGCGCACGATCGCGAAGTCCTGGCCGGCGATCGCCTCGATGACGAAAGCGCCCAGCCCCGGGATGCCGAAGAAGCTCTCGAACACCAGGCTGCCGAGGAACACGTAAGGCAGGTACGAGCCGGCGCTGGTGATGATCGGGATCAGCGCATTCTTCAGCACGTGGCGGAACAGGACCACCGATTCCGGCAGGCCCTTGGCGCGCGCCGTCCGCACGTAGTCCTTGCCGATCTCCTCGAGGAACATCGCCCGGTACAGGCGCGATTCGGTGCCGAGCCGGGCGAGCAGCGACAGGCCGATCGGCATGAGCAGGAACTTCACCGCGTCGAGCCCGCCGGCATAGCCCGAGATCGGCACCAGGTGCAGGGTGCGCGAGAAGAAGAACTGGCCGACGATGATGTAGAAGAGGCTCGAGATCGAAAGCATCAGCACGCACAGCACGACGCCCCAGAAGTCGATCTTCGAATGACGAAAGAAGACCAGCAGCAAGGCGAAGGCCGTGCTGGCGATCACCTGCAGGATGAACAGCGGCACGGCGAGTTGCAGGCTGACGCCCATCCGGGTCTTGATCTCGTGGCCGATGTCGACGCTGCGCCCGGAGTCCGAGCGGCCGAAGTCGAGCGCGAACAGCGACACCGAGCGCTCCCAGAGCACGGTGCGGGTGATCCTGGCGGCGCCCTCCTCCTTCGGGCTCCAGTAGAGCGGCCGGTCGTAGCCCCGCTCGGCCTTCCATTTCTCGATCTGCTCCTGCGTCACCCGCTTGCCGCCGATGTTCAGGCGGGCCATGTCGTCGGGCGTGTTGACGTTGAAGAACAGGAAGAAGGTGAAGAGGTTGACCCCGATCAGGATCAGTACGCCGTAGCCGACGCGGCGGATGAAGTAGTTCAGCACGTGATGACTAGGCCGGGTCGGCGACCGGCAGCGGCGCGCTGCCGTTGGAAGGCAGCGCGGTTGCCCGCTGCCGCGCGCGATAGCCGCGCCGCGCGATCCAGACCAGCGCCAACGCGAGTGCGAGCAACAATACCATCGGCCACCAGGTCGGCTTGTTCCACTCGGCCTGCTTGGCGACCCTGAGCGCCGGATCGACACGGTAGTACTTCGCCATGTCGCGGATCAGGATCGACGGCTTGCCGTTGTAGACCCACTGCTGGAAAGCCAGGCCGCCCCAGGGGAAGTAGCCGAAGGCCCAGGGCGCGTCCTGCTGCGACAGCTCCACCATCCTGTCTATGTCGGCCTGCTTCTGCGGCCCGTCGTCGAGAGCCTGCAGCTCGCGGTAGAGCTTGTCGAACTCCGGGTTCTCGTAGTTGGCGACGTTCTCGCCCTGCGACTTCGACTTGCCGTTCGGCCCATAGAGCAGGAACAGGAAGTTCTCCGCGTCGGGATAGTCGGCCAGCCAGCCGGCCCAGAAGATCTGGTGCTTGCCCTTGAGCGTCTTGTCCTGGAACTGGTTGAAGTCGGTGGCGCGCACCTCGAGCTGGATGCCGATCTTGCCGAACTGGCGGACCATCCAGTCGTTCTCCGCCTTGAACTCGGGCGTGATGGCCCGCTGGAAGTCGTAGTTGAGCACCAGCGGCCGGCCGGTCACGGCGTCGCGCCCGTCGGGATAGCCGGCCTCGGCGAGCAGCTTCTTCGCATCCTCGATCGGCCGGCGCACGATCTTGCCATCGACGATGTGGTGGGTGACCGGGTTGTGGAAGCTGCCCTGCCCCTCGCGCGAGCCGAACAGCCCGGGCGGCACCGGTCCGTGCGCGGCGACGCCGCCCTTGTGCTTGAAGATCCTCCCGTAGCCCTCTTCCCAGTCGATCGCGATCGAGATCGCCTGGCGGAGCTTGCGGTGCTTCAGCTGCTCGTCGGGCGTGCTGCCCTTGCCGATCACCGGGTCGAGCATGTTGAAGCCGAGGTACCAGTCGGAGATGTCGGTCATCAGCGGGAACTTGAAGCCACGCGCCTCGAACATGCGCTTCACGTCGTCGGAATCGTTCAGGTCGTTGGTGAAATCGACGCCCCACTCGGGCCGCTCGATCTCCGGCACGTCGAAGTAGCCCTGCTTGAACTTCTCCTTGCGCGGCACCTTCTCCTTCTCGATCGTCACGTAGAGCGTGTCGGCGAACGGCATGCGCTTGCCGCAATCGGCGAGCAGCCCGTCCTTGCGGTCGTCCGGCTCGCCTTCGCACGGATAGGGCTCGCCGCGAAAGCTCGGGTTGCGCTTCATCACGTGGCGCCGGTCGCGGATGAACTCGGTCATCATGTACGGCCCGGTGCCGACCGGCCACTGGTTGAGCGACAGGCCGTTGCCGCTCATCCCCTGCTGCGCGTAGAAGGCATCGGCCTCCCACGGCACGGGGGCGACGAAGGGCATCGCCATCCAGTAGTTCCACTGCGGGTACTTGCCCTTCAGGCGGATCCGCAGCAGGTGCGGGTCGACCGCCTCGGCCCCCTCGAGCGGCCACTGCCGGAAATCGAGGAAGGGCTTGTCGCGGATATCCGCCGGCAGTCCCTTGAGCAGCTTCGCGTCCTCGGCCTTGACCTTCTCGCCGTACGCCTTCAGGCCGAGCACGTACTCGGCGAACACCGCGAACACCGGCGCCTCGATGCGGGTGGTCGCGTGCCGCTTCAGGGCATAGACGAAGTCGTCGGCGAGCAGCTCGCGGCTGCCCTGCTGCTCGAACTCCCAGGGCGAGCGCTTGTCGCCGAGCTGGGCGCGGGTGAGGTGGTGATAGAGGTACTGGCCCTTGGCGTTCTTGGCGAACGCCGGATGCGGGGCGAACATGATCCCGTGCTTGATCGGGATGTCGTAGACGCTTTGCGCGATCTGCTCGGGCGGCGCGTCGTCGGCCAGGCGCTGCCCGGCCTTGTCGAGGTAGTAGGGCTTGGCGACCTCGGCGGCCGCCTTCGGCACCAGCGTGTAGGGGCGCTTGAGGTAGTGGTAGCCGTACAGCGGCTCGTAGATCTGGTAGGTGTAGGCCGACTCGGGATTGGCGTACGAGGCGGTCGGGTCGAGGTAGCGCGGCGAACGCTCGTCGAAGGAATAGAAGAGCGTGTTGGTCGCCGCCGCGCCGTCGGGGTACGGGCTGTTGTTGCAGGCGGTCGCCGCGAGCGTGGCGGCCACGAGGGCCAGGACCCGGGCGACGCAGGCGGAAAGACGCGGATTCATCGAGCCGTCATGCTACCAGCCGATGAACGCGTTTCTCCCGTCGACCAGCAGCCGGACGCGGGCGCCGACCGGCAGCATCACCTTGGTCGCGACGTGGCCGAACGGCAGGCCCGTGAGGATCGGCGTCCGGGTCGCCGCGCGCACCCGATCGATCGCCGCGGACAGCGAGTAGCCGCGGTCGTTCGGCGACTTCTTCCAGGCCGTGAAGGCGCCGAGCACGACTGCGCGTTGCCGGTCGAGCACGCCGGCCTGCTGCAGTTGGAGCAAGTTGCGCTCGATCCGGTACGGATGCTCGTTGACGTCCTCGAGAAAGAGGATGCCGCCGTCGACGCGGGGAAAGTGCGGCGTTGCCAGCAGCGAATTGACGACGCAGAGGTTGCCGCCCCAGAGCGTGCCGCGCACCGCCAGGCCGTCGAAGCCGGCGCCGGTGCGAAAGCCGACCGCCTCGAGCTCGCCCGACATCGCTTCCAGGAAGCAGGCCACGGTCACGTCGTCGACGCCGCCCTCGGCGTCGCTGCGCCCGAAGTCCTCGCAGGCGAGCGGCCCGGCCCAGCTGACGGCACCCGGCTCGCGGGCGAGCAGGCCGAGCTGCAGCGAGGTCATGTCGCTCATGCCGACCCAGCGCGTCCCGGAGGCGACGCTGCGCCCGATCAGCTTCCAGTCGATCCGGTCGAGCAGCCGTGTCAGGCCGTAGCCGCCGCGACTGGCCAGGGCCACGCCGGGCCGGGCCCGGGCGACCCGATGCAGGGCGGCCAGCCGGACTTCGTCGGCGCCGGCGAATCGCTGCACCTTGGCGTGCGCGTCCGGGTCGGTCGCGACCGCGAAGCCGAGCCGACCGAGCCGGCGCGCAGCGCGCCGCAGGGGCACGACCGAGCGAAGCACGCCGGCCGGCGAAAACAGGGTCAGCGAACCCGGGCCGTTGCTCATCGGGAACGCGCGCTCATCGATCGGGCTCGGTGTCGATCTCGCGCGACTCGCCCGCGGGGATCGCAGCGACCGGCGGCTCGTCGAGCGGCAGCAGCGCGGTCGGCATCGCCCGGCGCTGCCGGTACTGCTCGCGCCGTTCGACGAAGAAGGAGCGCAGCAGCGTGGCCGAGGCGTCTCCGAGGACTCCGCCCACGACCTCGGTATGGTGGTTCAGCGCCGCGTTGCCGAACACGTCGATGACCGAACCGGCGGCGCCGGCCTTGCGATCGGCGGCGCCGAAGACGACCCGCTTCACCCGCGCATGGAGCAGCGCCATCGCGCACATCGCGCACGGCTCGAGGGTGACGTAGACCTCGCACTCGGGCAGCCGATAGTTGGCGAGCAACCGGGCGGCGTGGCGCAGGGCGACGATCTCGGCGTGGGCGGTCGGGTCGTGGTCCGTGATCGGCCGGTTGTAGCCAGTCGCCAGCACCTGCCAGCCGTTCGGCGTGTCGAGCATGATCACTGCCCCGACCGGCACCTCGCCGACCAGCGCCGCGTTGTGCGCCTGGTCGAGCGCCAGGCGCATGCCGGATTCGTCGCGCCCGGAGGCAGCGCCGGGCGGGAGGGCGGCGAAGGTCGATTCCATCGGCGGTGCTGTCGCAGGGTGCGCGAGCTTACCGTGCGCTGCCGCCGACGATTGCCGCCCGCCGCGCCGGCTTGCGCGGTCGTCGCCCCCCGCACCGCCGCCGCCGCTCGTCTGAAAGAACGCCTGGTCATGCCGCAGCTCGCCAGCACGCCCACGCCCTTCACCCTGCACGTCGAAGACCGCGTGCTCGACGACCTGCGCGAGCGGCTGGCCCGGACCCGCTGGCCCGACGAGGCACCCGGCGCGCCCTGGTCCACCGGCAGCAGCGTCGCCTACATGAAGGCGCTGGCCGAGTACTGGCACACCGGGTTCGACTGGCGCGCGCAGGAGGCCGGGCTGAACCGGTTCCGGCAGTTCAAGGTCCCGCTGGCCGGCATCGAGCTGCACTTCATCCACGAACCCGGCCGGGGCCCGGCGCCGCTGCCCTTGCTGTTGTCGCACGGCTGGCCGGGCTCGGTATTCGAGTTCCGCCGCCTGATCCCGATGCTCACCGACCCGGCGCGCTTCGGCGGCGATCCGGCTGACGCCTTCACCGTCGTCGCGCCGTCGCTGCCGGGCTTCACCCTGTTGTTCCAGCCGGGACAGGCGCGCTTCGGCGTCGAAGAGATGGCCGACGCCTTCGCCGCGCTGATGACCGACGTGCTCGGCTACCCGCGTTTTGCCACCCAGGGTGGCGACTGGGGCTCCTTCGTCGCCTCGCGGCTGGGCTACAGCCACCCCGAGCGGGTGATCGGCATACATCTCAACCTGCTGGCGGTGCGGCGCGATCCGCAGATGTTGCGGGACCCGACGGACGAGGAGCGGCTTTTCCTCGCCGAGCTGAAGCATTTCCTGAAGGAGGAGACCGGCTACCAGTGGATCCAGGGCACGAAGCCGCAGACGCTGGCGTTCGGCCTGAACGACTCGCCGGCCGGCCTGGCCGCCTGGATCGTCGAGAAGTTTCGCAGCTGGACCGACAACGACGGCGACCCCGCCGGCGCGGTGCCGCATGTCGTTTCGAACTCAGCGACGCAGCTCGCGCTGCAGCGTCTCGATGCCGTCGAGCAGACCGCAGAACTTCTCTCCGAAGGAGGTGATGCCGTACTCCACGCGCGGCGGCATCTCGGCGTAGCTGCGCTTGTGAAGAATGCCGTAGCGCACCAGCTTGGCCAGCCGTTCGTTGAGGACCTTCTTCGACAGGCCGTCGATGCTGTGCTCAAGCGCGCCGGGGCGACAGACGCCGCGGCGCACCGCGCCGATCACCGCCAGCGACCATTTGCAGCCCACGATGTCCTCGACCATGCGTGCCACGGGCGGGGCGGCCGGCGTGTCGCCGCCGTCGGTGGGCGCGGGTGAGCTGTCGTGCATGCGGCTTCTCGATGGACACCGTGGGGTACCCGGGGCACCGTTTGGTGCCTGCTGTTCAGGTCGTCGGCGCGGTGTTGCAATGCAAACGGTTCGCGCTTTCGCGGCCTGAATTCATCGTCAACATTGTAGGAGTGCCCCATGCGCCAGTTGCTCATCAGCCTGCTCACCTGCGTGACTGCCTTGGTCGTCGCACCTGCGCTCGGTGCGGACGTCCCGCCGGTGCCGTACCCCAAAGGCTACCGCCAGTGGACGCATGTGAAGAGCATGGTGATCCAGCCCGGTCATGCGCTGTACGACAGCTTCGGTGGAATCCACCACCTGTACGCCAACAAGCTGGCCGAGAAGGGCTATGCCACTGGCAAGTTCTCCGACGGCGCCGTGATTGCCTTCGACCTGCTGACGGCAACCTCGGCTGACAACGCCATGCAGGAGGGACCGCGCAAGGTGCTGGGCGTGATGGTGAAGGACTCGCGCCGCTACAAGGAAACCGGCGGCTGGGGCTTCGAGGGCTTCAAGGGTGACTCGATCACCGAGCGCGCGGTCGGCGCCAATGCGGCCACGGCTTGCTACCAATGCCATACGGCGCAGAAGGACAAGGACTACGTCTTCTCGAGCATGCGCAAGTGATGGCCGCGTCGAAGTCGCCGCGTCCAGCAGCAGGCGCCTGGCAGGCGCGCCTCGGCCTTGCGCCCGCAGGCGAGCCGGCGCCGCCCTGGGTGACGAGCCGCTGGTTCAACCACAAGGGTGAGCCGCTGCAGCCGGCGGCACTGCAGGGCCGGGTGGTCGTGCTGCATGCCTTCCAGATGTTGTGCCCGGCCTGCGTGCAACATGGACTGCCGCAGGCGCAACGCATCCAGGCCGCGTTCGCCGACGAAGACGTGGCGGTGGTCGGCCTGCACACGGTCTTCGAGCACCATGCAGCGATGACGCCGGTATCGCTCGAAGCGTTCCTGCACGAGAACCGCATCCGCTTTGCGGTGGGAGTGGATGCCGTTGCAGCTGACGCCACCGACCCGATTCCGGTCACCATGCGGCGTTACGGGCTTCAAGGCACGCCCAGCCTGGTGCTGATCGACCGCAAGGGGTGCGTGCGCCGTCACGCCTTCGGCGCCGAGGAAGATCTCGCCGTCGGTGCGGCGATCGCCGCGCTGCTCGCCGAAGTTGATTGAAGCGGGGGCAAACGGTGTTGAAGTTCAACATCGACCGCGCCCGCAGTCGCAGCCACAGCCGCTGGAGTTGGTGTTACCCCGTTTCCGGGGACGGTTAAGGACTTGATTCTCAGGTCGTGGTGACTCCTTCTCTGGTGACAGTAAGGTGTCTACGAAAGCGGGTCAACTCCAACTTCAAACCTATTCCCACTCGATCGTCGCCGGCGGCTTGGACGAGACGTCGTAGGCGACGCGGTTGATGCCGCGCACCTCGTTGATGATCCGGCTCGAGACCTTCTTCAGGAGCGCATAGGGCAGCTCGGCCCAGTCGGCGGTCATGAAGTCGCTGGTCTGCACCGCGCGCAGCGCGACCACGTAGTCGTAGGTGCGGCCGTCACCCATGACGCCGACGCTCTTCACGGGCAGGAAGACCGCGAACGCCTGGCTCGTCAACGCGTACCAGCTCTTGCCGCTGGCCGGATCGATGGTCGCGCGCAGCTCCTCGATG
>JBDTUG010000030.1:0-21183 GCA_040007855.1 Caldimonas sp.
CCAGGAGCGTCAGGCCCAGGTCCAGGCTCTGACGCAAGCGAAGGCCGAGCTGGAACAGGCTGCCCAGCGGCAAGCCGCGCAGCGCGAGGCGGCGCTCCAGGCGAAGGCCGCTGCCGACAAGCTGGCGGACGAACGAGCCGCGCAGATCGAGAAGCTGACCAAGGCCCGGGACGAACAGGCGAAGCTGGCCCAGGAGCGTCAGGCCCAGGTCCAGGCTCTGACGCAAGCGAAGGCCGAGCTGGAAAAGCTTGGCCAGCGGCAAGCCGCGCAGCTCGAGCTTGCGTCCCAGGCGAAGGGGGTCGCCGACAAGCTGGCCGCCGAGCGGGCGGCGCAGATCGCGCAGCTGACCAAGGCACGCGACCACCACGCCAAGCTGGCCGCCGATCGACAGGCCGAGCTTCAGGCGGCGACGCAGGCGCGCGGCGAGCTCGAGAAGTCCGCGCAGGCGCGCAAGACGCAGCACGATGCGCTTGCCCAGGCCAAGGCGGCCGGCGACAAGCTGGCGAGCGAGCGAGCGGCGCAGATCGAGGCTCTCTCCCAAGCGAAGGCAGCTGCCGACAAGCTCGCGACCGAACGGGCCGCCGAGCTGGGGCAGCTGGCGAAGGCACGCGACGAGCAGGTCAAGCTGGTGCGCGACCGGCAGGCCGAGCTGCAGACGTCGAAGCAGGCCAACGCCGACATGGTGAAGAAGGCGCACGAGCGCTACGCGCAGATCGAGGCGCTGCGAAAGGCCGTGGCCGCAGCCGAGTCGACCCTCGCCGAACGCGCTGCCCAGATCGGGCGCCTGACCGGCGAGCGCGACGAGCAGACCCGGATCGCGAGCGAGCGCTTGAGCCAGAGCCTCGCGCCGAAGGCCGAGCTCGAGCGGCGCAACAAGGAGATCGAGCAGCTTCGCCAGCAGCACGAGCATCTCGGCAAGGCAGGCATGGAGAAGGAGCGCAAGGCCGCCGAGCAGATCCAGCGCCTGAACCACGAGCTGGCCGACGCGCGCCAGACCGCGACCCTGAGCGTCAAGCTGCAGACCCTGCGCGACGCCGACCTCCGCGACCTGCAGCTCAGGTATCAGGCGGCGCTGACCCAGCAGCAGGGCCAGCACGAGTTGTTGACCAAGCTCGCGCAACGCCTGAGCGCGGCGCATCAATATTTTCATCAGCTGTCGCAGACGCCGCGAGCCACCGAGCTGATCGACGTCGCCGCTCCAGGCGATGGCCGCCGCAGCCGCGTCGCGCACACCAGCGTCGAGGCCGGTCCTGGCGGCGAGCGGGCAGGGCGCGGGTCCGCGTTGAAGACCGCCGCGGTTCGCGCGTCGCCCGGCTCGCGGTCCGCGCCGCGGCGCGCCACGACCGGGCGTCCGGGCGACGGGCGCCCGACCGTCGAGTCTGCCGCGGGTCCTGCCGACCAGCGTCCGGACAAGCGAAATGTCGGCAAAGGCGCGGCCGGCCAAAGCCCTCGCGTCCAGCCTGCCGCAGTCAAGGGTTCGAGCCCGAAGGGCCTTGCCGCCAAGCGCACCGCCGCCAAGCGTCCGGCCACCAAGCGTCCGCCGGCCAAGCGTCCGCCGGCGAAGCGTCCGCCGGCCAAGCGCCCTGCGGCCAAGCGCCCTGCGGCCAAGCGCCCTGCGGCCAAGCGCCGCCAGTCAGTCCGCAGATGAAGACCCGGTCACCGCGCTCGTCGGCGGACGAGATCGTCGTCAAGCTCACCGAGACCTTGCAGGATGCCGTCAAGCTCCTTCAGGACGCCGCCTATACGCCGACCGCGCCGCGAGTCGACGAAGCAGAGCAGGCCACGCTGCTCGAGCAATGCCTCCTGCTCTGCGAGCAGCAGGCCGCGACCCGGCCCGAGCCGGTGCGTACCCTTCACCACTTCGCCTGTACCGGCGGCACGCTGATCAGCAAGTGCATCGCCGCGCTGCCCAACGTGCAGTTGCTGAGCGAAGTCGATCCGCTCAGCCCGATCGGCGTCAATCCCGACAAGCCGCGCTTCGCGCCGACCGACATGGGCGCGCAGATGCGCCAGAGCACCCGCGGCACGAGCCAGGACCTGCTGATCCGCATGTTCCAGGGCGATCTGCGGCTCGTCTTCGACGAGGCCGTGCGCAACGGCCAACGGCTGGTCATCCGCGACCACGCGCACAGCCACTATTGCATCGGCGACGACGTTCCCGACCGGCCGACGCTGCGCGAGCTGCTGCCGGCGGATCTTCCGTTGCGGTCGGTCGTCACGGTTCGGCACCCCCTCGACAGCTATGCCTCCCTGGTCGAGCTTCGCTGGGCCCACTTCTTGCCTTCCACGATCGACGAATACTGCGCCCGCTACCTGCGCTTCCTGAAGGCGTACGAGGGCCTGACCGTCATCCGCTACGAAGACTTCGTGAGAACGCCACGCGACGTGATGCGACAACTCGGCCAGATCCTCGACATCCCGTATGCGGAGGACTTTGCCGAGCTGCGCGACGCGTTCAAGATCAGCGGCGACAGCGGCCGGACCGGGCTGGCGATCGAGCCGCGAAAGCGCCGCGCTGTGGCGCTCTCGCTGATGGCCGAGGCCGGACGCTCCGAGAACTACCATCGCCTCACCTCGCGGCTGGGCTACGAGCCAGGCGGCGCCGAGGCGGCGTCATGAGGGAGTCCCGGTTTCGGGTTGCGCCGGCGCACGGTATTTGCGGTGGCTTCGCGCCAGCGGTGGCGTTTTCGACTGTGCTAGGCTCGCCGCGGGACGGATAATTCCGGACTTGCGTTTATTTAAGAGAAACTAACCAAGAGTGACGAAGATGAAGATTATCGTTTTGGGGGGAGATGGATTCTGCGGCTGGCCGACAGCTTTGCATCTGTCGAAAGCGGGCCATGATGTGGTGATTGTCGACAATCTATCCCGCCGCAAGATAGATATCGAGCTCGAGGTCGATTCGTTGACACCGATCGCGCCCGTGTCGGCGCGCCTTGCCGCCTGGCGCGAGCTTACCGGCAAGGAGATTCCATTCAAGTTTCTCGACGTCGCCCATGAATACCACGCTCTGCTCGACCTGATCAACGATGAGCAGGCCGATGCGATCGTCCACTTCGCGGAACAACGGGCCGCCCCTTATTCGATGAAAGGTGCCCGGCAGAAGCGCTATACGGTAGACAATAACCTCAACGCCACCCATAACGTCCTGTGCGCGATCGCCGAGTCGGGCAGGGACGTGCATCTGGTGCATCTCGGAACCATGGGTGTCTACGGTTACGGAACCGCGGGCATGAAGATTCCAGAGGGGTATCTGAAAGTCCAGGTCGTCACCCCGAGCGGCGAGGTCGTCAACCAGGAAATACTGTATCCCGCGAATCCCGGCAGCATTTATCACATGACCAAGACGCAGGATGCGTTGTTCTTCGCCTACTACAACAAGAACGACGGTCTGCGGATCACCGATCTGCACCAGGGCATCGTCTGGGGGACCCATACTCCCGAGACCGCGATGGACGAGCGCCTGATCAACCGGTTCGACTACGACGGTGACTACGGCACGGTGCTGAACCGGTTTCTCATGCAGGCCGCGATCGGCCATCCGCTGACGGTTCACGGCACCGGCGGCCAGACCCGCGCCTTCATCCATATTCGGGATACCGTGCGCTGCATCGAGCTCGCGCTTGCCAATTCGCCCAAGCGCGGCGAAAAGGTCATGATCTTCAACCAGATGACCGAAACCCATCGGGTCCGCGAACTGGCCGAGATGGTCGCCGGCCTGACCGATTCGAAAATCTCCTATCTCCCCAACCCGCGCAAGGAGGCAGACGAGAACGAGCTGCTTGTCGAAAATAAATGTTTTCTCGACCTCGGCCTGCAACCGACGACGCTGCAAGGCGGTTTGCTGCTCGAGGTGAGCGAGATCGCGAAGAAGTATGCCGGCCGTTGCGACCGCTCGAAAATCATCTCCAGATCCTATTGGACGGGCGACCAGCGCGAGCGGGCGACGGCGTGAAGGCCGGTTGAATGGCCAAGCTCCTGATCACCGGTGGCTGCGGCTTCATCGGTGCCAATCTTGCGCCCATGTTGCGCGCCCGGGGTCATGAGATCACGATACTCGACAACCTCTCGCGAGGCCGCGTCGAATACCTCGACGATCCCGCCGCCTATACCTTGTGCGAAGCCGATATCCGCGACGAGAGCGCCGTATTTGAGGCGGTCTCGGGCAAGGATGCCGTGGTTCACCTCGCCGCCTACGGGTCGGTCGTCGAATCGGTGCAGGCGCCCGAGGAGAATTTCCACGTCAATGCCGAAGGCACGTTCAGGGTCCTGAACGCGGCCCGCCGGGCGGGTGTCGGCCGGTTCGTGTTCGCGTCGACCGGCGGAGCGCTGATCGGCAGCGCTACGCCGCCCGTCGACGAGCGCGCCATCCCGAGGCCGATCTCTCCTTACGGGGCGAGCAAGCTGGCCGGCGAGGGCTATTGCTGCGCGTTCGCCAATGCGTACGACATGTCGGTCACGGCATTGCGCTTCGCCAATGTTGTGGGGCCGATCAGCTGGCACAAGAAGGGCGCGGTAACGGCGTTCTTCAAGGCCGTCCTCGATGGCAGTCCCATCCGCATCTTCGGCGACGGTTCGGCGACGCGCGACTTCCTCTACGTCGCCGATCTCTGCATCGGCATCGCCGCCGGGCTCGAGGCCGCCAAGCCCGGCTTCAACGTCTATCACCTCGCCAGCGGCCGCGAGACGACGGTCCGCGAACTGGCCGAGATCGCGCGCTCGGTGGCCGGCGCGCCCGGCCATCCGATCGTCCACGATCTCAAGCGCAAGGGCGAGGTCGAGCGCAATTTCGCCACCTACGACCTGGCGCGCGCCGAGCTAGGCTTCGAGCCGACCGTGCCCATCGACCAAGCCATGGCGCGGACATGGCAATGGATCCAGAGCCGTCGAGCCGCCCGTTCGGCCTGACCCCGGACCTCGTTTCACGGTGGGCTTGCGCTATCTGCTCGTCGGCGGGTCGAACTGCGTCATCGGCAACGGCTTCGGCGCCAGGCTGCAGAAGTCGGTTGCGGCCGACTGGCTGAATCAGTCGCTCGGCAACTCGTCGTCGCTGCGCGGCATCGACTATCTGCTGGGCCATCCGGAGGTCGTCGCGCAGGTCGATGCGATCCTGTTCGAGTACACGCTGAACGACCTGATCTTCGAGGCCAGCAACACCCTCGATCCGGCGAGCCACCTGAGCTGGCTCCGGGTGCTCGCATCGAATCGACAGATTGCCGACAAGCTGGTCTTCATCCTGATGCACGGCCAGGGGCCGGTCGCCCGCATCGGCAGCGGCGATTCCTTCGTCATCGATCACTACCGCCGGGTCGCTGCCGAGTTCGGCATCGGCTCTGTCGACCTGCTGCCGCTGCTGGCTAGCTCGGTCAAGCAGCTCGGGCTCGCCGGGGTGTTCAAGGATAACGATCACTTCTCGGAGACCATGGTGCAAAGACTCGCGGCGCAGGTCGTGGCGTCGCTGCCGACCGCGCATGGGCCTCGGCCGGCGCACGAACCGGGGCTCGAGGTCCGCTGCCTGGTCGCCGTCGACCCCCTGACCGAGGGCCGGATGACCGAGGTCGAGCCGGGCGAGTTCGGCACCGCCTTGTTGCAGGTCCCGACGGCCAGGCTCGCGAAGGGCTCGGAGATCGTCATCTCGTCGCCGGGCGGCGCGCTGGTCGGCTTCTATGGCGTGTCGAGCCGGAACGCCGGGATCATTCGCCTGACCCACCGGGGCCGCGACATCGTCAAGACGATGCGGCACCGCTTCGCCATGCCCAAGCCGTACTGGGTGCTGCGCCATCTGACTTCGCCGCTGCATACCCAGCCGGGCGAGGCGATCACCCTGCGTTACGTGGCCGACGTCTATGCCGCGCCGCGCGCCAACCTCGACAACACGCTGGCGCAGGTGGTGAACTCGGGCGGGGGCGAGTCGGTCGAGCTTGGGCGGATCCTTTTCCTGGTGGGCGAATGATGTCGACGCATTCGACCTTGCGCCGGATCGTCGAGACCGTGCCGGCGACGACCCCCGCCGGCACGGTGGCCAGGCATCTGCGCTGCCCGGACACGACCGGCAAGCGGGTCGCCGAGGGCGGGCTGCGCTTGAACGGCCGGTTCAAGGCGCCCGACTCCAGGTCGCCTCTGGTGACGATCGTCACGATCTGCCTGAATTCGGTCGTCACGCTGGAACAGACGATTCTTTCGGTCCTGCGGCAGACCCACGACAACATCGAGTTCGTCGTCGTCGACGGTGGCTCGACGGACGGCACGCTCGAGCTGATAGGGCGCCATTCGGAGTCGATCGACTACTTCGTCTGCGAGCCCGACGCCGGCCTCTACCAGGCGATGAACAAGGGGCTGAGCCTGGCGACCGGCGAGTACATCCTGGTGCTCAATTCCGACGACTGGTACGTGGACGACTGCGTCGAGAGCCTAGTCGATGCGGCCCGCTACAGCGGCCGCGACGTCGTTTCCGGCCTGGCGCAGCATGTCGACGCCGCCGGCGCTCCGGTGAAGCTGATGCGCTCGATGCCCTACGACGCCAGCATGCGACTGCGCATGCCGCTCAGGCATGAAACGATGCTCGTGCCGGCCTCGATCTACAACGCGGTCGGCGGCTACGACGAGACCTACCGGATCATTGCCGACTTCGACCTGACCTTGCGGATGTTCGAGCGTGGCTGCACGCACTACGAGATTCCCCGGCCGCTGATGTTCTTCCGGAACACCGGGATCTCGAGCACCAGCAAGGCGAAGCTGTTCGACGAACGCGCGAGGCTGATCGGCGCCCGCTTCCCGTTCCTCGACGTGAAGGAACTGAAGTCGCTTGCGAAGATGTCCGATTTCCGTCCTGACGACCTGGATCGCCTGGCACGAAAGCACGTGGCTCGCGATGACCTCGTCGACACCCTGAAGTGCTATCAGGTCGACCAGTCGAACCGGGACGATGCACCGGCCTGGTCGAAGCACCGAATCGACTGGCCGGATATCGGGGGCGCGCAGGGCATTCCCAGGGTGAGCGTCATCCTGCCGGTGTACGACGCAGAAGACACCTTGCGCGCGTGCATCGACAGCGTCCTCGCCCAGACGCTGACCGATCTCGAGCTGATCTGCATCAACGACGTCACCCCCGACGGCTCGCAGGCGATCATCGACGAGTACTGCCGGCGAGACCCTCGGGTGCGATCGCTCGTCAACGAGAAGAACGTCGGGCTGGGCGCGTCCCGGAACCGGGGCGTCCGGGCGGCTCGGGGCGGGTTCGTCTTTCATGTCGACCCCGACGACTCCATTCCCGAAGGATCGCTCGCGACGTTGCATTCGTTCGCCGTCGCCAACGGCAGCGAGATGGTCAAGGGAGCGTATCTGCGCGAGCAGATCATCCAGGGCAGAAAGCCGAAGGGATTGCGGCGCGAAAGCCTGTGCGCCGGGGCCGGACCGATCGTCAACACGACGCTGGCGCAGATGCCGCAGTTGCTCCGGACGACCGAAGGCCACTGGTCCTACCTGTACTCGGCCGGGCTCGCCAGGCGCGTTCCCTACCCCACGGACCTGAAGATGGGGCAGGACAGCATCTTTCTGGTCGGCGCACTGTCGCAGGCCAGGTCGATCAGCGTCATCGACGAGGACGTCTACCACTATCGCGCCAACCCGCACAGCGCGATGAACACCTTCAATTTCCGCAAGTTCAGCGATGCGCTCGAGTGGCGGCGCCGTGCCTGGCATGTGCTGGCGGACGCCGGTCTGCAGGCGATCGGCGACCGCCTTCTCAACGTCTACTGGAGCGAGGATTTCTTCGTCAATCTTGCCCGGAACTGCACGCCCGGCCAGGTCGGGGAGTTCTTCGACGCCCTGCGCCAAGCCTTTGGCGAGGCCGGTACGGCGCAGGTCGCGGCCGATGCGTCACCGTTCCTGCGGTCCCTGTTCGAGGCGATCCTCGCCGGATCGACGACCGAAGCGATCCTCGAGCGCATGGTTCGAGACCCCGCACCGCCGAGGGCGGCCGTTCCGGCCAAGCCCGAAAAGCCCGCCGTTCCTGCCCGGCCGGCCCCTGCAGCGAAACCTCAGGCGTCGACGGTGCTGGCCTCTGCCGCGAAGCCACTCGCGCCGCCGGTGCCGGCCCCCCCAACGAAGCCTCGTGTACCGACCGCGCCTGCGCCTGCGACCAAGCCTGTCGGCGAGGCTGTCGGCGAGGCTGTCGACGAGGCTGTCGACGCCGAGGCTGTCGCACCCGTTGCGCGGCCGCCTGGCCGCCTCAGGATCGCCACCCTGTGCTCGATGGATCACGGGGGCGCCGGCACGGGAACGCAACGACGCGTACGGGCGCTCCGCCAGCACGGCGTCGACGCGTCGATCCATTCGCTCGTCGTCACGTCTTCGCATCCCTATGTGAAGCGGGTGGTGCCGGGTTCGGCCAAGCTCGCCGATGCTAGCCAGGCCAGTGTCTGGAAGGAGGTCCGCAACCGGGCGATCCTGCCCGCGCTCAAAGTGCCCGGCTTTCGGGCCAGGGAACTGTTCTCGCTGCCCGCGGCAGTCGTCGATTTCCGGGAGATGAAGGCGACCTTCGAAAAGGCCGATGTCGTCCATCTGCACTGGGTGGTCGGGATGTTCGACTATCCGAGGGCGGTCGCGCAGCTGGCCGGCAAGGCGATGGTCTGGACCCTGGCCGACATGAACGCCTTCACCGGCGGCTGCCACTATTCGGAGGGCTGCGACGGCTACACCCGCGAGTGCCGGGCCTGTCCATTGCTGGGTGGCAAGAGCGACCTCGCGCACCGCGTCTGGAAGATCAAGAAGGAGGTCTATGCAAACCTTCGGCACCTCCACATCGTCTGCCCGTCGGAGTGGATGGCCAAGCGCGTCGCCGCCAGCACGCTGCTCGGCGACAAGCCCATCCACTACATCCCGAATGCCTTTCCGATCGACCGGTTCTACCCGACCAACCGGGTGGTGGCCCGGATCCGGCTCGGCCTGCCTGTCGACCGGAAGCTCCTTCTGTTCGGCGCCGACAGCCTGGCGAACAAGCGCAAGGGCGGCGACCACCTGCGCAGCGCGATCACGCTGCTGGCGGCGCAGAAGGACAGGTCGGGTGTCGAGGTCATCGTCTTCGGCAACAGCGCCATCGATCTGCCGGTGCGGGTGCACTCGCTCGGCCATATTTCCGACGATGTCCGGCTCGCTCTCGTGTATTCGGCGGCCGATGCGTTCGTCTTCCCGTCCTCCGAAGACAACGCGCCGCTCACGGTCGGCGAATCGCTGCTTTGCGGCACGCCGGTGGTCGCCTTCCCGGTCGGCAACGTGCCCCAGCTCGTGCAGCACGAGCGAACCGGCTACATCGCCTCCTACCTCGACTCGGCCGATCTGATGCGGGGCATCGAGTGGGTGCTGGATGCCGACCGGAAGGAGTCGCTGCGGCGTTCCATCCTCTGCCGAAAGACGGCGGCGAAATTCCATGACCCGGCGCTGGCCGTGGACCGGCACCTCGCGGTGTATCGCTCCGCGATGGGGCTGGCCTGATGACCTTTTCGTTCGTTGTTCGGCCACAGCCGTCCGGCCGGCACAGCCGTGATTGACGACTACGATGGCGACGGGCACGCGCATTGCTCGTTGCACCATCGGGTCGAAGCCTGCCCCTGGCATCGTCGTCGCCCGACGGCTCTCCCAATCCACCCGAGGTGACGCGCATGAAGCTGCTTTTCCGCTTGCCGCTCTGGTTCTGCCTGCTCGGCACCATGAGCGTGGCGCTGCCCGCCCGCGCCGACCCCGGCACCGTCTACTGGATGAGCCCGCGCTCGGGCACGGTCATCGACCGGCAGGTCGCCGCCGAGATCGGCAAACGAGCCGACGTCGTCATCGTCGGCGCGGGCGGCAAGGAGCTCGGCGCGATCGTCGCGCGGCTGAAGGAATCGACCAGGAAGCCGGTGCTGTCGTACGCATGGGCGACCCGCTTTCCCGAGAAGGGCCGGGTCGAGGCCGACATCTTCCGCGGCCTAGACTATGGCAACCCGGTGGCCGGGTTCAAGGATGCCGCGAACGGCAACGTCGAATTCCTCGACGTCACGAATCCGGAGCTGCGCAGCCGGATCGTCGGCCGGCTGATGGCGGCCAAGCGCGATCTCGGCGTCGACGGGTTCGCCCTGGACCTCTCGACCCGGACTCCGCTGACCCGGCCGGCGCCGCTGGCGAAACGATGCCAGCAGGAGGCGGCCTTCTGCGATCGCTATGCCAACGGCGTCGATGCGCTGTTCGCCGATCTGCGCCGGGCGCTCGGGTCGAACGGCATGTTCGTCTACAACGGCTTGTACAACTTCCGGCCCGGCCAGATCCAGGACCAGGCGCGCCTGCTGGCCTCGGCCGACTCGGCTGCCATCGAGTACTTCGGCCTCGACCCGAACGAGAAGACGCACAGCTTCACGCACGACATCCAGCCGTTCCTGCAGGCCATTCCCACCCTGCCGCCGAACAAGAGCGTGATGTTCTTCGGCCGGGGCCCGTGGGCTTACAGCAGCTACGCCGAGGACTACCGCTGGCAGCGCTACCTGTACGCCAGCTTCCTGCTGGCCGCGCGCGACAACGACCTGTTCCAGTACCTGGCGACCTTCCAGGTGCCGTCGACCAAGGGTCGGGCCGGCGGCCTCGCCTACTACTCCGACTGGAACGTCAAGTTGGGCGCGGCGCGCGGCCCGGCGAGCTCCGGCCATGGCCTGTACATGCGCGAGTTTGCGGGCGGCATGGTGGTCGTCTCGCCCGACGACGGGCAGGGCGGTGTGATCGGCCTGACCCGAACCTTCTTCACCCCGGAAGGCGAGAGCCTGCAAGGCAACGTCCGCCTCGCCACCGGCGATTCGCTGATTCTCCTGAACAGCCGGCTCGACCGGCCGGCCCGCCACGAAGTCAAGGCGGCCACCATGGCGGGCTGGCGATGGAGCAACGCCACCCTCGCCGGCACCAGCCTGCAGCTGCAGCCGCTGCCCGCCAACCAGGTCGGCGAGCACGATCTCCTGCTCGACTACGAGCGCTCCTCGCTGCCGTACGACCGGCTCGAGATCGATGCCCGACTGGCCGGCTCGGGGGCGATGCTGGCGGTCGCCGAGGTCGACGACCCGAAGAAGGAATACATGTACGTGATGTTCGCGATCGGCGGCAACGCCCGGGGCGCCGGCATGACGCTGGCCGAGCCCGCGCCGTTCCGGTCGGCCGCGGTCAAGTCGCGCGGCGATCTGTGGCCGATGCTGACCGACGACCGCCTGCCGGCGCAGGGCCCGCTCGTGCTCGACGGATCGAAGCTCCTGGAGGGCAGCGGCTACGAATTCCGGCGCTGGACCCATCTGCGCCTGCTCGGGCCGCTGAGCATCTCGCAGGTGGCCCTGAGCGCCCCCAAGGCGATGCCGGCACGGGGCGCCGGGCCGCGCTGATCGGCCGCACCGGCCCGGGGCGCCGCGCATTCGGCGGCGGCTCGCTTCGGGTGCCGGCCGCGTCGCCCCGGCCCGGTCGCGCCGTCAGCCCAGCAGGCCGAGTTCGCGCAAGCGGGCGAGCACCCGGTCGGCCGCTTCATCGGGCGTGCAGCCGACCGTCTCGATGCGCAGCTCCGGGTTCGGCGGCACCTCGTAGGGCGAGTCGATGCCGGTGAAATTGAGCAGCTCGCCGCGCCGCGCCTTGCGGTAGAGGCCCTTGATGTCGCGCTGCTCGGCGACCTCGAGCGGCGTGTCGACGTGCACCTCGACGAACTCGCCCGGCGCGAGCAGGCCGCGCGCCATCTCGCGCTCGGCGATGAAGGGCGAGATGAAGGCGGCCAGCACGATCAGCCCGGCGTCGGCCATCAGGCACGCCACCTCGGCGACGCGTCGGATGTTCTCGACCCGGTCGGCGTCGGTGAAGCCGAGGTCCTTGTTGAGGCCGTGCCGGATGTTGTCGCCGTCGAGCAGGTACGAATGCTTGCCGAGCGCGAGCAGCTTCTTCTCCAGCAGGTTGGCGATGCTCGACTTGCCCGCGCCAGACAGGCCGGTGAACCAGACGACGACCGGCCGCTGCGCCTTCTGCGCGGCGCGCGCCGCCTTGTCGACATCGACGTGCTGCAGGTGCAGGTCGTGCGAGCCGCGCACCGCAGCGTGCAGCATGCCGGCGGCGACCGTGCCGTTGCTGAGCCGGTCGATCAGGATGAAGCCGCCGGTCTCGCGGTTGCTGGCGTAGGGATCGAAGGCGATCGGCCGATCGAGCGAGACCTGGCAGACGCCGATCTCGTTGAGGTCGAGCCGGTCGGCGGCCAGGTGCTCCATGGTGTTGACGTTCACCTTGTACCGGGGCTCGGCGATCGTCGCGCCGACCGTCCGGCTGCCGATCTTGAGCAGGTAGGAGCGGCCGGGCTGCATCGCCTCGGCGGCCATCCAGACCAGGGTCGCCTCGAACCGGTCGCCGACTTCGGCCGGGCTGGCGGAGGCGCTGATGACATCGCCGCGCGAGGCGTCGATCTCGTCGGCGAGGGTGAGCGTCACCGACTGGCCGGTTACCGCCCGCGGCAGGTCGCCGTCGGCGGTGACGATGCGGGCGATCGTGCTTTCCGCGCCCGAGGGCTGGACCCGGACCGGGTCGCCCGGCTCGATCCGGCCGCTCGCGATCGTGCCGGCAAAGCCGCGGAAATCCGGGCCCGGCCGATTGACCCACTGCACGTACATGCGGAACGCGCCGGTCTGGCGGCGCTGCTCGTCGACCTCGACCGTCTCGAGGTAGTCCATCAGGGTCGGCCCGCGGTACCAGGGGGTGTGGGCGCTCGGCACGATCATGTTGTCGCCCTTCAGCGCCGACAGCGGGACGGCCGTGACGTCCATCGCGCCGATCCGCTGGCCGAACTCGCGGTACTGCTCGACGATGCCGGCGAAGACCTGCTCGGAATAGCCGACCAGGTCCATCTTGTTGACCGCCAGCACCGCCTTGCGGATGCCGATCAGGCTTGCCAGGTAGCTGTGCCGGCGCGTCTGGGTGAGCACGCCCTTCCTCGCATCGACCAGGATCACGGCAACGTCGGCGGTCGATGCGCCGGTGATCATGTTGCGCGTGTACTGCTCGTGGCCGGGCGTGTCGGCGACGATGAACTTGCGCCGCTCGGTCGTGAAGTAGCGGTAGGCCACGTCGATCGTGATGCCCTGCTCGCGCTCGGCCGCCAGGCCGTCGACCAGCAGCGCGAAGTCGATCTCGCTGCCCTGCGTGCCCCATTTCTTGCTGTCGGCGGCGACCGCGGCGATCTGGTCCTCGAACAGCATCTTCGATTCGTAGAGCAGGCGGCCGATCAGGCTGCTCTTGCCGTCGTCGACGCTGCCGCAGGTGATGAAGCGCAACAGGCCCAGCTTTTCGTGCCGGTGCAAGGTCTGGTCGAACCCGCCGGCGAGGGATTCGGTGGCGTTGCCCATCTCAGAAGTACCCCTCCTGCTTCTTCTTTTCCATCGAGGCCGAGGCGTCGTGGTCGATCATGCGGCCCTGCCGTTCGCTGGTGCGCGCGAGCAGCATCTCCTGGATGATCGCCGGCAGGGTGTCGGCATCGCTCTCGATGGCGCCGGTGAGGGGATAGCAGCCCAGGGTGCGAAAGCGGACCTTGCGCTGTGCCGGCACTTCCCCGGGGCGCAGCGGCATGCGCTCGTCGTCGACCATGATCAGCATGCCGTCGCGCTCGACCACCGGGCGCTCGGCCGCGAAGTAGAGCGGCACGATCGGGATGCTCTCGAGGTGGATGTACTCCCAGACGTCGAGCTCGGTCCAGTTCGACAGCGGAAAGACGCGGATCGATTCGCCCTTGTGCTTGCGCGCGTTGTAGAGCTGCCAGAGCTCGGGCCGCTGCGACTTCGGGTCCCAGCGATGCTGCTTGCCGCGAAACGAGAAGATGCGCTCCTTGGCGCGCGATTTCTCCTCGTCGCGGCGGGCGCCGCCGAAGGCCGCGTCGAAGGCGTACTTGTCGAGCGCCTGCTTGAGCCCCTGGGTCTTCCACACGTCGGTGTGGATCTGCGAGCCGTGGTCGAAAGGATTGATGCCTTGCGCCACGGCCTCGGGATTGCGGTAGACGAGCAGTTCCATTCCCGACTCCACCGCCATCTGGTCGCGCAAGGTGTACATGTCGCGGAACTTCCAGGTGGTGTCGACGTGCAGCAGCGGGAACGGCGGCCGGGCCGGGAAGAAGGCCTTGCGCGCCAGGTGCAGCATGGTCGCGCTGTCCTTGCCGACCGAGTAGAGCATCACCGGGTTCTCGCACTCGGCCACCACTTCGCGCAGGATGTGGATGCTCTCGGCCTCGAGCCGCTGGAGGTGGGTGAGCTTCATGAGCGGGGTGCGCAGTCGGACAGGCGGGGTGGATGGTGCGGGAGCTGGCCGTTCAATCGGCGATCAGCGCCGAGACTTCCTGGAAGTACTTCGCCGACGCGTGAGTGTCTTCCGGGGTGGCCGGGTCGCGCGCGAACTCCGGCCGCAGGAAGCCCGTCTCCGGGTCGATGCACTGCATCGGATGAGGGACGAAGCGGATGCCCGTCGAGCGTGCCGGATCGGAGTCGTTGACGCGCTCCAGGCATTCGTTGAAGGTCGAGAGGTAAGCTGCATGCAACCCCGACTTGATGAACCAGCGGTGCTCGGGGAGGAACTTGCTTTCCGCGAACTTCTCGCTCGGAGGCGGCGACGGGATCCAGGTGACCTTGTCGAACTTCTCGAACAGCCAGGAATACTCGGCGATCGCAGCGCCGAGCTCGGCGACGAAGACCTGCTTCAGGCACGACTGCGACACGATCTGGTACTTGCGATGCGCCGGAATGGTGCCCGTTCCGGCGCACGGCCAGATCGGAAACAGCCGCGCCATGACCGGCGAGATCAGGGTGCCGAAGATCGGAAAGCAGCCGAACAGCTTCATGCCGACGAACGTGAGCTCGCGCTCCGGCTGCGAGAAGTCGTAGCGAAGGTCGACCTGCTTGCTGCCGATCGCCGACTTCATGTTTCCCCAGCCGGTCTCGAGCGCGAAGTGCCCGGAGCCGGACTTCACCGCGTCCTCGAAGTTCGTGCACAGCGGCACCGGAACGTAGCCGAACGGCGCGCCCCGTGCGTCGGCGGCCTCCTTGAAGCCGACCAGATGGGAGTTTCCGGCGACCAGCATGCTCATTTGACGAACGCCTCCAGCAGCAGCTCCTCGCACACCAGGTCGTCGCTTTGTTCCGCTGCGCTGATCGCTTCGGTGGCCGCCGCGGTCGGTGCCTGGGGCGCGCCGGCGCGGGCCTCGGGCGCGGCCCCGACGTCGACGCCGTGCTCGCGCAGGAAGGTCGTCATCGCGACCTCCACGCCCTCGGCCGCCACCGAGCGCATGTTGTTCTCGTAGAAGATGCCGCGCGACCAGCAGTTGTTGATGATCTCGAAGGAAGGAAAGTAGTCGATGTCGGCGTGGTTCTTGGCAAGCTGCCCGGCGACACTGCGCAGCACCGACTTCGAGTAGGTCGTCGCGCTGAGGACGTGGTCGCCGGAATTGGTCGCGGTCAGCGGCACCGGCGACACGGTGAGGAGGAAGTTGACCGGCTTCGGTTCCGGGCGGGAGCTCCGGATCAGCTCCCGGAAGGCGTTGAAGTCGGCCAGGATTTCGGCGAACTCGAAGTTCCTGAACTCGTAGGCGTCGCTCGAGAACTCGCCGGCGATCAGCCCCGGCACGGTCGGAAAGACCGTCCCGGAGTCCTTGTGGACCCAGGCCTCGGTCAGGCCGAGCGTGAAGATCATCACCTCGGCGTTGAGGAACATGTCGCGCACCTTGCGGACATGGTGCTTGCGGTGGATCAGCACTTCCTCGGCCGAAGCGAGGCCGTCCGGCTCGACGCTCGGCCGCAAGGCGTCGTAGTAGGCGCCGCCCTTGGTCCAGACCACCTCGCCCGGGGCGCGTGTGCCGAACGCTTCCTGGGCGAGCTGGAGCAGCTGGCGCATCGTGTAGATGTTGCCGAACCGGCCCGAATACATCGAGTAGCCGTAGCGGTGGTGCAGCTCGGCCGGCAGGTGCTCCGGGGCCGGCTCGACGTCGACCACGGCGAAGCCGTTTCGCTTGAGGTGACGGCTGATGTGCTGGGCGAAGCAGCTTCCGGCGGCGACGATCCTGGCGTCCTTGTCGATCCGGAACTTGCGCGTGTAGAGGTCCTTCGGCCGCAGCGGGCTCTGGTCCACGACGCCAGTGCGCCAGAACGCCTTGCCGGGAAGATCGGCATACGGGGAGCGAGCTTTCATGATGTGTACCCTCCAGTTTTGAGCCCATGCCCTGGCCGCGCGGCCTTCGGCGGTGCCGGTGCTTGCAAGTCGTGCGCCGGGCGCCGACGGCAACGAGCTACTTGGTCACGCTGATCGTGTTGAGCACCGGAAAGGCCAGCGAGTACACGACAGTTGCAAACTTCTGCAGCTCCGCCAGGGGTGCGTTCGAGACGTACAGCATGTCCCGGTGCTGGATCGTGAAGGTCTGCATCGCGAAGAAGCTGCTCGGATCGCGCAGGTTCACGGTGTAGATCACCGGCACCTTGCCGTCCGCCGTGGTGGCGACCGGGGGGTGCGGCCAGTCGAGCGCCTGCGCGTTCTCGTAGCGGAAGATGAAGACGCCCTGGGCATCGGCGCGACCGTCCTGGATGCCGCCGGAGCGGGCGACCGCCTGCGCCAGGCTGATGCCCGGGGCTTCGAAATTGATCTCCTCGTTTTTGCCGGTCGCACCGAGCGCGGTGAAGTTGAGCGGCTCGTTCAGGATCGTCACCACGTCGCCGGCGTACAGCGGCACGTTCTGGCGCGGGTCGCGGATCACGGTGTCGAGCGGCAGGGCCATTACGGTGTTGCCGCGCGTCACCTGCACGGTGACCTTGCTGACCGGAAAGCGCGTGCCGCCGGCCGCGGCCAGCGCATCGAGCAAGCGCTCGTTGCGCGGCGTGAGCGGCATCCGGACGCTGTTCGCCACTTCGCCGACGACCGTCACGTTGGCACTCGCGTTGCGCGCCAGGCGCAGCTGGACCTGGGGCTGGTTCGCCTTGCGGGCGAGCTTGCGGACGATGTCGTCCTCGACCTGCCTGAGGGTGCGCCCGGCGGCGTCGATCGGGCCGGCGAACGGCACGCCGATCCGGCCGTCGGCGTCGACCTGCTGCTCGGCCAGCAGCGTCGGCCTCGCCCCGCCGGTCGCTGCGCTGGCGCGAATGTCCGAGCTGGCACCGAACAGCGTCGCCGGCGGCGCCTCCCAGATGCCGACTTCGACCGTGTCGCCGGGCCCGAGCACGAAGTTGCCGGGCGGCAGCTGGCCGAACCCTTCGGAAAACAGCCGCGCGCTGCGCGAGCCGAGCAACTGGCGGGCGACCGTTTCGGTGATCGGCACGATCTGGATCCCGCCTGGCGCATCGGTGACCGCATGGCGCGTCGGGCCGGAAGCGGGAACCCAGGCGCAGCCCGCGAGGGCCAGGACAGCAAGCCCGGTCGAGGCCGAGGCCATGCGCTTTGCAACGAAGGAACGGGGTGCAGAATAAGCGTGTAAAGCCCTCAACCGAGGGGATGGAGGGGTCATGAGCCGACTATACGATGGTGCTCGGTACGCGAGCGCGGGGGCGGGGCGAGGAATGGTTCGTGCTTGTTGAGGTGCGGCGGGCATTGCCGGGGGGGATATGACACAAGTGCTGGAGCGGTTTCGAGGAAGGCGAGTGCTGCTCTTGCAGGGTCCGGTCGGTCCGTTCTTCGCCACCGTGGCCGCCGGCCTGCGCCGGGTCGGTGCCGCCGAGGTGCACAAGATCAATTTCAATGGCGGCGACTGGCTCTTCTATCCGCGTGGCGCCACCCCGTTCCGGGGCAATCACAACGACTGGGCCGCCTTTTTCGAGCAATATGTCACGCGCCATCGCATCGATGCCGTGATCGCCTTCGGCGACTGTCGCCCGGTCCACCGGGCCGCCTTCAAGGCCACCGCGGCACGCGGCATCTCGGCCTGGGCCTTCGAGGAAGGCTATGTCCGGCCCAACTACGTCACCTTCGAAGAGCACGGGGTCAACGGCTTCTCGCTGCTGCCCACCGCGCCGGCTTTCTACGCCGGCCTGCCGCCGGTCGAGCCCGAGCAGGAGCGCGAGGTCGGCAGCACCTTCTCGGCCACGGCGCGCTGGGCGATGCAGTACTACGTCGCCGCGGCCTTGCTCCGCCCCTGGTTTTCCCCCAACCTTCACCATCGCCCGCTGCGCCTGTCGGAAAGCCTGCCCTGGGTCCGCGGCTTCTGGCGCAAGCACCGCTATCGGGCGGCCGAGAAGGGCCTCCTGCCGCAATTGCAGACGGTCGATTCGAACCGTTACTTCATCGTGCCCTTGCAGGTCGGAACCGATTCGCAGGTCCATACCCACTCGGGCTTCGACTCGGTCACCGACTTCCTGCGCCGGGTCGTAGAGTCGTTCGCGGCGGAAGCGCCCGACGACCTGAAGCTGGTCGTCAAGCATCATCCGCTCGACCGCGGCTACCACGACTACACCGAGCTGCTGAGGACCCTCGCCGAGCAGCACGGCCTGCACGAGCGCCTTCTCTACGTGCATGACCTGCATCTGCCGACCCTGCTCGAGCATGCGCGCGGCGCGATCGTCATCAACAGCACGGTCGGCCTGTCGGCCCTGCACCACGGCACGCCGGTGATCGCGCTCGGCAAGGCGATCTATCACATGCCCGGCCTCACCTTCCAGGGCTCGCTCGACGAGTTCTGGCACGAAGCGCCTGCCTATCCGCCGGACCGCACCCTGTTCTGGAAGTTCCGGCACTACGTTATCGCCCGTACGCAGCTGCTCGGCAGCTTCTACAAGCCCTTGCCGGGACATCCGACTACCGGACCGCTCGACTCCGAGCGCCCGCACGACGCGGCGCTGCCGCAGGCGAGCCTTCTCGCTGGACAGGAGTAGCGCTCCGGACGTCGTCCTCGATGTCACCCGCCTGCTCGGGCGGCTGATCGGCGGGCGCCTGCCGACCGGTGTCGACCGCGTCGGTCTTGCCTATCTCGCTCACTACGGACCTCGCGCCCGCGCACTGGCGCGGCACGGGCGGCGCAGCGGCCTGTTCTCTTCCGCTGTCTCGGCGCGTCTGTTCGAGATGCTGCTGCGCTGGCCGATGGGGCGCAGCGCCCATGCCCGCTGGCTCGCGTGGCAGGGCGTGGCCTCGTGCATCGGCCGCGGCGACGGGCACGGCAGCATCATGTTCAACACCGGCCACACCGGCATCGAAGACGATTGCATCGAGCGGGTCGTGCGCTGGCACCGCGTGCGCCCCGTCTTCATGCTGCACGACCTGATCCCGATCACTCACCCGCAGTTCTGCCGCCCGGGCGAAGCCGAGCGCCACGAGCTGCGGGTGCGCAACATGCTGCGCCTGGGGGCAGGCATCGTCCTCAACTCGCAGTCGACCCTGGGCGAGCTGAGCCGGTTCGCGCAGGGGCACGGACTGCGCGTGCCGCCGACCCTGGTGGCGCCGCTGGCGCCGGCGCTGCTGCGTGGCGCTGCCGTCGACTCGGCGCCGGAGCTGGCGCGGCCGGCGAGCGACCTGCTGCCGGCGCAGCCGTACTTCGTCGCCCTGGGCACGGTCGAGCCGCGCAAGAACCACGCGATCCTGCTGCAGGTCTGGCAGCAGCTGGTGGCGATCCGCGGCGAGCGCGCACCGCACCTGGTGATCGTCGGCCAGCGTGGCTGGCAAAGCGAGCACGTCGAAGGCCTGCTCGAGCGCGGCGAAGGCTTCGGCGGCCGCGTGACGGCGCTGCGCGACTGCAGCGACGAGCGGCTCGGCGAGTTGCTCGACGGCGCCTGCGCCCTGCTGTTTCCGTCCTTCGTCGAAGGCTACGGGCTGCCCGTCGTCGAGGCGCTGGCGGCTGGCACGCCGGTCATCGCCAGCCGCTTGCCGGTCCTGCGCGAGATCGCCGGCGACGTTCCCGACTACCTCGACCCGCACGACAGCGCGGCCTGGTTGGCCCGGGTGCAGGACTATGCCGGCGCCGACAGCCCCGCTCGCGCGGCGCAACGGGTCCGCATGGACGGTTTCGCTCCGGCAACCTGGCAGGAGCACTTCGAGCGGGTCGACCGGTTCGTCGCCACCATCGATGCCGACCGATAGCGGCGCCGCCGCGCGCTGGCCGGACACGGTCCATGCCTGGGGCTTCTCGCGCCGCAAGCTCGGCTTCCTGCGCCGCTTCCTGCACCCCGCGCGGGTCGTGCCGGTCGGCGCGGCGGCGCGTCTGCCGCCCGGCGCGACGCTGGCGCTCTGGGGCAGCACGCCGCGACCCGAGGGTGTGCCGGAGGCCGTTCCGGTACTGCGCTTCGAAGACGGCTTCGTGCGCTCGGTGGGGCTAGGCGCCGACCTGGTTCGGCCGCTCTCCTGGGTGCTCGACGCGCGTGGCGTCCACTACGACGCCGCCGTCCCTTGCGACCTCGAACTTCGCCTTGCCGAGGGCGTGTCCGACCCGGCCCGCCTGCAGCGGGCGGCGGTCTTGCGCCACGCGTTGATCGGCGCCGGCATCACCAAATACAACCTCGGTGGCCGCCCCTGGCGGCGACCGCCGGCGGCGACGCGGGTCGTGCTTGCCGTCGGCCAGGTCGAGAGCGACGCCGCCGTGCAAGCCGGCGCCGGCCCGGTCCGCGGCAACCTGGCCCTGCTGCGCGCGGTGCGGGCGGCCCGGCCCTGCGCCTTCGTGGTCTACAAGCCCCACCCCGACGTGCTGGCCGGCCTGCGCAGCGCCGGCCGCGCCGATGCGCTCGCCGCCGCGTCGTGCGACGCGCTGGCGGCCGACTGCGACATGGCGCAGCTGCTCGACGGTGTCGACGAGGTCCACGTCATCACCTCGCTGGCCGGCTTCGAGGCCCTGCTGCGTGGCAAGCCGGTGACGACCTACGGCGTGCCCTTCTATGCCGGCTGGGGCCTGACGGACGATCGCGGCATGGCGCCCGAGGTCGCGGCGCGGCGGACCCGCCGGCTCTCGCTCGACGAGCTGGTGGCGGTGGCGCTGATCGACTATCCGCTCTACCTCGGCTTGCACAGCGGCGCGCCGGCGACGCCCGAGCAGGTGCTGCGCGAGTTGCAGGCCTGGCGGGCCGCGCGTGGCACCGTCCTGCCGGCGTGGCGCCGGGCTTTGCGGCCGCTGCTCGGTCTGGCCGCCCGGCTGCGCGGCCAGTGATCCGGCTCGTTAGCCCGGATATTTCATCAGTAGCTCGGTGAACCGGGGAGTCTTGCGTTGTGGGG
>JBDTUG010000031.1:0-20964 GCA_040007855.1 Caldimonas sp.
GGCGTTGAAGGCGCCGCGGAACTTGAAGGCGCCCATGCGCTGGAAGTTCTCGCACTTGAAGAACAGCCGGGCGCCGACTTGCTCGTCGGCGCTGCGCGAGGTGAGCACCGGCGTGCGGTGCGCCGCCGGGGCGATCCGGGCTGCCGCCGCGGCGACGTCGTCGTAGGTCGGAAGCGGGCTCATGGCGGTCCTCGGAGCGAATCGGTCGGCACCGGCCGGCCGGAAAGCGGGTCGACCGGCAGCGGCCGGCCGACAAGGGACTCGGCCGGCACCGGCCGGCCGAACAGAAAGCCCTGCATCAGCTGGAACCCCATCTGCCGGCACAGCTCGGCATCGGTTTCGGCCTCGAGGCCCTCGGCCAGGGCGACCGAGCCGAGATCGGCGACCAGGCGGACCAGGTCGGAGACGATGCGCTGCTTGCGCGGGCCGGCCGCCGCCAGGCCATCGACCAGCGCCATGTCGAACTTGACGTAGTGCGGCGGCGCCTTGCTCAGCTCGTTCAGGCGCGCCTGGCCGGCGCCGAAATCGTCGTAGGCGAAGCGCACGCCGAGCTCAGCCAGGCGGGCGCCTAGCTCGCGCATGCGCGCCGGTTCGACGACCGCGGTCTCGTGGATCTCGATCACCAGCTGGAGCCCGGGGTGCTCGTCCACCAGTCGGGCGATGCCGGGCAGGAAGGCCGGCTCGAAGGTTTCGGCCGGGTGCGCGTTGGCGAACAGGAGGGCGCCGCCCAGGTGCGGGGCGACCCGGGCGACGCCGTGCCGGCGCAGCGCCTCGCTCAGCTCGCCGGCGCGATTGAGCCGGGTCGCCAGCGCGAACAGGTGCTGCGGCGAGTTCGGCAGGCCGGGCTGGGTGCAGCGCCCGAGCAACTCGTAGGCAAGCAGCCGGCCGTCGTCGTCGGCGACGATCGGCTGCACCGCCGCTGCCAGGCCGTCGCCGGCGAGCAGGGCGAGGAACTGCGCCTCGCTGGCGATGAAGTGCTCGCTCAGCGGGCCGCCCGCGGCAGCGATCACGACCTACGCGACAACCACCGGGATGCCGGCGATCTTCGCCTTCCACAGCGCCGGGCCGGTCTCGTGCACCGAGGTGCCGGTGGCGTCGACCGCGACCGTGACCGGCATGTCCTTGACCTCGAACTCGTAGATCGCCTCCATGCCGAGGTCGGCGAAGGCGACGACCCGAGCCTGGCGGATCGCCTTGGAGACAAGGTAGGCGGCGCCGCCGACGCCCATCAGGTAGGCGCTGGCGTGCTTCCTGATCGCGGCGATCGCGACCGGGCCGCGCTCGGCCTTGCCGATCATGGCGAGCAGGCCGGTCTCGGCCAGCATCATCTCGGTGAACTTGTCCATCCGGGTCGCGGTGGTCGGCCCGGCCGGTCCCACCACCTCGTCGCGCACCGGATCGACCGGACCGACGTAGTAGATGACCCGCCCGGTGAAGTCGACCGGCAGCTGCTCGCCCCGGGCCAGCATCTCCTGGATGCGCCTGTGCGCGGCGTCGCGGCCGGTCAGCATCTTGCCGGACAGGAGCAGCGTGTCGCCCGGCTTCCAGGCCGCGACTTCCTGTTTCGTCAGGCGGTCGAGATCGACCGTCTTCGAGCGCTTGTAGTCGGGCGCCCACTGCACGTCGGGCCAGAGGTCGAGGCTCGGCGGATCGAGATACGCCGGGCCGGAGCCGTCGAGCACGAAGTGGGCATGCCGGGTCGCCGCGCAGTTCGGGATCATCGCCACCGGCTTCGAGGCGGCATGGGTGGGCGCCATCGCGATCTTCACGTCGAGCACCGTGGTCAGGCCACCCAGGCCCTGCGCGCCGATGCCCAGCGCGTTGACCTTGTCGTGCAGCTCGATGCGCAGCGCCTCGGTCTTGTCCTTCGGCCCGCGCGCCTTCAGCTCGGTCATGTCGATGTCTTCCATCAGGCTCTGCTTGGCCATCAGCATCGCCTTCTCGGCGGTGCCGCCGATACCGATCCCGAGGATGCCCGGCGGGCACCAGCCGGCACCCATCGTCGGCACCGTCTTCAGCACCCAGTCGACCAGGCTGTCGCTCGGATTCATCATCACGAACTTCGCCTTGTTCTCGCTGCCGCCTCCCTTGGCCGCGACCATCACGTCGACGGTCGAGCCCGGCACCAGCGTCGTGTAGACGACCGCCGGCGTGTTGTCCGTGGTGTTCCTGCGCTCGAAATGGGGGTCGCCGACGATCGAGGCGCGCAAGGGGTTGTCGGGGTCGAGGTAGCCCTTGCGGACGCCGTCGTTGACGGCGTCTTCCAACGAACCCGGGAAACCCTCGAAGCGCACGTCCATTCCCACCTCGAGGAAGACGTTGACGATGCCGGTGTCCTGGCAGATCGGCCGCTTGCCCTCGGCGCACATCCTCGAGTTGGTGAGGATCTGGGCGATCGCGTCCTTCGCCGCCTCGCCCTGCTCGAGCGCGTACGCCCGGGCAAGGTGGGCGATGTAGTCGGCCGGGTGGTAGTAGCTGATGTACTGAAGCGCGGCGGCGATGCTGTCGACGAAGTCGGCGTGGCGAAGGGTCGTGGTCATGGTCAGACGCCGTCCTCGGGGGGGTGGGATCGATGGGCGCCGGCCGACGACAGGTTGAGCAGCCGGTCGGTGTAGGCGATGGCGATCGCCGATGCCAGGAAGGCGACGTGGATGATCGTCTGCCACATCAGCACGTGCGGCGGCGTCGCTTCGGCGTTGATGAAGGTCTTCAGCAGGTGGATCGAGCTGATGCCGATGATGGCGGTGCCGAGCTTGACCTTGAGCACCGATGCGTTCACGTGGGAGAGCCACTCGGGCTCGTCGCGGTGGCCTTCGAGTCCCATCCGGCTGACGAAGGTCTCGTAGCCGCCGACGATCACCATGATCAGCAGGTTCGAGATCATCACCACGTCGATCAGGCCGAGCACGGCCAACATGATCACCGTCTCGGTCAGCTTCTGGCCGCTTCCTGCCTCCGGCTTGATCTCGTAGCCGATGCCGCTGACCAGCTCCGACAGCGCGCCCTGGTTGCCGAGCGCCGCCGAGATCAGGTGGAACAGCTCGAGCCAGAAGTGGTAGACGTAGACACACTGGGCCAGGATCAGTCCGAGGTAGAGCGGCAGCTGCAGCCACCGGCTCATGAAGATGAAATTGGGCAGCGGACTGAGCCGGGCGCCGGGCGAAGATGTCGAAATCGGACGGGTGGGCGGGTGGGACATGGGGCCTTAGGTTGCGCGGCCGCAAATTGTAGGGGTTGCACATGAGGTAAAACGCCGAGTGCAACAAGACTCCGGAGACCCGCCATGACCGCGTCAGCCCACGTCTACGAACCGCCCGAGCGAGCGGTGAAAAATGCCTGGGTCTCCGGCATGCCGGCCTACCGCGCGCTCTGCGACGAGGCCGAGCGCGACCACGAGGCCTTCTGGGCGCGGCTGGCCCGCGAGCTGCTTACCTGGCGCACCCCGTTCACCAAGGTGCTCGACGCCGACGACGCGCCGTTCTTCAAGTGGTTCGCCGACGGCACCCTCAACGCCTCCTACAACTGCCTCGACCGCAATGTCGAGGCCGGCCTTGGCGACAAGACCGCGATCATCTTCGAGGCCGACGACGGCGCGGTCACGCGGGTGACCTACCGGGCGCTGCTCGAGCGCACCTGCCAGCTCGCCAACGTCCTCAAGGCGCGCGGCCTGGTCAAGGGCGACCGGGTCGTCATCTACATGCCGATGTCGGTGGAGGGCGTGGTGGCGATGCAGGCCTGCGCGCGCATCGGTGCGACCCACTCGGTGGTGTTCGGCGGCTTTTCGGCGCACAGCCTGCGCGACCGCATCGCCGATACCGGCGCCGTGCTCGTCATCACCGCCGACGAGCAGATGCGCGGCGGCAAGGCGCTGCCGCTCAAGGCGATCGTCGACGAAGCGCTGTCAGGGCCCGGCCATGCGGTCCGCGACGTCATCGTCTACAAGCGCACCGGCGGACCGGTGGTGTTCGTCGCGCCGCGCGACAAGTGGCTGCACGAGCTGATGGACAAGGAGCCGACGAGCTGCGAGCCGGAGTGGGTCGGCGCCGAGCACCCGCTGTTCCTGCTCTACACCTCGGGCTCGACCGGCAAGCCGAAGGGCGTGCAGCATTCGACCGGCGGCTACCTGCTGCATGCCGCGCTGACCACCAAGTGGACCTTCGACCTCAAGCCCGACGACGTCTTCTGGTGCACCGCCGACATCGGCTGGGTCACCGGCCACACCTACATCGCCTACGGCCCGCTGGCGCTCGGCGGCACCGAGATCGTCTTCGAGGGCATCCCTACGTACCCCGACGCCGGCCGCTTCTGGAAGATGATCGAGAAGCACAAGGTCTCGATCTTCTACACCGCGCCGACCGCGATCCGCGCCCTCATCAAGGCGGCCTCTGTCGACGACAAGGCGCATCCGAAGCACTACGACCTGACGAGCCTGCGCATCCTCGGCTCGGTCGGCGAGCCGATCAACCCGGCCGCGTGGGAGTGGTACCACGAGCACATCGGCGGCGGCCGCTGCCCGATCGTCGACACCTGGTGGCAGACCGAAACGGGTGGCCACATGATCACGCCGCTGCCCGGTGCCACTCCGCTCGTGCCCGGCTCGTGCACCTTGCCGTTCCCCGGCATCGACGCCGCGATCGTCGACGAGCAGGGCCACGACGTGCCGAACGGCAAGGGCGGCATCCTCGTGATCAAGAAGCCGTGGCCGGGCATGATCCGCACGATCTACGGCGACCCTGAGCGCTACCGGAAGAGCTACTACCCGGAAGAGTTTCACGGCAAGTACTACCTCGCCGGCGACGGCGCGAGCCGCGACGAGAAGACCGGCTACTTCACCATCACCGGCCGCATCGACGACGTGCTCAATGTCAGCGGCCACCGCATGGGCACGATGGAGATCGAGTCGGCGCTGGTCTCGCACACCGCGCTGGTCGCGGAGGCCGCGGTGGTCGGCCGGCCCGACGACACGACCGGCGAGGCGATCTGCGCCTTCGTTGTACTCAAGCGCTCGCGGCCCACCGGCGAGGAAGCCAGGCAGATCGCCAAGGAGTTGCGCGACTGGGTCGCCAAGGAGATCGGGCCGATCGCCAAGCCGAAGGACATCCGCTTCGGCGACAACCTGCCGAAGACGCGCAGCGGCAAGATCATGCGCCGCCTGCTGCGCTCGGTGGCCAACGGCGAGGCGATCACCCAGGACACCTCGACGCTCGAGAATCCGGCGATCCTGGACCAGCTCGCGGAGAAGAACTAGGGCCCGCCAACCGGGTCCCCTGGCTGCCTCGCTCCACCATGTCCTCAGACCAGGAGGTCGCCGCCGCCCGGCGCCGCATCGACGCTGCCGCCCGGATCGTCGTCCTGACCGGGGCCGGCATCTCGACCGAGTCGGGCATTCCCGACTTCCGCGGCCCGCGCGGCGTGTGGACGAAGAACCCGGCGGCCGAGAAGCAGTCCACCATCCAGAACTACCTGGCCGAGCCCGAGGTGCGCAAGGCGGCCTGGCGGTCTCGCCTCGATTCGCCGGCCTGGCACGCCGAGCCGAACGTCGGTCACCGCGCCCTGGTCGCGCTCGAGCGGCGCGCCAAGCTGCACGTGCTGGTCACCCAGAACATCGACGAGTTGCACCAGCGCGCCGGTCAGTCGCCGGCGCTCGTCATCGAGGTTCACGGCAGCATGCGCCGGGTGATGTGCTGGCAGTGCGGCCGACGCGCGCCGATGGAAGTCGCGCTCGCCCGGGTGCGCGCCGGCGAGGTCGACCCGCACTGCCTCGCCTGCGGCGGCATCCTGAAGAGCGACACGATCTCGTTCGGCCAGGCACTGATGCCCGAGGTGATAGAGCGCGCCATGATGGCCGCGGCCGAGGCCGACCTGCTGCTCGCGGTCGGCACGACGCTGCAGGTGCAGCCGGTGGCGGGCATGGTGCCGATCGCGGCCCGTGCCGGGGCGGCGATCGTCATCGTCAATGACCAGCCGACGGCGATGGACGAGCTGGCCGACGTGCTGATCCGCGAACCGATCGGCCAGGTCCTGGCCACGCTTTGCGGCAGTGCCGGCGGCGCCGCGTGAAGTGGGGTCCTGGACGATCGCCGGCCCGCGTGGACAGGCGGAGCGTGGCGCCGGCGTGACGCAGGCCAGAAACGGCTCGCGCCGGCGAGCGAAGGGCGCCGCTTTTCCGCCAAGATACAGGCCCTGACGACCGGCCCGACTGGAGGACTTACTCGTATGCAACGCGCAAGCGAGATCGCCAGCGCCGCGGCCGCCGCCAGCGCCGCGGCCGCCGCGGTGGCTCGGCCGGAGAGCGCGGCTGCGGCCGTCGCCGGCGGCCCGCTGAGAATCCTCGTCGTCGACGACAACCACGACGTCGCCGAAAGCATGTCGGAGCTGCTGTCGGTGATCGGGCACGAGGTCCGGATGGCGCACGACGGCGAAGCCGCGCTGCTCGCGGCCGACGCGTTCCGGCCGCACGTCATGCTGCTCGACATCGGCCTGCCCATCCTTTCGGGCTACGAGGTGTGCCGGCGGGTCCGCGAACAGGAATGGGGTGCCGCGATCCGGGTGGTGGCGCTGACCGGCTGGGGCGACCCGGAGGCGGTGCGCAAGGGCGAGGCGGCCGGCTTCGACAGCCACCTGGTCAAGCCGGTCGACGAAGCCGTGCTGGTCGCCACCCTGGCCGACCTGTCGACCAGGTCGCGCGCATGACCCCGCTTCCCGAGCCTGCGCCGGCGACGCGGTGCAAGCGCGCCCTGGTCGCCCTGGCGCTGCTCGTCGCCGCCTGCGCCGGCCCGGCGGCGGCGCAACCGGCGCCGCCGCGCGACGAATTCTTCTGGCTCGGCGAGATCAACAAGGCGACGGCGGTGATCAACACCGACGAAGGACTGCTCGACCGCGCGCTCGCGCCGCGCATCGCCGCCGGAATCGCCAGGGTGTTGCGCGACGGCAGCCTGCCGGGGGCGCGGCGGCCGTCCACCGTCATCACCTTCGAGCCCCGCCTGATCGAGGCGGCGGGGGCCGAGGTGACCCTGCTCCATGCCGGGCGCTCCAGCCAGGACATGCACGCCACCTACCGTGCGGCGATCCTGCGCGACGACCTGCTCGGCATGGCCGAGCAGCTGAACGCGACCTCGGCAGCCCTGCTCCGGCTGGCCGAGCGGCACGCCCGGACCATCGTCCCGAACTACACCAACGGCGTTGCCGCGCAGCCGAACAGCCTCGGCCACGCCCTGCTCGGCCACGCCGCCGGGCTGGAGCGCGACGCGCAGCGGATCCGCGAGGCCTACCTGCGGATCGACCGCTCGCCGATGGGAACGACGGTGCTCAACGGCACCAGCTGGCCGCTCGACCGGAGCCGGATGGCCGACTACCTGGGCTTCGCGGCGATCGTCGACAACGCCTACGACGCGGCGCAGATCTCGTCGATGGAGCAGCCGGTCGAAGCCGCGGCGATCGTCACCAGCGTCGCCCTGCATGCCGGCCACTTCGTCGAGGACGTGATGACCCAGTACGCCCAGGCCCGGCCGTGGATGCTGCTGGCCGAAGGCGGCTCGAACACCTACGTGTCGAGCGCGATGCCACAGAAGCGCAACCCGGGCCTGCTCAACGCGACCCGCCGCGACGCCTCGACGGCTCTGACCCTGGCCGCCGGGGTCATGATCCAGGCGCACAACATCACGCCCGGCATGGGCGATCCGAAGGAGGTCCGCGCCAACAGCGCGATGGTGCAGAGCGCCGTCCTGGTGCTGAAGAACTGGGAGACGATCCTGGGCTCGCTGGTGATCAGCCCCGAGCGCGCCCTCGAGGAGCTGAACAGCGACTGGACCGCCTCGCAGGAGCTGGCCGACGTGCTGATGCGCAAGTACAAGCTGCCGTTCCGGGTGGGCCATCATTTCGCCTCCGAGGTGGTGGACTTCGCCAAGGCCAGGGACATCCGGCCGCTCGACTTCCCGTACGCCGAGGCTCGGCGCATCTACGCCGAGGCGGTCAAGGGCACGAGCTATTCCGCCGTGCTGCCTGTGAGCGAGGCGGAATTCCGCGCCACCCTCGACCCGGCCGCCATCGTCGCCAACCGCGCCTCGGTCGGCGGGCCCCAGCCGGCCGAGATGCAGCGCATGCTGGCCGCGGGCCGCACGAAGCTGGCCCGGCAGGGCGAGTGGATCGCCGAGAAGCGGGCCCGGATCGTGGCCTCGCTGGCGCGCCTGGACAGCGACTTCGACAAGCTGCTGGTCCCGGGTAGCTGACGCGGCATCGCCGAAGCGCTCGCGCTGGTCGGGCCCGAACCAAGGCGCGGCGCGAGGCGCAGTCGCGGCAGGCGCCGGGGTTCGCGAATCGCCCCGGGGTTACCGCGGTCCGGACCGCGGACCGGATCCGCGCATCGGTCGGCCCGAGCTCAGCGCTTAGCCTTCGGCCGCCGTGACGGCTCGGGCTCGTCGGGCCTCAGCCGCCCGAGCAGCGTGCGTGCGCGCGAGACGTCGATCGTGTCGCCTCCTTCGCCGACCGCATCGGCGATCGGCGCGAGCAGCTCGGTGGCGCGCGCCGTCTCGCCGCCCTCGACCCAGAGGCGTGCCAGGCTGGTCGCGGCGCGAAGCTCGAGGGCTCGCGCGCCCTGATCGCGAGCCTGGGCCATGGCCGAGCTGAACCTGCGCTCGGCCAGCTGGCGCGCCGCCGTCGGGTCGGCGTTCCCGGCAAGCGCGAGCTCGCCTTGCAGGCGCACGATCTCCGCCCCGTTGCGCGAGCCGCCGATGCCCATGCCGTCGGTGGCGTCGGCGAGCGCGGCGCGCGCCTGGTCCATCCTTCCGGCCGCGAGCTCGGCCTCGGCCAGCAGGCACGCCAGATACCAGACGCCGACCGCCGCGCCGGTCGCCCGCATCGCGCCGATGGCCTCGCTCATCGCCGCCGCGCCGCGCTCGATGTCGCCGTGTCGGGCCGCGGCCAGGCCTTCGGTGAAATCGCCGAACACCCGCCAGTAGAGGAGATCGTTCTCGGCGCTCAGCGCCTGCTGCTGGCGCGCCAGGACGAGGGCGGTGTCGATGTCGCCGAGAAAGACGTGGAGCAGGCTGACGTAGCCGAGCACGAAGGCGCTCGTGTGCGGGCTGGCGGCCCGGCGCGCCAGCGTCAGCGCCTCGTCGGCGCGCGCCAGCGCCTCGGTCGCGCGCCCGGTGTGCCAGAGCACCCAGGCGAGGTAGGCCGCGACCCGCGGCGCGTCGCGCACCCGCGTCGCATCGCTCGCGCCCTTCGAAAGCGACACCGCCTGTTCCAGGTCGGCGCGTGCACTGACCAGGTCGCCGCGATGCAGCCCGGTCTGGCCGAGCTTGGCGAAGGCGTCGAACAGCAACACCGGGTTCTCGCTGGCGACCGCCTGGACCCGCAGCTCTTCGGCGGCGGCACCGGCACGCTCGAGATCGGAGCGCAGGAAGGCGACGTTCCAGAGGCCGCGCAGCACCCGCTCGAGATCGCCAGGGCGGGCCGAGACCCGGCATAGCTCGAGGGCCCGCTGGTAGGTCGCTTCGACATCGTGGGAGGCATAGCCTTGGGCGGCCATCAGTGCCGCGCCCAGGGGCAACAACAGATCGAGCTCCTGGCGCGGCTGGTCCGCGGCGGGTAGCCAGGGCACCAGCCCGAGCGCATGGCGCAGCAGCTCGATGCTCTCGACGTAGGCGTGGCGAGCCAGTGCTCCCGCACCGGCCATCACCAGATAGTGCAGGCTGCGCCCGACATCGCCGGCCTGCTCGAAGCGCATCGCCAGCTCGGCCGCGATCGGACCGGTCTTGAGGCCATAGGCTGCCTCTTCGCACAGGCCGATGCGGCCCTGCCATTCGGCACGGCGACTTCGCGTCACCCGTTCGTGGGTGCCATGCCAGTAGAGGGCGTGGAGAAAGGCGAAGCCGGCCGCGACCGTGCCGTCGGGCCACGCGACCGGGGCGCGCGCGCGCAGGAATCGTCCTTGCTCGGCGAGGAGGGCGCAGCGATCCTCGACGCTCGCCACGTCCGACTGCAGCGCCGCCGCCACGGCGGCCGCCGAGAAGTCCGCACCGGCGACAGCGGCGGCCTCGACGAGGCGGCGATCGTCGGCGCCCAGGCTCTCGATCTGGTGGTGCACGAGCTGGCGCAGGCTGTCCGGCAGGGCGCTGCCGAGATCGCTCACATCCATCGTCAGACGCCAGGCCGCGCCGTCGATCGCCAGGCTGCCGCGGCGCACGAGGTCGTCGACGATGGCGACGATGAACAAGGCATTGCCCTCGGTACGCCGGTGCAAGGAGGCGGCGAGGGCGTCGACGGCGATGCCGGCGCCGAATCGGGCTTGCAAGTAGGCGGCAACAGCGGGGACGTCGAGCAGCCCGAGCGCGAGCTCCAGCGCCTGGCCGCGCTGCACCAGGCGCAGGGCCAGGCCATGCAGCGGCGAGTCGGCATGGCGCGCGTCCTCGGGACGAAAGCTCGCCACCAGCAACAGCCGCGCCGGCTCGCGCCGCCCGGCGATGAAGGACACGACGCCCAGGCTCGACGGGTCGCTCCAGTGCAGGTCCTCGAGCCAGAGAACGATCGGCCGCTGCTCGGCGAGCACTTCGAGGGCATGGGCGATCTCGCGCAGCATGCCCTGGGCCGAGGTGGCCGGTTCGGTGCGCTGCACCGCGGCCGCAAGGCCGGGCTGGGCGAGCCAGGGCAGCTGCGCCAGCCATGTGGGTGCATAGCGCGCCAGCACCTCGCGCAAGGGGCCGGCGCCAACCTGGCGGGTCAGATTCTCGAGCGCTTCGAGGATCGGCAGGAACGCGTCGCCGGTGCCGTATTGCTCGATGCAGCGACCCTGTGCCGCCCAAAGGTCGGCGCGGCCGGCATGGCGATCGAGAAAGGCTTCGACCAGCGCGGTCTTGCCGATGCCTGCCTCGCCGGTGACGAAGACCAGCTGGCGCGTGCCCGCAACCGCCGCGGCGAGGGCCGCGTCGAGGAAGGCGAGCTCGTCGCCGCGGGCCACCAGGCTGGCCCCGGCCGACGCCGGGTCGGCGCGCGCCGCCGACGGAGTGGCTGCCTCGCCCTCGAGCGAGGCGACGAAGCGGAAGCCGACCCCGTGCACGGTTGCGATGTAGCTCGGCGAGCCCGCATCGTCGCCGAGGACCAGGCGCAGCTCGCGGATCGCCGCGGAGAGAGCGGCGTCGCTTACGACGCGGCCGGCCCAGACGGTGTCGAACAGCTCGGTCTTGGTGAAGAGCTTGCCGGGGCGGCCGAGCAAGGCGACGAGCAGCGTCATCGACTGGCGTGTCACCGGCACCGTCTGGCCGTCGCGGTGCAGCTGGTGTTCCTGCGCGTCGACCTCGAAGGGCCCGAAACGCCAGCGCTGGTTGCTCGGCATGGCGGTCGGTGGCTGCTGCGTTCAGGGTTGTCGGAAAGATAGCAGAAATGGGTCGGGATCTGTCAGGCGAAGTTCGGCGCCCGAGCGGCCCCGGCAGTCGACGCTGGCAGGTCGGGCTCACGAAGAATTCAGGAAGACCTCAGAACTCGCTCAAGACCCTCGCCCGCATCGCCGCGAGCATGGCCGCATTCGAAAGAAAGGCGGTTGCCGATGGAACGAGCGATGCGAAGCGGGCCGAGGCTGGAGGGAAAGCGCGGAAGTATTGCGGCATGACGGCTTCAACACTCTGGCGCTCCGTCCTCGGCACGCTTTGCGCCGCTGCCGTCTCGATCCTCGCCGCCTGCGATGGCCAGCTGTCGCTGGCGGGGACCTTTTCCTTTTGCCTCGAGTGTCATCAAGCTGCGCTCCGGTTCTATCCGTTGATCGCCATCGTCGCCAATCCGGACCGCGCCACCATCGTTCCCGGTGGGCCGCCCGCCATCTCGCAGATCACGGTCGTCTACCCGTACGACCACGACGCGGGGCCGGCCCCCGACGGCGGCCCGAACAAGGTGTTCGTCTTCCTGGTGTTCGGTCACGTTCCGCTGGATCCGCTGTTGAAGCCGGGCGTCACCATCAACTCGACGCGGCTGACCGGGGGCGTCCGGGGCACGGTGAACCTCTGTGCAAGCGACCAGGTGCCGGCCGAATTGCTGGCGAGCAGCTGGACGGGAAAGTGGGCGTGCGAGCGCTACCAGATCACCGTCAGCGCCGATGAGACCGCGACCGAGGTCGGCACGATTGTTCTCTCGGCTCAGTTCGGCCCCCACAACGTGATCGAGCGGCTCGGAGAGTTCCACGTCACGCTGCAACTTCCGCCTGGGCCACCGGTGCCCGGGTTCCAGGTCGCGGTGGGCGGGCCGAACGCGCCCCGCCTGTACGCAGTGAGCGGCCAGATTCCGATCACGATCACCCGCTCCGGCGGCTTCGACGGCCCGGTCACCCTCGCGTTTGACGGCTTGGCCAGCGGCATCCTCGGCACGATCAGCCCCAACCCGGCGGGACCGAACGATTCGCCAGTGTTGCGGCTGGACCTGCCGGCCCGCTACGGCGCGGGCGGTTCGCCGGCGCTGCAGGTGACCGGCACCGTCGACGGACTGACCCCCCGCAGCGTCAACTTTGCGCCCTACATCGACGGGCTCTTCCTTCTCTCGCTGACGCCGGCGACGGCCGCGCTGGACGCACGGGCGCCCGTCGACATCGAGGTCAATCTCGACTTTCTGCGCGGCCCGTTCGCGCTCAACGGTCCGGGCCAGATCGATCTCTCGATCGCGGGTCTGCCCGACGGTTTCAACGCCGAATTCCTCCCGAACGCGAGCCCGACCGCGACTGGCCCGACGAGCCAGCTCACCCGGACGCTGCGCATCACCAGCACCGATGGCCGCCCGGGGTCAGGAACGTTCCAGGTGCGAGCAACGGCAGCCGGTCTCGCCGACGTGATGACCGTGCATCCCTACGTCGAGGCGAGGCTGACCTTGACGGTGACGCCCGGATTCCTCTGGGAATTCCTTGGCCAGTCGCTCAGCCACACGCTCTCGCCCAACGACACGATCGGCATCGCCCGGCAAGCCAACGACTTTGCGGCGGTGGCTTGGCTCGAGGGGCGGCCCGGCGTGCGCAAGGTCTACTTGCGGCGCTTCGACGGCACCACGTTCGCTTCGTCGCCGCCGGGCGCCGCCAACGGACTCGTCGCGCCGGCCGGCGACATCGGCGAGGCCAGCTTCGCCCTGGCGAGCGGCGACGTCGCCCAGGTCGGGTTCACCTACAACGACGGTGCCGGCCTCGCCGTCGGCAGCGCCGGCGCTGCCTGGTCGACCCGCGACGCCGGCGCGGTCATCACGGGTCAGGCGCGATCGCCCCGCATCGCCGTCGGCGCTGGCGACGCATTGACGCTGTCCTACCTGGTTCAGGCCATCGCGCCAGCGACCGAGAGCGAGCTGTTCGTTCGTCGCTTGATCCCCGGAGGCCTGTTCACTCCGCTGGCCGGTCCGAACCCCAATGGATCCCTCAATCGCGACGCTTCCGGGCGCGTGTTGCTCGGCGCCTCGGCGCTGGCGCTACGCGCCGATGCAAGCCCGGTCGTCGCCTGGCTGGAGCAGCCGAGCGATCCGGCGTTGCCGGCAGGGCTCTGGCTGCGTTCCTGGTCCGGCGGCGCCTGGGGCGGCGCGATCGCGGTGCCGGCGGGGCGAACACCGGTGCCGGCAGCGGTTCAGCTCGTCGTCGAGCCTGCCGGCACGGTGCTCGTCGCCTGGCTCGAGGGGAGCCCGGAGCGGCTGATGGTCGCGCGTGTCGACCTGGCCAGCGGCCACTGGACCGCGCTCACGAACACCGGCAGCGGCGACGGCTCGCTCAACATCAGCAGCGGCGAGCCGGCGCGCGACGTGTCGCTGGCCGTCGACGCGAGGGGCCGGGTCGTCGTCGCGTGGACCGAGGGGGGCTTGAAGCCCGAGCTGTGGGTCAAGCGGCAGAAGCCCGACACGACCTGGGAGCTGCTGGGCTCGAGCGTCGACGGCCTCGGCGAGGCGCTCAAGAACCCGCGAATCGTCAGCGACAGCAACGGTCGCCTCTACGTTGGCTACACGCGCTTCTATCTAGGCGCCAACCCGTCGACTCCCGGCACCCCCGACACCGACATCTCGGTCGTCCGCTGGGTCTTCGATTGAAAGCCGCGCCCATGGCGAAGCCGTTGCCCGGGCCCTCCTGCGTCGACTCGAAGCAATCGCCGGCACCTGGCGAAGTTCGGTCGCCCGAGCGGCCTCGGCAGTCGACGCTGGCAGGTCGGGCTCATGAAGAATTCAGGAAGACCTCAGAACTCGCTCAAGACCCTCGCCGGCATCGCCGCGAGCATGGCCGCATTTGAAAGAAGGGCGGTTGCAGATGGCACGAGCGATGCGAAGGGGGTCGAGGGGACCGATGGCCTGGTTGCTGGCCGCGGCGGCTCTGGTGGGCTGCGTTGGCGGTTGCAAGTCGTTTGCCCGAGCCGCCCTGGCCGTTTGCGCTGTGCTCCTGTCCTCGTGCGGGGGCAGCTACAACATCTTTTGCGCGGAGTGCACGGCCCTCGACCGGGGGTTCTATCTGCTTACGGCCGTCGTGGTCAGCCCTGGCGTTGCGGAGGTCGTACCCGGCGGCAATGTCACGACCACGGTCACTGTCGTCTATCCCGGCAAATTCGAGAACGGTTCTGCCACACCGCTCGGCCTCCCGGGGTACTTCTATCTGGAGCCGGAGAACGTCACCGCGGTCCCGCCGATCGACGCCGGCGTCACCGCCACGCTGACATTCATTTCAGAAGCCCCCTGCACTCCGGCGCAGATACCGCCGCAGATCGCCGGGCGGGACGACTTCCTGTGCGCGAGCTTCTCCCTGGTCGTGGACGCTCTCGAGACAACCACCACGATCAGCCCGGTCGTGGTGTCGGCGCAGTGGATCAGTAACTTTGAGGAGGCCATTGGCGGAGGCAACAACGGTCGCGTGATCGAGCAAGTCGGCAGCTACGACGTCCACCTTCCGCCGGAGGCGAGTCCGCCAACCACGGACTTCCTGGTGATGGCAGGCGGTGCCGGCGCGCCCAAGGTCTACGCGACCCTCGGCTTCGTGCCTGTGAAGGTCCTCCGCGCCTCCGGCTCCACCGATCCGGTGACGCTCACCTTCGACGCCCTCGGCGAGAGCGGCGTCACCGGTACGTTCTTTCCGAACCCGGTTCCGAACGGTGTCGACAGCAGCCAGCTTCGGCTCGAGCTGCCGGCGCGCCTGGGGGCCGGCGGCGTGCTGCCGTTGCGGGTGATCGGCAACAACGGAACGACTCAGCGCATCATCGATTTCAACCAGCGCGTCGAGCCGTTGCTCACCCTGTCGCTGAGCCCGGCCGACGCCGTTCTGTCGAGCAATGCGCCGGTCGACATCGACGTGACGATGTCCTTCGATCCGTACGGGCCGTTCTCGGTCAACGGTCCCGGCCGCATCGACCTCGCCGCCCTGAATCCGGGACCGGGCGTCAACGCCAGGTTCGATCCGGACGCGACTCCGAGGGTGACCGGTCCGGCGACCACGGTGCGCCGGACGCTGCACCTGAGCAGCGACGGCGCTTTCGGCGGGTACGGCGGCGTCACCGTGCGCGCCACCTTGAGCAACCAGCGCGAGGACGCGGCCAGCAAGGAGCTGCCGTTCGTCGATGCCGTTTTCGTCCTAACCCTGAACGCCGGGCAGCAGTGGGAGTTCGTGAACAACGGCGCCAGCTACTTCGGCCTGCGCGCCGACACGGTGGGCATCGCCTTGCGTAGCGACAACCAGCCCGCGATCGCCTGGCTCGAGGACTTCGGCGGCGAACGCAAGCTGGGGGTCAAGCGCTTCGACGGTACGAGCTGGACCGGCTGGCCGGCCGGCGGCATCGGCGGCACGTTCCAGGCGCCGTCCGGGCAGATCGAGGAAGCCGGCTTCGCTCTGACCCGGGCCGACGTCGCCAGGGTCGCGGTCACCTATCAGGGCCGTACCGCGCTTGCGGTCGCGACGGCGGGCTCCGGCTGGACGCTCAGCTCGGAGTACCTCGCCAGCGGCGATCAGCACCTGTGGTCGCCGCGGATCGCGGCGAGCCGCGGCACCGACCAACTCGCGCTCGCCTATGTCGCGCAGACCGATGTCCCCGCGATCAGTGGCCTGTTCGTGAAGCAGGCGACCGGGGTCGGGGCCTTCGCCGCGCTCGCGGGCCCGCAGCCCGACGGCTCCCTCAACCGCGACCCCGACGGCAGCGTGCTTCGCGACTCGCCGGCGCTGGCCGTGCTGGCCGACGGCAACCCCGTCGTCGCCTGGCTTGAGCAGCCGGCCAGCCCGGCGCTGCCGCCGGCCGCATGGCTGCGGGTGCGGGCGGGCGCGGCCTGGGGTCCGGCCCTGGCCGTGCCGGCCGGCGCGGTACCTGCTGCCGCGCCGATGCAGCTCGACGTCGATACCTCCGGCGCGGTCTACCTCAGCTGGCTCGAAGGCAGCCCAGCCCGCGTGAAGGCAGCGCGCCTCGCTCCCGGCAGCGTGACCTGGGCGGCGCTTGGCGACGCCAGCAACGGCGATGGCTCGCTCAACCTCGTCGCCACCGATCCGGCGCGCGACATCAGCCTCGCCATCGATGCGAGCGGCCGTGCGGTGATCGCCTGGTCGGAAGGACCGCTGACGCCGTTCGTCTGGGCCAAGCGCTGGAACGGAGCGAGCTGGGAGCTGCTCGGCACGGCGGTCGACGGCGGTCCCGGTCACACCAGCACGAGGCCGCGAGTCGTCAGCGACGGCAACAACCGCCTCTACCTTGCCTTCACCCACTACCTGAGCGGTGCCGATCTGACGATGACGCCACCGCCGCGCAGCGACATCTTCGTGGCGCGCTGGCGCTTCCCCTGAGGTCGCGAACGACCCCTCCGAACCTGAAGTAAACCGAGCCAACATCATGAAAGAAACGCATTTCCGTCGCTGCCGCGCCCTGGGCGTTGCCGTTCTCGCGCTTGCCCTCGTTGCATGCGGCGGCTCGGACGATCCGGCTTCGCCGCCGGCGGCCAGCGCCATGATCGGACCGGCCGGAGGCACGGTCAATGGATCGGCGGGTTCGCAGGTGGTCGTGCCGGCGAACGCGCTCGCCGCGCCGGTGAGCGTCGGCATCGCCCAGACCAGCACAGGCGCGCGCGCGCTTCCAGCGGGCTTCGTCGATCCCGGCTTGATGTTCGCCCTGACCCCGCACGGCACCAGCTTCGCGTTGCCGGCGACGATCCGCGTTCCCTTCGACTCCAGCCTGTTTCCGGCCGGCATCGCGCCGGTGCTCTACAAGACCAACGCCGCGCAGAACGGCTGGGACGTCGTTGCCGGCGCGACGGTCGTCGGCAACGCGATGCAGGCGCAGATCAGCAGCTTCTCCTGGATCGTGATCCCGGTTCCACTGTCCTTGCCGACGATCGCCGTCCAGCCCGCCAACCAGTCGCCGATCGAGCCGGGCACGGCGACCTTCTCGGTCGGCGCGACCGGGCCGACGCTCTCCGGAACGCTGTCGTTCCAGTGGAAGCGCAACGGCGTCGTGATCCCCGGGGCGACGAACAACGTCTACACCACCGGGGCCACTTCGGTGGCCACTGACAACGGTGCGCTCTACAGCGTCGACGTCAGCAACCTGGCCGGCACGGTGACGAGCGGTGACGCCCTCCTGACCGTCACCACCGCCGTCGTCGCGCCGGCGATCAACCCGCAGCCGGCGGACGCGAGCGTCGCCGTCGGCGCGAGCGCGACCTTCAGCGTCGTCGCGACCGGCACCTCGCCCGTCTTCCAGTGGCAGCGCTCGATCGATGGCGGCGTGAGCTTCAACGACATCCCGGGCGCCAACACCACGAGCTTCACGCTCACCAATGCGCAGCTCAGCGACAGCGGCTCGAAGTTCAGGGTTCACGTGAGCAATGCGGCGGGCATGCTCGACAGCAGCGCCGCGACCCTGACGGTGAGCGCTGGGGCGCCTGCGGCCAACTCGGTCCGCATCGCCGCCGGCAACGGCTTCTCGCTCGCGGTCAATACCGCCGGGGTGCCGTCCTCCTGGGGCATCGACGCCATCGGTCAACTCGGCAACGGCCCCGCCACCGGCAACCGCAGCACCGCCGCGCCGCTCGGCACGATCACCGGCGTGCTCTCGGTCAGCGCCGGATCGGGCTCGCAAGGCGTCGCGGTCAAGACCGACGGCACCGTCTGGGCCTGGGGCTATGGCGGCTCGATCGATTGCAGCTTCGGCTCGATTTCGCCCGCGCCGTTTCAGATTCCCGGCGCCGCCAACATCACCGCGGCGAGCGCCGGCGGCGACCACACCCTGGTCCTGCGCAGCGACGGCGTGGTGCTGAGCTTCGGCTGCAACGATTCCGGCCAGCTCGGCCGGTCCGGCATGCTGCCGTCGGCGGCGGCGACGGTCGTGCCCGGCCTGCCAGCAATCGCCGCCGTTGCCGCCGGCGTCGACTTCTCGCTCGCCCTCGACCGCAACGGCAATGTCTGGTCCTGGGGCCGCGGCGCCCTCGGCGACGGCAGTGCGGCGTCGGTGATGCGTGCGACGCCGGCGCAGATCGCCGGCCTGGCGGGCGTGACCGCGATTGCCGCCGGCAGCCGCCATGCGCTGGCCTTGAAGAGCGACGGCTCGGTCGTCGCCTGGGGCTCGAACGCCAACGGCAAGCTGGGCAACGGCGCCGAGGTGGACCAGACCCGGCCGGTGGCGACCTTGCTGACGCAGCGCATCACGGCGATCGCCGCCGGCGAGGACAACTCGCTGGCGCTGCGCGACGACGGCGTCGTGCTGTCCTGGGGCGTCAACGAAACCGGCCAGCTCGGCAGCGGCTTTCTGACACCGGGCTTCCGTTCTGCGCCGGCGCCGGTTGTCGGCCTCGCAGGCGTGGTCGCGATCGCCTTCGGCAGCAGCCTGGGCCACGGCCTGGCCTTGCACAGCGACGGCACGGTCCGCGCCTGGGGCCACAACGACGCGGGCCAGCTCGGCAATGGCGGCACGGCGTTCCAGCTGTCGCCGGTCGTGGTCACCGGTCTCAACCTCAACTGACATGAACAACTGCCCAAGCCAGCGCCGCGTCGCCCTCCGCTACCTCGTTCCCGTACTGCTCGCGCTGGTGACCGCCGCCGGTTGCGGCGGTGGCGACGGGGGCGGCGCACCGGCACCGGTTGTCCCCCAGACGATCGGCGTCGCCGGCGGTACGGTCAGCGGCGGCGGCGCCAGCGTGACGGTCCCGGCCGGTGCCCTGGCTGCGGCGACGCCGATCGCGATCGAGGCTTCGTCGGTCGGCGCTCCGGCTTTGCCGGCGGGGGTGACGGTGGCGGGCAGCATGTTCGCCTTCACGCCCCATGGAACCAGTTTTCTTCTGCCGGTGACCGTCAGCATCCCGGCCGACCCGGCACGCGTTCCCGCGGGCCAGACCGGCTCGCTCTACAAGACCGACGCCGCCGGCGCCTGGCAGACCGTCGCCGCGGCCTCCTTCAGCGGCGGCTTGGCGACGGCGCAGGTTGCGAGTTTCTCGTGGTTCGTGTTCGCTGCGGCCTTGCCGACGGCGGCGCCCGCTGGCGCCGTCCTCGCAGGCGGCGGCCACAGCTCGTTCGCGGTTCTGGCCGACGGCACGCTGCGCAGCTGGGGCGCGAACGGACCGCTGAGCGTGGGGCTCGGCGATGCCAGCTTCGTGCAGACGATGCGCGAGTCGCCGGGCCCGGTCCCCGGCCTGACCAACGTCGTCGCCCTCAGCTCGTCCTATGGGAACACCCTGGCGCTGCGCCGCAACGGCGAGGTCTGGGGCTGGGGCGGCAACAGCGGCAACCTCGGTGACGGCACCATGGTGTCGACGGCGACGCCAGTGCGTTTCATCGGCACTCCGGCCCTGGGGGCTGCCCGCGCCGTGGCCGCCGGCGACAGGCACAGCCTGGTGCTGCGCGCCGACGGACGCATCGAGGCCAGCGGGGCGAACGGGCTGGGCCAGCTCGGCAATCCGGCCTTCGCGGCGACGACGACCGGCATCGAGGTCGTACAAGCGGCAGGCATGGGCGCCGTCGTCGCCATCGCCGCCGGCTTCGACTTCTCGCTCGCGCTCGACGAGGACGGCACGGTCTGGGCCTGGGGAGTGAACAGCCGGGGCCAGCTCGGCTTCGACGGATCCGTTCTGGACAGCCCGCTACCGCAACGCGTACCGGGCCTCGGGCCGATGCGGGCCATCGCCGCCTTCCGGGAGAGCGTGCTGGCGATCGGCCGCGACGGCCAGGTCTGGTCCTGGGGCATCGGCCAGAACCTCGGCCGCGAATGGCCTGTCCCGTTCGGCGCACCGCCCGGCCGGGTCGAGCTGCCTGGCCCGGCGATCGCCTTGGCGACCGGCCTCGCGCACGCCGTCGTGCTGCTTGCCGACGGCAGCGTCTACACCTGGGGAAGCAACCAGTTCGGCTATCTCGGCACGGGCTCGCCGACACCGTCGTATCAGATCACGCCGGTGCGCATCGTCGGGCTGCCCGCGGACCTCAGCTCGGTCGCTGCCGGCGATGGCCACTCACTCGCGCTGGCCGCCGACGGCCGCGTCTGGGCCTGGGGCAACAACGATTCGGGGCAACTGGGCGACGCCACGAACGCACCGCGCGCGTTGCCGTTCGCGATTCCCAACCTGAATCTCCATTGATTTCCCTAGCAGCGCAGGGACCATCGACATGAACACTGCACACACTGCGCAGCCTTCTCACCTTCCCGGCACGGTACGCCAGCATGACAAGACATCTCCTTCGCACCGCGCTGCTCATGGCCTTCCTGGGAGCTTGCATGCAATCGACATCGAATGCGGCCCAACCGCCAGCGCGGGCCATCGAGTTCAACGGTCGCGCGCTCGACGCCGCCGGCCTGAAGAGCCTGCGGCCGATCGAGGCGGTCATCGGCTCCTTGCCCGCCGGCCGCTACTGGTACGACCCCATGAGCGGTGGCGCCGGTGTCGTGGGCGGCCCGGCCGCGGCCTACCTGGGTCCCGGGCTCGCCCTCGGCGGCACGCTGCCGGCCAACGCCTCGGGCGGTGGCGACGGCCGGACCACCGGCGTCTTCATCAACGGCCGCGAGCTGCACCCGCTCG
>JBDTUG010000032.1:0-20669 GCA_040007855.1 Caldimonas sp.
GCATGGTGCAGTCGCTCGGCGACCTGGCCAAGCTCGACGAGCCCGAGTTCGGCCTGCGCAGCGAAGCGGTCGACGCCGGCGAGCTGCTCGATGACATCGCCTTGCGCTTCGCCGAGCGCGCCGCGCGCCAGGGCGTCGCGCTCGCCTGCCGGCACGACACCGCCCCGGGCGCACCCCTGCCGCATGCCCGGCTCGACGTCGAACTGTTCGAGCGTGCGATCGCCAACCTGGTCGACAACGCGCTCAAATTCTGCCCGCCGGGCAGTACCGTGACGCTCTCGGCGCGGCGCCGCGAGGGACGGGTCGAGGTCAGCGTCGTCGACGACGGCCCCGGCATCCCGGCAGCCGATCTGCCGCAGCTGTTCGACCGGTTCTATCAAAGCCGGCAGACTGTGGCGCCGGCCACCGGCGACGGCGGGCGCGGCCTCGGGCTGGCGATCGTCAAACGGATCGCCGAGCTGCATGGCGGCGACGTCGCCGTCGAAAGCACGCTCGGCCAGGGAACGCGCGTGACGACCCATTGGCCGGCCTCGACCTGAGCCTCGGCCCCGTCCGCGGCGCACCGGGAAAGCCCTCGTGTTTCGCTTCGGGGCGCGAACTACAGTGCCCGGACTCGCGCGGGCACCAAGCATGGTACCCATGCGCAGAGGTCGGTGAGGAGACAACGCGTCGCGATCGGGCGTCGAACCCGGGCGGCGTTTCCACCCAGGCCTTCGGGCCGACGCAAGGTTTGACAGGGGCGCCGGGAAACCGGCGCCCCTTCGTTTTTTCTGCCTCCGCGCACGAATGCGGCGCCGAGAGCGCCGGCAAACCGGGAATTGTTCCGGGCGCGGCCAGCCTTGCGGGAGCGCGCTCGCCAGTCGCGTCTCGTACCATGCGGGTCGGCGCCGCTCGCACTCAGGACATGACCCAGAACTCCCGTCGCCTCCTCGACGTCGACATCCCGGCGCAGCCGGACGTGCTGGTCCGCCTGTCGCTGCTGCTCGCCGAGGACCAGGTCGATTTCAACGCGGCCAGCCTGCTCATCAGCTCCGACATGGCGCTCGCCGCCGCCGTGATGAAGGCGGTGAACTCGGCCATGTACGGCCTGCGCGGGCGGGTCCAGAGCGTGCAGCAGGCGATCACCTACCTCGGCACCCGCGAGGTGGCCTCGGTGACCTTCGAGATGGGTCTGCGCGCCGTCTTTCCGGCCGCTCCCGAGCTGGAGCCGCTCTGGGAGCGGGCGCGCGTGCGCGGCCTGCTGATGGGCCGGATCGGTGCCGAGCTCGGCGTCGACGCCTGGGCGGCGCACTCGGCCGGGCTGTTCGAGGAGTGCGGCAAGGCGGTCATGTTCCGCCACGCGACCGAGCGCTACAAGCCGATGCTGCTCGAGGCGAAGAACGACGAGGAGCTGCTGCTGCTGGAGCACACCCACATCGGCGTCAGCCACGACACGCTCGGCGCGGCGCTGTGCGAAAGCTGGGGCCTGGCGCCGCCGGCGGTCGACAGCGTCCGCTATCACGTCATCGTCAACAGCACGCTCGAGCTGCCGATGCACGTGCAGCGGCGCTCGATCTGCGCCCTCTCGGCGATGGCGCATGCGCTGATGACCGATCCCGACACCCTCGACGAGGTAGCGCGCAAGGTGGCGCCGCAGGCCGAGCTCGATCCGCTGCTCGCGGCGCGCGGCGCGCGCCGGGTGCAGGAGCAGATCGAGATCGCGGTCGAGCGGGCGCAGACCGACTAGGCCTGTTAGCGCTAGGGAGTTCCTCCCATAGCATCGGCAGGCCCTACTGACCCGGCGGCGGACCGAGTAGTCCCTCTCTTGGCGGCGGCCGCGCGCTGCACTAGCGTGCCGCCACGGCGCCCGCCGCCGCGGGCGCAAGGACACCCCATGGCGAATCAGGCGCCCCGCGACACCGTCGCCCCCGAGCAACTGGCGTTGCAGCGCCTCTACCACTGGGAGCGGGCCGCGCCCGCCCAGGTGATCCTGACGCAGCCGCAGGGCGGCGGCCGGGTCCGCGACTTCACCTGGGGCGAGTCGATCGGCGAAGTGCGGCGGATGGCGGCGCACCTGCGCTCGTTGGGCTACCCGCCCGGCAGCCGGATCGCGCTGCTGTCGAAGAACTGCGCGCACTGGCTGCTCGCCGACTTCGCGATCTGGATGGCCGGCTACGTCTCGGTGCCGCTCTACCCGACGTTGGCGGCGGGAACGATCCGGCAGATCCTCGAGCACTCCGAAGCGAGGCTTCTGTTCGTCGGCAAGCTCGATGGCTGGGCAGCGATGCGGCCGGGCGTACCCGTCGGGCTCCCCTGCATCGGCCTGCCGCTCGCGCCGGCAAACGACTTCGTGCAATGGGAGGCGATCGTCGCCGCCACGCCGCCGATGCAGGATTCGCCGGTGCGCGACGGCAGCGAGCTCTCGACCATCATGTACACGTCGGGCACGACCGGCGTGCCCAAGGGCGTGATGCACAGCTTTGCGACCTTCGCCTGGTCTATCGCCTCCGGCCTGAAGCGCGTGCCGATCGGCAGCGATGCCCGCCTGCTGAGCTACCTGCCGCTCGCGCACGTGGCCGAGCGAGCGCTGGTCGAGCACGCCCTGCTGGCGACCGGCATGCGCGTCTTCTTCGCCGAGAGCCTCGAGACCTTTACCGCCGACATGCAGCGCGCCCGGCCGACGGTGTTCTTCTCGGTGCCTCGCCTGTGGGTGAAGTTCCAGCAGGCGGTCGACGCGAAGATGCCGCCGACCCGGTTGCGCCTGCTGCTCAGGCTGCCGATCGTCGGCCGCGCCGTCGCGAAGAAGGTGCTCGTCGCGCTCGGCCTCGACGCCTGCACCTATGCCGCCGGCGGCGCCGCGCCGATGCCGCCCGAGCTGCTCGCCTGGTACGCGCGCCTCGGCCTGCCGATCAGCGAGGTGTACGGCATGACCGAGAACTGCGGCGTCTCGCACGCCACCCTGCCCGGGACGCCGCGACCCGGCACGGTCGGTCTGCCCTACGACGGCGTCGAGAGCCGGATCGATCCAGCGACAGGCGAGATCGAGATGAAGAGCCTGGGCCTCATGCTCGGCTACTACAAGGAGCCCGAGCTGACCCGCGAGGCGATCGGCGCCGACGGCTGGCTGCACACCGGCGACAAGGGCGCCCTCGACGGCGAAGGCAACCTGCGCATCACCGGCCGCGTCAAGGACCTGTTCAAGACGAGCAAGGGCAAGTACGTCGCGCCGGCGCCGATCGAGGACCGGCTGGTCATGAACGGCGCGGTCGAGGCCTGTGTCGTCACCGGCGCCAACCTGAGCCAGCCGCTCGGCATCGTCATGCTGAATGCCGACGCGGCGAAGCGCTCGGCGGCGCCGGAAGGCCGGGCGGCGCTCGAAGCGTCGCTCACCGAGCACCTGACGAAGGTCAACGACGGGCTCGATCCGCATGAGCAGCTGGAATGCCTGGTCGTCGTCACCGAGCCGTGGTCGGTCGAGAACGGCTTCATCACGCCGACCTTCAAGGTCAAGCGCAACCGGATCGAGGAAGCCTACGCGCCGCTGTTCGAGCGCTGGACGGCGAGCCACCGGCCCGTGGTCTGGCACCCCGCCTGAGCGCTGTCGCGGTCGCCGCGCAGCTCAGTCGACCTTGGCCCCCGAGGCCGTGACGACCTGCGCCCACTTCTTCGCCTCGGCGGCGATGAACTGGGTGAACTGCGCCGGCGTGTTGCCGCCCGGGATCGCGCCCTGCGAGACGAGGCGCTCCTTCAGCGCCGGCGTGGCCAGCGCCTTCGCGGTTTCCTGCTGCACGCGGTTGACGATCTCCGCAGGCGTGCCGGTCGGCGCGAGCAGGCCGAACCACGAACTTGCCGCGAAGCCCTTGATCGGCCCGGCCTCGGCGACCGTCGGCACCTCGGGAAGGGCGACGCTGCGCTCGCCGCTCGTGACCGCCAGCGCCACCAGCTTGCCGGCCTTGATCTGCGGCAGCGCCGAGGGCAGGTTGTCGAACATCAGGTCCATGGTGCCGCCGATCAGGTCGAGCAGCGCCGGGCCCGAGCCTCGGTACGGGAAGTGGACCATGTAGGTGCCGCTCATGGTCTTGAACAGCTCGCCCGAGAGATGGATCGAGGTGCCGTTGCCGCTCGATGCCATGTTGAGCTTGCCCGGGTTGGCCTTGGCGTAGGCGATCAGCGACTTCACGTCGGTAACCCTGTAGGCGGCGGCCTTGGCAGGGTTCATGACCAGCACATTGGGCACGCCCGCGAACAGCGTGATCGGCGCGAAGTCCTTGACCGCGTCGTAGGGCATCTTCGGGTAGAGCGCCGGATTGATCGACTGCGTGCCGACCGTGCCCATCAGCAGGGTGTAGCCGTCGGCCGGCGACTTGGCGACCAGGTCGGCGCCGGTGTTGCCGCCCGCGCCCGGCTTGTTCTCGACGATGAAGCTCTGCCCGAATGCCTTGCCGAGCTCGGGCGCGAGGGCGCGGGCGAGGATGTCGGTGGTGCCGCCCGGGGCGAACGGCACGACGATGCGCACCGGCTTGGTCGGCCAGGCGCCAGGCGTTCCCTGGGCCAAGCCGGAGGCGGCGAACGCGCCGAGCGCGCAGGTCAGGGCGGCGGTCCGCAGGCGGTGTCTCATCGAATGTCTCCTGGCTCCGGCGCGCCTCGCGACGGGCGCGCCCGGGGGGTTGAGTGTGGGGGAGATCGGACGGCGATTGTTTCGAGACGGTTTCGAGCCCGATCCGAGCGTTGCACGAGCGTGCCAGTTTCGCAAATTCGCAAGAACTGCAACGTCGCCCGGCGAGCGCGTTCGTAGTCTGGCCGCTCGGCTCATGAAGCCGCCGCAACGCAACTCTCCCGGGAACGAAACATGTCCAAGACTGGCCAGGCCGCCGCCGCTTCGCAACGCAATCGTCATCCGGGCCGCCGCCGCATCGTCGCGGCCGCGGTCGCCGCCGCCTTCCCGCTGGCGGCCTGGGCGCAGGCCCAGCAGTTCGAGCGGGTCGAGATCACCGGCTCGTCGATCAAGCGGATCGACGCCGAGTCGGCGCTGCCGGTCCAGGTGATCACGCGCGAGCAGATCCAGAAGACCGGCGCCGTCACCATCGAGCAGCTGCTGCAGACGGTCAGCTCGATCTCGAGCTCGGGCGGCCTGTCCAGCTCGAGCACGGCGGGCGCCACCACCGGTGGCATCTCGGCGATCTCGCTGCATGGCTTGACGTCGCTGCGCACCCTCGTCCTGCTCAACGGCCGGCGCATCGCACCGTACGGGATCGGCTTCACCGGCGACTCGGTCTCGGTCGACGTCAACAGCATTCCGCTCGCCGCCATCGAGCGCGTCGAGGTGCTCAAGGACGGCGCGTCGGCGGTGTACGGCTCCGACGCGATCGCCGGTGTCGTCAACTTCATCCTGCGCCAGGACTTCAAGGGGATCGAGCTGACCGGCGAGTACGGCGACACGACCCAGGGCGGCGCGAGCTTCAAGCGGGCCAGCGGCGTGTTCGGCTTCGGCCGGCTCGATTCCGATCGCTTCAACGTGATGCTGGTGGCCTCGTTCCAGAAGGAAGGCTCGCTGGTCGGCGCCCAGCGCGACTTCGCCAAGGTCGGCTTCAACCCGATGAACGACACGACCTCCGGCAACACCTTCCCGGCCAACATCACCGCCGCCGACGGCTCGTTCGGCGCCGGCAATCCGACCGCCGCAACCGGCTGCGTAGCGCCCTACTCGGTGAGCGACCCGTACCGCGACCCGAACACCTGCCGGTTCGATCCGGCGTCGATCCTCGAGCTGGTGCCGGCCTCCGAGCGCACCAGCCTGTTCGCCGCGGGCAAGTTCGCGATCACCAGCGACATCCAGGCGTATGCCGAGGCGTCGTACAACCAGAACAAGATCCGCACCATCATCCAGCCGGTGCCGATCTCCGACCAGTTCGCGCTGCCGGACACGAATCCGCTGTTCAACGTCTCTCCGTACAACGGCTTCTCGACAATCATCCTGCAGTCGACCAGTCCGTACTACCCGACCGCCTACGTGCAGTCGCTGAGCGGCGGCGCGACGCCCGACCTGCTGGTCCGCTACCGGGCGGCGGGCGCCGGCAACCGCGACATCACCGACATCTCCGAGGCGCCGCGGTTCGTGGCCGGCCTGCGCGGCACCCTGGTCGGCTGGGACTTCGACGTCGCCGGCCTGTACAGCGAGAGCAAGGTCCGCGAGCAGGTCAACAACGGCTTTCCGGCGCTGACGAAGATCCTGCCGCTGCTCAACAGCGGCACCGTCAATTTCTTCGGCCCGAGCACGCCCGACGTCGAGGCGGCCCTGCTCGCCACGAACTTCAGGGGCGACGCGTTCCGCATCAAGTCGTCGCTGAGCAGCCTGGCGGCGCGCGGCTCGCGCGAGGTCTACAACCTGCCGGCCGGGCCGATCGGCGTGGCGGTCGGTGTCGAAGGGCGCAAGGAGAAGTACGACTTCAGCGCCAGCCCGGAAATCGCCAGCGGCGACATCGCCGGTTACGGCGGCAACCTGCTCGACGTCAGCCGCAAGCGCAACGTCGGCGCCGTGTTCGGCGAAGTCAACGTGCCGATCGTCAAGGGCCTGGAAGCGAACGTGGCGGTGCGCTACGACCACTACCAAGGGGTCGGCAACTCGACCACGCCGAAGGGCAGCCTGCGCTGGCAGCCGGTGCAGCAGCTGCTGTTCCGCACCTCGTGGGGCAAGGGCTTCCGCGCGCCCAGCCTGCAGGACCTGTACGGGCCCAACCTGACCGGCGTCACCGCGCAGGGGGCGAGCGATCCGCTGCGCTGCCCGACCACCAACGACGCCGTCAAGGACTGCGGCACCCAGTTCACCGTCACCACCGGTGGCAACGCCACGCTCAAGCCGGAGAAGTCGAAGAATTTCACCCTCGGCGCCGTCATCGAGCCGATCAACAACGTCTCGGTCGGGGTCGACTACTTCCGGGTCCGGCTCGAGGACACCATCGTCAACGGTCTGGGCTCGGCGGTGATCCTCGGCGATCCGGTGAAGTACGCCGCGCAGCTCCAGCGCGGACCGATCGATCCTGCGTTTCCGAACCTGCCCGGCCAGATCACCAACATCCTGCTGACCAACCTGAACCTGGGCATCACCAAGGTGTCGGGTCTCGACTTCGACGTCAAGTGGCGCATTCCGGCGGGCGACCTCGGGCGCTTCACGGTGAACGGTTCGGCGACCTACTTCAACCGATTCGACACCTCCAACCTCGACGGCACGTTCGCCGGCGGCGTCGACCTGACCAACCCGGCCACCGGCGGCGTCGTGCCGCGCTTTCGCAGCTACCTGGCGATCGACTGGACGCGCGGCCCGTGGGGAGTGAACTTCGCGCAAAGCTACCAGAAGGGCTACAACGACCTGGCCGGCACCGACGAGACCGAGCCGCGGCGGGTCAGCTCGTACACGGTCTACGACCTGCAGGGCACGTACGCCGGCTTCAAGTCGTGGCGCTTCACGCTCGGCGCCAAGAACCTGTTCGATCGCGACCCGCCCTACTCGAACTCCGGCGGCCAGACCTCGTTCCAGAGCGGCTACGACAACCAGTACGGCGATCCGCGCGGCCGCTTCATCTACGGGCGGGTGACCTACACGCTGCAGTGAGCCCCGGCGCACGCCCGAGCATCGAATGCATCTGCATCTATACTGGCCCCATGGACATCGTCGACCTGCTGGCGCCGCGTGGATTCGACTGCGTGTGCGGCAACCTGCGGATGGCGGCGCGCGCCGTCTCGAGCGTCTACGACCGCCACCTGCGTGCGGCCGGGATCCAGTCGAGCCAGATGTCGGTGATCTGGGCGGTCGCCGGTACACAGGGGCTGGCAGTCAAGGAACTCGCCGCGCGCATCGCCATGGACGAAACCACGCTCATCCGCAACCTGCGTGGCCTCGAACGGCAAGGCTGGGTCACGCTCGCAGTGGGCGCCGACCGGCGCCGCCGTCTCGCTTCGCTGACCGACGAAGGCCGTGCCGTCTTCGCGCGTGCGCTGCCGCTCTGGAAGAAGGCGCAGCAGGAAGTCAGCTCCGTGCTCGACGACAAGATGGTCGAGACCAATCGCAAGCTCGTGCGCCTGACGCGCGCCATCGCCTGATCCGGTGCGAAAAAATTTGCCCGAAACAATGTATATGCATTTAAAAGATCGCTTGTCGGTTGCCGGTGAGGGCGGCGGCTGCCGCTGGACGAGGTGAGCGCGGTGGGCGCATCGGGCGAGGCTCGCGGATTCGGCGGATTTGGCGCGGTCGGCGCGGTCGGCGCGGTCGGCTCGGGCACGCCGGGCACGCCGGGCACGCGGGGCACGGCCCCACTGGCCACGGGCGAGCGGCCGGCGCTTGTCTTTCGCACCGTCTTGCGCGGTGCCGTCCAGCTTGCCTGGCGCAATCGGCGGGTTCGCCTGGACGAGGATGCCTGGCTCGTACTCGACGGCCAGGAGGCCTGCAGCGTGCGAGCCGATTCGGAACACCGGGCCGATGTGCTCACGGTGGCCGTGAGCGCGGCCGAGCGCGACGCGGCCTTCGCTGTCACGGTCGGGTGGCGCGCCGGGGCGGCCGATCCGTTCGCTGAAATCCGCCCCGAGCCGGCCGACTTCGCTGCCGGGATGCCCACCACGTTGCCCGCCTTCTCCCCGCCGGGCGAGAGCGCGGCCGCGCTCGCCCTGACCTTCGCCGACAACCTCCGCCCGCGCGACGCGACGACCGGCCGCTTGCTGCTGGCGATCGCCCGCAGCCGCGCCGCCGGCCGGGCCCGGGCAGCCGAGTGCGCCGACCGGGTGGCACTGGTGCAAGCGGCCATCGGCGAGGAGCTGGCGCTGCGCCGCCAGGCCGATCGCATCGCCTGCGTCAAGCGGGCGACGCGCGAGCAACTGCTGCGCCGGATCCTGCTCGCCGCCGACTTCATCGCCAGCCGCCACGACGAGCCGCTCTCGCTCGACGAGATGGCCCGCGCGGCGAGCCTGTCGCGCTTTCACTTCGTGCGCCTGTTCAGCCTCGTCCACGGCGAGACGCCGCACGCCTTCCTGCTGAGAAAGCGCACTGCGGTGGCACGCCGGCACCTGGCGGTCGGCACCGCTTGCAGCGAGGCTGCCTCGCGGGCCGGCTTCGGCAGCCGCTCGGCCCTGTTTCGCAACCTGCGCAAGACTGCTTCGCCCGTCACCGGCCCCGCACCGTGCTGCCTCTCTGCCTGATCGTCGATGCCGACGACGGCGCCGCCGCGGGATTCCACCGCGAGTTCGACCTGTTCGGCTTCAAGCCGTACGCGGTCGACAGCTTCGCCTCGGCCTTCGGGCTGATCCGCCAGTGGCAATTCGACGCCGTCATCGTCGACGGCGACGGCGATGCCGGATCGCTCCTGCACGCCCTGCCGGAGCTGCGCGACCGGGCCAACGCGCCGATCGTGCTGGTCTGGAGCGAAGGCCGGGAGCGGCGCCAGATCGAGGCGCTGCAAAGCGGCGCCACCGAGGTGATCGTCAAGCCGGCATCGCCGCGCCTGATCGCGGCCAAGTTGCATCGCCTGATCGAGATCGCCAGGGAGCGCCCGGCGCCCGGCGGCGAGGAGCGGCGCGCGGTCGTCCGGCTCGGCCCCTTGCGGCTCGACCCGCGCCGTGCCGCCGCCAGCGTCGGCGACGCGCCGCTCGCCCTCACGACCGGCGAGTTCGAGCTGCTGCTGCTGCTCGCCTCGCGGCCCGGCGAGTTCGTCCATCGCGACACGATCGGCCGCACCCTGGGCAGCTCGTCGGGCGCCGTCGCCGGCGCCGGCGACGGCCGGCGCAGCGCCGACATGCACATCTGCCGGATCCGCAAGAAGCTGCGCGACGCCGGCGCCAAGGCGCTGCGCGTCGAGACCGTCTACGGCCGCGGCTACTGCCTGCGCATCGAGGAAGCGGCAGTGGAGATGTTCGCCGCGACCCGCCATCCGCAGTGGTGCGCCTAGCTAGCCATATAGGTAGACCACTTCTAGTCGACTAGCCGCCACACCAAGCGCCGCGCCGACGCGCCCGTCCCGCCCGGTTCGGCTGCGGCCACCGGTCGCCCGCTACCTCAGGCATCTGCCGTAGCCACGCCATGAGCAGCCACTCACAATGGCCGCCATGAATGCGCCGGTTGCGTTGCCGCTGTGGCTCCTGGTCGTCCTGCTCGCCCTGGCCAGCTGGGCTGCGTACGACAAGCTGCTGATGCCGGCGTTGCGCCGGTTCGTGCGCAGCCGGGTCAACGTCGTGCTCGAGGAAGTCTCGTCGCGCCTGCGCATCGGCGTGCGCCCGTTCCAGCGCACCCGCCGCCAGGTGCTGATCCATCGCCTGCTCGGCGACCCCAAGGTGATGGCGGCGGCCGAGGCGTTCGCGGCCGAGCGCAAGCTGCCGCTGCCGACGGTGTTGCGGACAATCGAGCACTACGCGCGCGAGATCGTGCCGGCGTTCAATGCCTATGTGTATTTTCGGATCAGCAACTGGGTCGGCCGCAAGCTCTCCCAGGGCCTGTATCGGGTTCGCCTCGGTTATGTCGATACCGCGGCACTGGCCAGCGTGCCCGAGAACGCGACCGTGGTGTTCGTCATGAATCACCGCTCCAACATGGACTACATCCTGGCCAGCCACATCGCCGCCGACCAGGCGGCGCTGTCGTACGCGGTCGGCGAGTGGGCGCGGGTCTGGCCGCTCTCGGCGCTGATCCGCTCGATGGGCGCCTACTTCGTGCGCCGCAACTCGAAGGACGACCTGTACCGGCGCGTCCTCGAGTGCTACATCGCGATGGCGACGCAGGCCGGCGTGCCGCAGGCGGTGTTCCCGGAAGGGCATCTGACGCGCGACGGCCTGCTCGCCGAGCCCCGGCTGGGCGTCATCGACTACATGCTGCGCGGCTTCCATCTCGACGGCGAGCGCGATCTCGTGTTCGTGCCGCTCGGCCTCAACTACGACCGCGTCCTCGAAGACCGCACCCAGCTGCTCTCGGGCGACCCCGACGCGCGCCGGCCGAACCGCTTCTGGACGGTCTGGAACACGCTCGGCTTCATCACCAACAACCTGCGCCTGATGATGAAGAGCGGTTGGCGCCGCTTCGGCTACGCCTGCGTCAACTTCGGCGCGCCGGTCTCCGTCCGTGCCTATTGCGTCGGCCGTGGCATCGACTTCCAGCAGCTCGGCGCCGCCGAGCGCAAGCTGGCGATCGGCGAGCTCGGCCGGCACCTGATGGCGGCGGTGGGTGGCGTCGTTCCGGTGCTGCCGGTCCCGCTGGTGGCCGCGGTGCTGCTCGCCCACTCCGGCGCGGGCCTCTCGGAGCTGGAGCTGAAGGCACAGGTCAACGCGCTGATCGAACGGCTCGAAGCGGCCGGCGCCCATATCTACATCCCGCGCAAGGACCTGGACTACGCGGTCGGTGTCGGCCTGCGCATGCTGACCCTGCGCCGCCTGGTCGACGCCGAGGACGGGCTGTACGCGGCTCGCCAGAACGAGCTGCCGCTGCTCCGCTACTACGCCAACTCGATCGCCCACTTCGTGCCGCAGGCCGGCTGAACAAAAACAGGGGAGCGGGACAAGAGTTCCGGGGCGCGCTCTCGAAACAGCCCCGAATTGCCCGCTCCCCCGGGCCCGCAGGTCGGCCGGGGCTGCCGAAGCAACACCCCGGCCTGCACCAGGCGCGCGACAGTGTCGGTCACTGGCGCGCGTCCGCAGCTGCGGACCGACAACCGAACTCTAGTGGTCTGTGCCACCCAGATCTGTATGGGTGGCGCAGACCACTAGCGTCCGCCTCCGGGTGGTCCGAACAACGACAACTGCTGCGGCACGAAGGCCTGCCGCGCCAGCACCGACGGGCGCTGCGCGAACTGCGCCGAGACCGCCGGCGGTACGCCAACCACGCCGAGACGCAACAGGGAAGAAGCGCCACCGCGTGGTGAAGCGGCCGGGGAGAGGAATCGATGCAGCATGCCTGGGCTCTTCGGTCGGAACGGCCCTGCAACAACTCGTTGCAAGCACCGCATTTCATGGCGATGGTTTGCAACGTTCGTGCCACTCGCCGCGGCGTGCTGCGCGTCACGGATCGGCCCGGCCCGCGCCGGCGGGCGGCGCCGCGTTGCGGCCGGGTCGACTCCCGGCCGACCGGCCGCGTCGCAATCGCAAGCAGTCGTTACAGCGACGGTGGCTCAGGCGGCAGCGGCGTAACCGCGCGGAATCGCCTCGAGCAGCCGGCGGGTGTACTCCTGCTGCGGCCGTTCGAGGATCTGCTCGACGCCGGCCTGCTCGACCACCTCGCCGTCCTTCATGACGATCACCTCGTCGGCCATGAAGCGAACGACGGCAAGGTCGTGGCTGATGAAGATGTAGGCCAGCCCGAGCTCGTCCTGCAGATCCTTGAGGAGGTTGAGCACCTGCGCCTGGACCGAGACGTCGAGCGCGCTCACCGCCTCGTCGAGGACCAGCACCTCGGGCGACAGGGTCAGGCAGCGGGCGATCGCGACGCGCTGGCGCTGGCCGCCGGAAAACTCGTGCGGGTACTTCTGCATCGCCGTGTCGTCGAGCCCGACCCGGGCCAGCAGCGCCCGGGCGCGCGCCTCGCGCTCCCCGGTGCCGGCACCGATGCCGTGGATCGCCATCGGCTCGACCAGCGTCTGGCCGATCGTGAAGCGCGGGTTGAGCGAGGCGTAGGGGTTCTGGAACACGACCTGGATGCGCTTCCTCATTGCCAGCATGTCGGCCTTGGACAGCGCCAGCAGGTCGCGCCCGTCGAAGATCGCCGCGCCGCCGACCGGCCCGCCGCTCGGCTCGTGCAGGCGCAACAGGGTCAGGCCGAGCGTCGTCTTGCCGGAGCCGGACTCGCCGACGATGCCGAGCGTGTGGCCGGCGCGCAGGCGAAACGTCGCCCCCCGGACCGCCTGGAACTCCTTGCGCCCGAACACGCCGCTACGGATCCAGAAGCTCTTGGTCAGCCCCTTGGCCTCGACGATGACACGCGCGTCGGGATCCTTCGGCTTCGCCTGGCCCGTGGCGGCGTGGCCGGCGATGTGGTCGTCGACCACGCGAAGGCGCGGCGCCCGCAGCGTCAGGGTCGGCCGGCAGGCGAGCAGGGCTTTGGTGTAGTCGTCCTTCGGGTCGGCGAAGATGCCGGCGACCGGGCCTTGCTCGCGCACCACGCCTTCGCGCATCACGACGACGTGATCGGCGATCTCGCCGACCACGCCGAGATCGTGGCTGATGAACAGCATGCTCATCCGGTGCCGCTCCTTCAGGCGCGCGAGCAGCTCGAGGATCTGGCGCTGGATGGTCACGTCGAGCGCGGTGGTCGGCTCGTCGGCGATCAGCAGCCTGGGCTCGCAGGCCAACGCCATCGCGATCATCACCCGTTGCTGCTGGCCGCCCGAGAGCTGGTGCGGATAGGCGGCGAGACGCCGCTTCGGCTCCGGCATGCCGACCTCGCCGAGCAGGGCCTCGGCGCGCGTCCACGCGGCGCGCCGGCCCAGGCCGAGGTGCTTGACGAGCGGCTCGACGATCTGCTGGCCGACCGTGAAGACAGGGTTGAGCGAGCTCATCGGATCCTGGAAGACGCAGGCGATCTCCTTGCCGCGCAGCCGCTGCAACGCGTCGCGACCGAGGGCGAGCATGTCGCGGCCCTGGAACTCGACCCGGCCGGAGCGCTCGGCGTTGTCGGGCAGCAGGTTGAGGATCGACATCGCGGTCACGCTCTTGCCCGAACCGGATTCGCCGACCAGGGCGACGGTGGTGTTCTCCGGGATCGCGAAGCTGACCCCGCGGACGGCCTCGATGCGGCGGGCGATCCCGTCCACCTTGCCGAGGCGAAAGGCGACCCGCAGGTCCTCGATCGTCAGCAGCGGCACGCCCGGCCCGTCGCTGCGATCGGCGGCAGCGCTGGCGGGGGCGGGCGGGGCGGGGTCGGGGCGGTTGTCGGCGGCGCTCATTCGAGGCCCCGCAACTTCGGATCGAGGGCGTCGCGCACGGCGTCGGTCATCAGCGAGAAGGCGGTCACGAACACCGCCATGAACGCGGTCGCCGCGGCCAGCTGCCACCAGTAGCCGAGGATCAGCTCGCTCTGCGCCTCGGCCAGCATGGTGCCCCAGGACACGTCGTCGACGCCGACCCCCAGCCCCAGGTACGACAGGATCACCTCGAACTTGATGAAGGCGACGACCAGCAGCGACAGGCGGACCAGGATGACGTGGCTCACGTTGGGCAGGATGTGCCGGAACATCCGCGACGCAGCCGTTGCGCCGATCGCCTCGGCCGAGCGGACGTAGTCGCGGGTCGAGTGCTTGATGAACTCGGCGCGTACCTGGCGGTACAGGCCGGTCCAGCCGACCAGGGCGAGGATGATCGCGACGCTGCCGATGCCGCGGCCGAAGATGACCGCGAACGAGAGGATCAGCAGGATGTCAGGGATAGAGGTGAAGACGCTGTACAGCCACTCGAGGAAGTCGCCGACCTTGCCGCCGAAGAAGCCGCCGACGGCGCCCAGCACGGTGCCGATCAGGGTGGCGACGAGCGCGCCGAGCAGGCCGACGAAGACCGAGGTCTGGGTGCCCTTCATCGCCTTGGCGAGGACGTCGCGGCCGAGCCGGTCGGCGCCGAAGGGCAGGGTCTGGGCGCGCGGCGCCTCGACCGTCTTGTATTTGGCGGCGCGCTCGGCCCACTCCTGGTAGCGCGGCGCGAGCGGGTCGACCGCCGAGATGTCGGCGATCGGCCCGGTCGGCGCGGCGATCGCTTCCGCCTCCACCGCCACCGCCGGACCGACGAAGCCGGGCGGCGCGCTCGGCACGGCGACTTCCTTCTGCCAGCCGCCGGCGACCAGCCCGGTGGCGGTGAGCACGATCAGGAGCACGAAGACCGCGACCACGAGCAGCGAGCCCAGGCCGAGGCGATCGTTGCGCAGGCGCCGCCAGGCGGCGTGCCAGACGCCCTCGGAGCGCGCCGCCCGCCCAGCGGCAGGCGCGGCGATCGGCGGCAGGACGGCGCTCATTTCAACACCACCCGCGGGTCGACCAGCTTGTAGAGGATGTCGACGCCGAGGTTGATCAGCATCGTGAGCACCGCCAGGTAGACGGTGAGCGCCTGGATCACCGGGTAGTCGCTGCGGTTGACGGCGAGGATGACCTCGCGGCCGAGCCCCGGGATCGAGAAGAAGACCTCGATCAGGAACGAGCCGACGAACACGCCCGGCAGGGCCAGGCCGATGTTGGTCAGGATCGGGATCATCGCGTTGCGCAGGACGTGCCGAAACAGCACGGTGCGCTCGGTCATGCCCTTGGCGCGCGCGGTGCGGACGTAGTCGTGACCGAGCTCGTCGAGAAAGAAGGTGCGGTACAGACGGGTCTGCGGCGCGATCCCGACCATCAGCGCCAGCATTACCGGCAGCGGCACGTAGGTGACCAGGTTTTTCAGCACCGAGTCGCTCCAGCCCTGGACCGGGAACCAGCCGAGCTGAAAGCCGAACACGTACTGGCCGAGGATGATGTAGACCAGGAACGAGACCGAGAGCGCGACCGTGCTGATGATCATGATCGCCCGGTCGCTGAGCGAGCCGCGCCGGTAGGCGACCCACATCGCGATCGGCAGCGCCAGCAGGGTGTCGAGGATCAGGATCGGCAGCATCACCGTCAGCGTCGCCGGCAGCCGGGTGGCGAAGATGTGGCCCACCGCCTCGTTGGTCGCGAAGCTGCGCCCCCAGTCGAAGGTGACGATGCCCTTCAGGTAGATCCCGAGCTGCACGTACCAGGGGCGGTTCAGGCCGAGCTGGTCGCGGATCTGCTGAACCTGTTCGGGGGTCGCGTTCAGCCCGCCCAGGATCTCGGCCGGGTCGCCGCCGAAGAACTTGAAGAGGAGGAAAACGAGGAGGACGACGCCCAGCAGAGTGGGGATCATCTGCCACAGGCGCCGAATCAGGTACGCGGCCATCGGGTGAGGGGTCGGTCGGTGGGGTCGGCGGCCGCTGCTCGGCGGGATCGAAGTCTAGCGCCTAGACTTCACGGCACGCCCCAGGAATGCGAGAGGACACGCGGACGATGAAGCGCCGGCAACTGACCCAAGCGATGGCCGCCGCCTGGGCCGCGCGCGCGCTGCCCGGCTTCGCCGCGCCGGCGCCGGCCGCGGCGGAGGGCGAAAGGGTCATGCGCTACGCCTTCCAGGTGGCCGAGACCGGCTTCGATCCGGCGCAGATCAGCGACATCTACTCGCGCATCGTCACGGCCCACATCTTCGAATCGCCGCTCACCTACGACTACCTGGCGCGGCCGTTCAAGCTGAAACCGCTGACGGCCGCGGCGATGCCCGAGGTGTCGGACGACTTTCGCACCTTCACGTTCCGGATCCGGCCCGGCATCTTCTTCGCCGACGACCCGGCCTTCAAGGGCCAGCGGCGCGAGCTGGTCGCCGAGGACTACATCTACGCCTTCAAGCGCATCTACGACCCGAAGCTGAAGAGCCCCGGAATGCCCTCGCTCGAAGACGAGCGGATCGTCGGCCTGAAGGAGCTGCACGACGACGCGCTGAAGAGCAAGAAGCCGTTCGACTACGACCGCAAGGTCGAGGGCCTGCAGGCGATCGACCGCTACACGCTGCGCGTCCACCTGCACGAAGCGCGGCCGCGCCATCTCTACGTCTGGGCCTCGCGCGACATCCTTGGCGCGGTCGCGCGCGAGGTCGTCGAAGAGTACGGCGACCGGATCATGGACCACCCGGTCGGCACCGGCGCGTTTCGCCTCGAGGAGTGGCGGCGCAGTTCGCGCATCGTCCTGGTCCGCAACCCCGGCTACCGCGAGCACATCTACGACGCCGAGCCGAACGCCGACGACGCCGAAGGCCAGGCGCTGCTGCAGCAGTTCAAGGGCCGGCGCCTGCCCATGCTCGACCGGGTCGAGATCGCGATCATCGAGCAGACCCAGCCGCGCTGGCTCTCGTTCGTCAACGGCGAGCAGGACTTCCTCGAGCGGCTGCCGACCGAGTTCGTCGAGCAGGCCGTGCCCGGCGGCAAGGTCGCCCCCAATCTCGTCAAGCAGGGCATCAAGGCGCACCGGGTGGCGAGCGCCGACGTCACGCTGGTCGTCTTCAACATGGAAGACCCGCTGGTCGGTGGCTACACGCCGGAGAAGGTGGCCCTGCGCCGGGCGATGGTGCTCGGCAACGACGTGAGCCGCGAGATCCGGGTCGCCTGGCGCGGCCAGGCGATCGTCGCGCAGTCGATCGTGCCGCCGCTCACCGAAGGCTACCGGGCGGACCTGCGCACCGAGATGGGAACCTACGACCTGGCGCGCGCCCGTGCCCTGCTCGACATGTACGGCTATCTCGACCGCGACGGCGACGGCTGGCGCGAGCAGCCCGACGGCAACCCGATGGTGATGGAACTGTCGACCCAGTCCGACCAGCTGTCCCGCCAGCGCGACGAGCTGTGGAAGAAGAGCATGGATTCGCTCGGGCTGCGCATGACGCTCAAGACCGCGCAGTGGCCGGAGAACCTGAAGGCGGCGCGCTCGGGCAAGTTCATGCTCTGGCGGGTCGGCTCGTCGGCCTCGACACCGGACGGCCATGGCGCGCTCGAGCGCGCCTACGGCGGCTCGATCGGCAAGGGCAACCTGGCCCGCTTCAAGCTGGCCGAGTTCGACCGCCTTTACGAGCGCATGAAGATGCTGCCGAGCGGCGCCGAGCGGCAGGCGCTGTTCGAGCGCACCGCGGAGATCATGACCGCCTACGCGCCCTACCGGATCGCCGTGCACCGCATCCTCACCGACATGAGCTATGCCCGGCTGGTCGGCTACCGGCGGCCGCCGTTCTGGCTCGACTGGTGGCAGTACGTCGACGTCGACGCGGCCGGCCCGAAGAAGGGGGCGGCATGAGCCGCCGGGCCGCCACCGTCCGCAGGCCGGTGGCGTTCGGCAGGCACGAGAAGTCCGCAGGGACCGTCCGTGTCCGGCCTCATTTCGCCATGGCGAATACCGCAGCGCGAAGCGCGAAGGTTTCCTCATGAGGCGGCGCGAAGCGATCGTCGCCGCGCCGCTGCTGCTCGGCGGCGGCCTCGCCGCCGCTGCCGACGAGAAGGCGCCTGGCGCCGCCGGGACGGCCGGCCAGAAGGTGCTGCACTACGCCTTCGTCGCCGCCGAGACCGGCTTCGATCCGAGCAAGATCAACGACCTCTATTCGCGCGTCGTCACCGCGCACGTGTTCGAGGCGCTCTACCGCTTCGACTACCTGGCGCGCCCGTTCAAGGTCGTGCCGCACACCGCGGTGGGCTTTCCGGAGATCAGCGACGACTTCCGAACCTTCACGATCCGCATCACCCCGGGCATCTATTTCGTCGCCGACCCGGCCTTCAAGGGCAAGCCGCGCGAGCTGACCGCCGCCGACTATGTCTATTCCTGGAAGCGCTTCTTCGACCCGGTCAACAAGAGCCCGATCTACGCCGGCGCCAACGAGGAAGGCGCGCTCGGCGTAGACGCCCTGCGCCAGGAAGCGATCGCGGGCAAGCGGCCGTTCGACTACGACAAGGAGGTCGAGGGCATCCGCGCGCTCGACCGCTACACGCTGCAGTACAAGCTCGCCGACCCGCGGCCGCGCCTGCTCTACACGCTTGCCGACAGCAGCCTGTTCGGGGCGGTGGCGCGCGAGGTGGTCGAGTTCTACGGCGACGCGATCGCCGAGCATCCGGTCGGCACCGGCGCGTTCCGACTGACCGGCTGGCGGCGCAGCTCGAGCCTGGTGCTCGAGCGCAATCCGAGCTACCGCGACCTGCGCTACGACGGCCAGCCGGCCGCCGACGACGCCGAAGGCCAGACCCTGCTGCGCCGGTTCAAGGGCCGGCGCCTGCCGATGATCGACCGGGTCGAGATCTCGATCATCGAGGAGAGCCAGCCGCGCTGGCTGTCCTTCCTGAACGGCCAGTTCGATCTGGTGTCGGTGCCGCTGGAGTTCGCCAACCAGGCGGTACCCGGCGGCCGGATCGCGCCTTACCTGGCCAAGCGCGGTGTCGGCATGGACCGCTTCGCCAACCCCGACCGCACCTACTTCTTCTTCAACATGGAAGACCCGCTGGTCGGCGGCATGACGCCCGAGAAGGTGGCGCTGCGCCGGGCGATCAGCCTGGGTACCAACGTCGAGCAGGAGATCCGCGGCATCCGCCGGGGCCAGGCGATCGCGGCACAGTCGGTGATCGCGCCCGGCGGCTACGGCTACGACCCGCGCTACCGCAGCGAGAACAGCGAGTACGACGTCGCCCGCGCCAAGGCGCTGCTCGACATGTACGGCTACGTCGACCGCGACGGCGACGGCTGGCGCGAGCTGCCCGACGGCCGGCCGCTGGTGATCGATTACGCGAGCACGCCCGATGCGATCTCGCGCCAGTTCGACGAGTTGTGGAAGAAGAACATGGACGCGCTCGGCATCCGCCTGCGCATCAAGCTCGCGCAGTGGCCCGAGCAGCTGAAGGCGGCGCGCGCCGGCCAGCTGATGGTGTGGCAGCTGGGCGGCACCAACGCCTCGCCCGACGTCCAGGACAGCCTGCTGAACCTGTACGGCCCGGCCGCCGGCGGGCCGAACCTGTCGCGCTTCAAGGACGCCCGCTTCGACGAGCTGTTCCGGCGCATGCAGAGCCTGCCCGACGGTCCGGAGCGGCTGGCGCTGGTGCAGGAGGCGCTCAAGATCCTCACCGCCTTCATGCCGCAGAAGTACAACGTGCACCGCATCGTCAGCTACCTGACGCAGCCCTGGCTGGCGGGCTTTCGCGCGCCGCTCTACGGCAACCAGTTCTGGCAATACGTCGACATCGACGAGACGAAGCGCCCGGCCAAGACCTAGTCTGCGGGACAGCGCAGCAGACGACAACCCATCCGCGGAGCGCGCCATGCCCTTGCCGGAACCGCAGATCCTGCGCTACACCCGCTGGCTTCGCGAGACGCGCGGCCTGGCGTTCGATCCGACCACTCCCGCCGGCTACGACAAGCTCTGGCGCTGGTCGTGCGACGACCTGCGCGGCTTCTGGCAATCGATCTGGGACTGGTTCGACATCGAGTCGCCGACCCCGCACGAGACCGTGCTGGTCGAAGAGAAGATGCCCGGCGCACGCTGGTTTCCCGGCGCACGCGTCAACTACGCGCAGCAGGTCTTTCGCCACGCCGGGCGGGCGCACGCGGCCGGCCATCCGGCGATCCTCTTTCGCAACGAGGCGATGCACGAGCGCGACGAGACGCTCGAGATCGCCTGGCCCGAGCTGCGCCGCCAGGTCGCCTCGCTGGCCGCCGCGCTGCGCGGCATGGGCGTCGAGCCGGGCGATCGCGTCTGTGCCGTCCTGCCCAACCTGCCACAGACGGCGGTCGCGTTCCTGGCCTGTGCCAGCCTGGGCGCGGTCTGGTCGGTGTGCTCTGCCGAGACCGGGCCGATGGCGGTGCTCGACCGCTTTCGCCAGATCGAGCCGAAGGTGCTGATCGCGTGCGACGGCTATGTCTACGCCGGCGTAGCGCACGACCGCCTGGCGGCGCTGCCCGGCCTGCTCGCCGGCTTGCCGAGCGTTCGCCACCTCGTGCTGCTGCGCAACGCCGGCCCGGAGGGCGACCCGGCCGGCCTGGCCGCGAGAAACTGCGCCGTGCACGACTTCGCGGCGCTCGCCGCCGGCGACCGGCCGTTCGAGCCGGCCTGGCTGCCCTTCGATCATCCGCTCTGGATCGTCTACTCGAGCGGCACGACCGGCCTGCCGAAGGCGATCG
>JBDTUG010000033.1:0-19567 GCA_040007855.1 Caldimonas sp.
TGCTCGATCTCAACACCGGCGCCTCGCTGCTCGGTGCGATCGGCATGTCGAACACCGACGCGGCGATCAACATCCAGCACGACGGCACCGTCCACGCCTCCGCCGGCATCACCTTCAACGGCCTGACCACGACGGTGCTGCCGAGCGGCGCGGGCGGCCCGATCCAGGTGCGGGTCGACGTCTCGGCGATCACCGCGGCCCGGCCGGCGCTGCTCGGCTTCGACCTGCTCGGCTTCGGCGCGCGGGCCAGCCAGATCGGCATCGACAACGTCGGCTTCATCACCGCCGGCAACATCGCGCCGGTCGGCGTCGGCGACAACTACAGCCTGCTGCAGAACTCGGCGCGCGCGCTCGACGTGCTCGCCAACGACAGCGACGCCAACGACGACTCGATCGCCGTCGCCGCGGTCAGCGCGCCGCAGCACGGGGTGCTCAACGTCGCCGCCGACGGCACCCTCAGCTACACGCCCGACGCCGGCTTCGCCGGAATCGACCGGTTCTTCTACCGGGTCAGCGACGGCCAGATCAACAGCGCGCCGACCCAGGTCGAGATCAGCGTGGTCGGCATCAACACGCCGGTGGCGTTCAACGACGCCTACTTCACCGACGAGGACCTGCCGGTCGGCTTCGACGTGCGGGCCAACGACAGCAACCTGGGCACCGGCCCGCTCAACCTGCTGATCACCACCGCGCCGCTGCACGGCCAACTGACGCTGCGCGGCGACGGCACGCTGCAGTACACCCCGGTCACCGACTACAACGGCGGCGACACCTTCAGCTACCAGCTGAGCGGCGCCGGAACGACCAGCAACGTCGCGACCGTGGCGCTCACGGTGCGCCCGGGCAACGATGCGCCGGTGATGCTGGCGGTCAACCCGCTCCAGGTGCTCGAAGCCCAACGGGTCAGCCTCGACCTGCTGGCGATCGACGTCGACGCGGGCGACCTGCTGCAGTTCAGCCTCGACAGCGCGCCTGCGGGAGCGACCCTCACCGCTGCCGGCCACCTCGAGTGGGTGGCCCTCGACGGCCCGGCGGTCGCCAGCTTCTCGGTCCGCGTCACCGACCGGGCCGGCGCCAGCAGCGTGCGCAGCTTCGACGTCCCGGTGGCCAACCTCGCCCCGCTGGTCGCCGGCTCGGGCGCAGCGACGGTGGCGGTCGGCCAGAACTTCGTGCTCTCGCTCGGCTACACCGACCCCGGCGTCGACGCGGTGACGACCTGGCTGATCGACTGGGGCGACGGCAGCACCAGCACGGTGGCCGGAAGTGCCGCCACGGCCAGCCACGTGTTCGCGGCCGCCGCCGACGCGAGGCTGGTGAACGTGCGCGCCCAGGACGACGACGGCATCTGGTCGGCCGCTCCGCTGACCGTGCGGGTGCTTGCCGCTGCGCCCGGTCCGGCCCCGGCCCCCGGCCCGGCGCCAGGCCCGGCCCCGGGTCCATCGCCTGCGCCCGCTCCGGGCCAGGGGGGAACGCCCGGGACGCCTGGCGTGCCGGCGCCCGCCCCGGCGCCGTCCCTGCCGACGCCGCCGATCGTCACGCCGCCGCTGTTCCCCGCACCGGCGCCCGGGCCTGGAACCGGCATCGACGGCACGCCGGGCCTGTCCTCGAGCACGGGCCTCCCGGGTCTGGCCGGCTACGGCGGCCGGTCCGGCCCCGGTGGATTCGGCCTGAGCGATCCGCGCCGGCTCGGCTTCGACCTCGGCTCGGGGCGCTACGACTTCGGAACCGGCGGCAGCCCCTACGCCGGTGCATCGGCACTGATCTTCGACCAGAGCGCCCATCCGTTCGCCCAGGCGCTCGGCTTCGCGGTGGTCGAGAGCGCGGCCAACCCGCAGCCTGGCGGCAGCATGGCAAGCCTGCTCGATCCGCTCGTCACCGACCAGAAGGCCACCCTGCAGGTGCGCGGGGTCATGGTTTCGGGCGGCGGCCTGCGCGTCCGCTTCAACCAGGCGTTCGACGCGCGCGCCCTGATGGCCGGCGAGGGCCCGGGCGGCCGAGTGACCGTCCTGCGGGAAGGCGTGCCGGTCAAGGGCCGGATCGTCGTCGACCCGGACGGCGCCGGCTTCGTCTTCGTCGCCGACTCCGGCCTGCTGCCGGACGGCAGCTACACCCTGCGCCTGCTCTCCGGTTCGAACGGGTTCAGCAAGCCGAATGGCGAGGCGCTCGACGGCGACTACGACGGCAAGCCCGGCGGCGACTACCGGGCCCGCTTCAACGTTACCGGCGCCGGCCTGCGCATGGGGCTGGAGGACGCGGCCGATCCGGTCCGGCTCAGCACGACCCAGTCGTACGACGCCGCGATCGAGCTGGCCGGAGGGATCGGCGGCCTGGTCACCCTGGCCGCCGTGCCGGGCGCGGTCGACCACCGGATGGCGCGGCGCGCGCTGGCCGCCGGCCGGCGGGGCCGCGACGAAGACGACGAGCCGATCCGCATCGGCAAGCAGGACCGGGCAGACGGCTCGCCGCTGACGTCCAGCTCGCCCGCCTGGCTGTCGCGCTGGCTCCGTCGGTCGTCGGCCGAGGCCAACGACTGGCGCATCCGGCCCTAGACCACTAACACACTAGCGCGGCCTGCCCGCGCCCGTTAGCATCCACGGCCCCCGGGGCCCGAATTCCCCGTTCCCTTACCAACGAAGAAGCATCAATGAGCACAAGCACCAAGGACATCACTGCGGCGCCAGTCGCCACGTCCGCCCCCACCGCCCCCACTGTCAATGCCAGCGCCAACGCGGCGAACCCGAAGGTCAAGTGGAATGTCGAGCACCTGAAGAGTTCGTACGTCAATTTCGCCAATGCCAACTCGACGCAGGAAGAGGTGGTCCTCAACTTCGGGATGAACAACAACTGGGACCGGATGGCCAGCGAGGTCGAGATCGAGCTCTCGCACCGCATCGTCATGAGCCCGTTCGCGGCGAAGCGGCTGGCCGAGCTGCTCGGCAAGCTGGTCGCCCAGTACGAGGGCCGCTACGGCACCATGAAGTGAGCCCGGGCCACCGTCCCGACCGCCACCCAATCCACCGAAAGGGGCCCACCTTGCGTCACTCCTATGCTGCCGTGGCGCTCGTCGCCTTCGCCGGGTTCGCCGGATTGCCATCGGCCAAGGCCGCCAACCTGGGCGCCATCTATGCGCTCGCGCTCGCCAACGACGCTCCGTACGCGGCTGCCGTGCAGACGGCCGCCGCCGGCCGCGAGAAGGCGGCGCAGGGGCGGGCGCTGCTGCGGCCGACGGTCGGCATCTCCGGCAACGTCCGTCGCAACCACGACGAGTCGAGCGTGGTCGAGGGCGACTGGTCGCACGGCAACTACAACTCGGGCAGCGTCAGCCTGACCGCCAACCAGCCGCTGATGCGCCAGGCCAACCTCGCCACTTACGAGCAAGGCCTGCTGCAGGCGCAGCTGGCCGACCAGCAGCTCAAGCTCGCCGAGCAGGACCTGCTGGTGCGGGTCTCGCGCGGCTACTTCGAGGTGCTGCAGGCGCAGGATGCGCTCGGCACGGTCGGTGCCCAGAAGGAGGCGTTCGCCGGCCAACTGGCCCAGGCCAAGCGCAGCTACGACGTCGGCCTGGCGCCGGTCACCGACGTCAACGAGGCGCAGTCGCGCTACGACCTCACCGTGGCGCAGGAGATCGCGGCGCGCAACGACCTCGAAGTCAAGCGCCGCACCCTCGAGAAGGCGATCGGCCGCGAGCTGCCGCCGCTCGCCGTGCTCGACGCCAACGTCAGCATCGACGTCCTGCCCGCCGAAGTGCAGCAAGCGCTGTTCGACAGCGCCTCGCGCGGCGCGCTGCAGGTCGCGATCGGCCGCACCGCCGAGCAGATCGCCAACTACGAGGTGGCCAAGCAGGACGCCGGACACCTGCCGACCTTCGACCTCGTCCTGAACATCGCGAAGAACCACAACGTCAACACCGGCAACCTCAATCTTCAGCGGACCTCGACCGCCTCGATCGGCATCGAGTTCGGCCTGCCGGTCTACCAGGGGGGAGCGATCACCTCGCGGGTGCGCGAGGCGGTGGCCAACCTGGGGCGCGCGCAGAGCGAGCTCGACAACGCCCGTCGCCAGGCCTTGCTCGACGCCCGCCAGGCTTTGCTGGGCGTGCAGTCCGGCGTCGCCCTGAATACGGCACTGCGCCAGGCGGTGAGCTCGGCCGAGACGCAGACGCGCTCGACCCGGCGTGGCCTCGAGGTCGGCATCCGGACCCGGGTCGACGTGCTCAATGCCGAGCAGCAGCTCTACACCACCCGGCGCGATCTCTCCGCTGCGCGCTATCAGGCACTGATTGCCGGCCTGCAGCTGCGGGCCGCCGCTGGCGTGCTGAGCGAGCAGGACCTGAGGTCGCTGGATGCCCTGTTGCGCGAGTGAGGCGCGAGCGTCCGGGGCGAGGCACGGGCAGAGATGACGGTTCGACAGCACGACCTCCCGCCTGAGCTGGCGGTCGTCCAGCGCGACAGCTGGCTTGGTCTCAGTGACGCGCGCACTGCCGAGGAGTTGTGCGGCGCCTGGCTGAACGTGCTGTGCGAGTCGCTGGCCAGCACCAACGCGGGCGTGGTGCTGCTCGCCCAGGGCGACGGCAGCTACGCGCCGGTTGCGACCGCGCCGCTCGGGCTCGACCTGAGCTACCTGGCCGACATCGCCACCGATGCGCTGCGCCAGCGCGAGGGCATCGTCCGCCACGACGATCGCGGCCATGCCTGCGTCGCCTACCCGCTGCAGTCGGGCGGCCGAGCCGGCCACGAAGGTGCCGCGGCGCTGCACGGCGCCGTCGTCCTCGATCTCGGCATGGCCGACGAAGCGGCGCTGGAATACGCGTTGCGCTTCACCCACTGGGGCGCCGGCTGGCTGCTCGATCTCTTCAACCAGCGCGAGCTGACGACCCAGCGGCAGCGCAGCGCCCAGGGCGGCATGCTGCTCGACACCCTGCTCGCCCTGCTCGGCGAGCACAGCCTGCGCGAGGCGGCGCTCGCCCTGGTGAACCGGCTCGGCCGCGAGTTCGGCGCCCAGCAGGTCCAGCTCGGGCTGGCCCGGCGCAAGTCGGTGCGCGTGCTGGCGATGTCGCACGCCGCCTGGTTCGACGAGCGCACCGACGCCGTGAACCTGGCCGCCCAGGCGATGCACGAGGCCTTCGACCAGCGCCAGCGGATCGACTGGCCGGCCCCTGCCGACGACACCCGCCGGGTCTTCGAGGCGCATCGCCGCTACGCCGAGTCGCAGCGCATCGCCGCGCTCTGCAGCCTGCCCCTGGTCACCGGCAGCAAGGTCACCGGCGTGCTGATGCTCGAACGCGACCGGCCCTTCGAGGCCGGCGAGCTGGAATTCCTCGACACCCTGGCACTCGCGCTGGCGCCGATCATCGAGCTCGAGCGCGAAGCCGAGCAAGGCGTGCTGTCGCGCGCCTGGCGCAAGACCGGGCGCTGGCTGGGTCTGATGACCGACAGCTCGTATCCGGCGATCAAGCTGGCCGCCGCCGTGGTGGTCGTCGCGCTGCTGCTGCTGGCCTTCGTTCCGGTGCCCTACCGGGTCTCGGCGCAGGCGCTCGTCGAGGGCGCCGTGCAGCGCTCCGCCGTCGCCCCGTTCGAGGGCTTCCTGCGCGAGGCGCCGGCGCGCGCCGGCGACCTGGTCAAGACCGGGCAGGTGCTGGCGGTGCTCGACGACAAGGACTTGAAGCTCGAGCGGGTGCGCTGGGAATCCGAGCTCGAGGTGGCACAGCGCAAGGAGCGCGAGGCGATGGCCAAGGCCAACCGCGTCGACCAGCGCCTGGCCGCGGCGCAGGCCAACCAGGCACGCGCCCAGCTCGACCTGGTGCTCGCCAAGCTGGAGCGGGTGCAGGTGGTCGCGCCCTTCGACGCAGTCGTCGTCAAGGGCGACCTGTCGCAGCTGATCGGCTCGCCGCTCGAGCAGGGCAAGGTGCTGTTCGAGCTGGCGCCGCTCGACGAGTGGCGCGTCATTCTCAAGGTCGACGAGCGCGACATCGGCCGGGTGGCGATCGCCGCCAGGGGCGAGCTGGTGCTGGCCAGCCTGCCCGGCACGTCGTGGCCGTTCACGGTCAAGAAGCTGACGCCGATCTCGGTCGCCGAGGAAGGCAGGAACTTCTTCCGCGTCGAGGCCGAACTCGGCGGGCAGGCGCCCAAGCTCAGCCCGAACATGGAAGGCGTGGCCAAGGTCGAGGCCGGCGAGCGCAGCCTGCTGTGGGTGTGGACCCACCCGCTGATCGACTGGGCCCGCCTGACCTGGTGGAAGCTGATGCCGTGAGGCCGGGCACCGCGATGCGCCGCGTCGGCTCGTGACGCGCCCGCTGCTGTCGAGCGAGTGGTACCGGCTGCGCGCCCTGAAGCCGCGCCTGCGTGGCCACGTCCAGATCCATCGCCACGCCTACCGCGGCCAGGTCTGGTACGTCGTCGAGGACCGGATCGGCGGCAAGCACCATCGCTTCAACTTCGCGGCCTACCGCGTGATCAGCCTGATGGACGGCCGGCGCGACATGATCGGCCTGTGGAACGCGCTGATCGCCGACCTGAACGACGAGACGCCGACCCAGGACGACGTGATCCGCCTGCTCGGCCAGCTGCACGCCGCCGACCTGGTGCAGGTCGACATCACGCCCGACGTTGCCGAGCTGTTCGAGCGGCGCGGCAAGCAGCAGCGGCGCAAGTGGATCGGCCGGTTCGGCAATCCGATCGCTCTGCGCTTTCCGCTGTTCGACCCCGACCCCCTGCTCAAGCGCATGCTGCGCGTGTTCGGGCCCCTGTTCGGCTGGCCGGGCGCGCTGCTCTGGCTCGCGGCGGTCGTGCCGGCGCTGCTGATCGTGCCGTCGCACTGGAGCGAGCTGAGCGGCAACGGCAGCGAGCGGCTGCTCGCCACCGACAACCTGGTCCTGCTGGCGTTCCTGTTCCCGCTCGTCAAGGCGATCCACGAGTTCGGCCATGCCCTGACCTGCCGGATGCGCGGTGGCGAGGTCCACGAGATGGGGCTGATGCTGCTCGTGTTCTATCCGGTGCCCTACGTCGACGTGTCGAACGCCTCGGCACTGGTCAGCAAGTGGCAGCGCGCCCTGATCGGCGCCGCCGGCATGCTGGCCGAGCTGTGGGTGGCGGCGATCGCCTTTTTCCTCTGGCTGGTGCTCGAGCCGGGCCTGCTGCGCGCCATGGCCTACGACGTCGCGGTGCTGGCGAGCGTCACCACCCTGTTCTTCAACGCCAACCCGCTGCTCCGCTACGACGGCTACTACATCCTGGCCGACGTCATCGAATGCCCGAACCTTGGCGTTCGCGCCAACCGCTACTGGCAGTACCTGACCGAACGCTTCGTGTTCGGCGTGCGCAACCCCGAGCGCGCCGAGATCACGCCTGGCGAGCGGCGCTGGTTCCTGGGCTATGCGCCGCTCGCCTACGCCTACCGGCTGTTCGTCTCGATCAGCATCGCCGTGCTGGTGGCGTCGAAATTCTTCTTCTTCGGCGTCGTGATCGCCGTCTGGGCGGTGGTGAGCAGCGTCTTCTGGCCGATCTTCAAGGGCCTGCGAGCGCTCTGGAGCGCGCCCCGCTTCGCCGACCGCGGGCCACGCATCCGCGCCGTGCTGGCCGGCTTCGTCGCCCTGGGGGCGCTGGCCCTGTTCGCCGTGCCGCTGCCCTATCACACCCACGGCGAGGGCGTGCTGTGGCTGCCCGAACAGGCCATCCTGCGCGCCGGCAGCAGCGGCTTTGTGCGCGAGGTGCTGCTGAGCTCGGGCGCCGCGCTGCAGCCAGGTCAGGCGGTGGTGCAGGCGGTCGAGCCCGGGCTGGCGGCGAGGATCGACGTGCAGGATGCCAAGGTCGAGGAGATCCGCACCCAATTCGACGCCGCCTGGGGCGTCTCCCAGGCGCGCGCCCAGCAGCTCGAGCAGGAGCTCAATCGCGAGCTGGCCTCGCTGGCCCGCCTGCGCGACGAAGCCGACAAGCTGACCCTGCGCAGCCCGCTGGCCGGCACCCTGCTGATCGACAAGCCGGCCGACCTGCCCGGCCGCTTCCTGCGCAAGGGCGACGTCGTCGGCTACGTGCGTACCGGCGACGCACCGCTGGTGCGGGTGGCGCTGGCGCAGTCGGAGGTCGACATGGTGCGGCTGTCGACCCGGCGGGTCGAGGTGAAGATGCCGCAGTCTCTGTCAGAGACCTTCGTCGCCCGCCTCACGCGCGCCGTGCCGGCGGCTGCCCGCCAGCTGCCGAGCGCGGTGCTCGGCACCAAGGGCGGCGGGCCGATCACGATCGACCCACGCGACGAGAAGGGCCTGGCGACGCTGGAATCGGTGTTCGAGTTCGAGCTCGAGCTGCCGCGCGAGGTGCCGCACGAGTGGCTGGGCAGCCGGGTCCACGTGCGCTTCGAGCATGCCGCCGAGCCGGTCGGCCAGCGCATGGGCAGGGCGGTGCGGCGCGCCTTCCTGTCCCACTTCCAGGTCTAGCTGCGTCGTCGCTCCCTCTTTTGGGAGGAGACGGGAGTTGCCTCGTAGGCAACGGCTGCGCCGCGTGGCAGACTCCTAGCGCTTCGTGACTTAGCACCGGTGCCAACAGGCGCCGCGCTTGAGTTCCAGAGAGGAGATCCTGTTGGACATGCAGGTGGAAGCCCCCGGGAAGGCAAAAACGCGACCGCGTCGCATGCCGCTCACAACCAGCCTTTTGAGCCGCCTGATAAAGCGGGGCTTCGAGACCCTTCGCGCGCCGCGGGCGCTCCAGTCGCCACTCCTGCTGGAGGCGCTCGAACCGCGAGTCCTGCTCTCCGGCGACCCGATGGGTGCACGGGTCGACGGCAGCCTCGACGTCGCCGGCGAGACGGACCGCTACAGCTTCACGCTCAGCGACGACCTTCGGGTCGTTTTCGACTCGCTGACACAGGACCTGGGCATTCGCTGGACACTGAATGGTCCGAACGGCGCGCTCGTCACGGACCGCTCCTTTTCGAGCTCGGACTCGATCGACTTCAGCAGCCCGATCGCCATGGACCTGACTGCCGGCGACTACACGCTGACAGTCGACGGCGCCGGCGATGCCACGGGCGCCTACAGCTTTCGCCTGCTCAACCTGGCGTTGGCGCCGACGCTGGCGCTCGGTGCGGTGGCGAGCGGACAGCTCGACCCGGCGAACCAGACCGACGCCTTTGCGTTCTCGGTCGCTGCCGGCCAGAGCGTCTACTTCGACAACCGCGGTTCCACCGGCGATGCCTACTGGCGCATCCTCGATCCGTTCGGCCGACAGGTCTCCGGTCCGAACTCCCTGGGCACCGACCCGGGTAGGCTGAGCTTGGCATTCGACGGCAGCTACACGCTGCTCGTCGAGGGACGCATCGACAGCACCGGCAGCGCGGACTACAGCTTCGTGCTCCACGCGGTGGAGGACGTCGCCAGGAGCATCGCGCCCGGCGTCGCCGACGCCATGGAGCCCGGCTGGGTCGCGGGTGAGCTGGCCGGCGGCCTGCACCTGAACGGGCAGCAGGCGGTGCAGGTGCAAGCGTCGGCCGCGCTCGACCTGACGAGCGCGGTGACGATGGAGGCCTGGGTCCGGGTCGATCAGTACGACAACGCCTGGACGCCGCTGTTCTCCAAGAGCGCCGGCGACGTCCAGCAACGAACCTACTCGCTCGAGCTCAGCTCCGACGGACGAGTCCGGCTCGGAACGGGCGACGGTGGCTTCGAGTCCCTGAGCTCGCCGGCCGGCCTGGTCTCGCCCGGGGAATGGCACCACGTCGCCGGCGTCATCGATCGCACGGCCGGCATCCTGCGCATCGTCGTCGACGGCATCGAGCGCGCCAGCGGGACGATTCGAACCGGCAGCTCGTTCTCCAATGCCGCGGCCCCCCTTCTGATCGGCAACGAAGCTTTCGAAGGTTTCGCCGACCACGCACCGCTTTCGGGAACGATCGACGAGGTGCGGCTCTGGAACGTCGCCCGCTCGAACGCCGACATCGCTGCCGCGCTCGGCACGCCGCTGGCCGGCAGCGAAGCCGGGCTGGCCCTCTACCTGAAGCTCGACGAAGCGACCGGCGCCACGCCGATCGACAGTTCGGCGGCGGCCCACGCCGTCGCCCTCCTGCAGAGCACCAGCGGCGTCGTCGCCAACCGGATCCCGATGCCGGGAGGAAAAGTCGTCTACCAGGTCGACATCGCCGCAGCGACCCGGCTCTATTTCGACAGCCTGAGCAGCAACGGCAGCCTTCGCTGGAGCCTGACGGGACCGCGCGGCGACGTGGTCTCGAACCACTCTTTCCAGAGCAGCGACTCGGCCGACGGCAGCTCGATCTTCGACGTCGTCGCCGGCCGCTACACCCTGGTCGCAGACAGCGTCGACGCGTCGACGCCGGCGTTCGCATTCCGCCTGCTCGACCTTGCCGAGGCCACGCCGATCACGCCCGGCGTTCCGGTCGCCGGAACCCTGACGACGGCACGGCAGACCGATGCCTATCGCTTCGACGCCGCGGCCGGCGACCGCTTCTTCCTCGACGACACGCTCGCGTCGGGTGGCGATACCTACTGGAGGTTGCTCGACCCCTTTGGCCGGACCCTGATCGGCCCCGGCGCCATCGCCGACGACTTCGACGCGATGACCGTGCCGTATGCAGGCACGTACACCTTGCTGGTCGAAGGCCGGTACTCCGCCGGCGGCGGGGCAAGCTATGCCTTCAACGTCCAGCCGGTCCTCGATGGCCTGCAGGCGATGGCGCTCGGCATCGCGGTCGACGGCGCCATCGCCCAGCCCGGTCAGCAGCAGCGGTATCAGTTCAGCGTCGCCACCGCGACGACGGTCGTGTTCGACGCGCTGCTCGGCAGCGACGCCTTTCGCTGGAGCCTCGCCGGGCCGCTCGGCGGCCCGGTGACCGAGCGCGGTTTCGCCGGTTCCGATTCGGCCGACATCTTCGGCGACACGACCCTTCCCCTCGCCGCCGGCGACTACACGCTCACGGTCGACGCCAGCGGCGCCGCCATCGGCAGCTTCGCCTTCCGGCTCATCGATCTGGCCGAGGCGCTGCCGCTCGTGCTCGGCGCGGTCCATGCGGCGCGGCTCGAGCCCGGGAGCGCCACCGAGGCATTCCGTTTCGATGCGTCGGCCGGCGACGAGATCCTGCTCGACCGGATCGGTCTTTCGGGCGCCGGCGCCTACGTCCGCCTGATCGATCCCATCGGGCGACAGATCGCCGGCCCGCTGCCCTTCGACGACCAGACCTTTGCTGTGCCGATGAGCGGAAGCTACACCCTGCTCGTCGAGGGCCGGAATTCCGAGGCCTCGCCGCTCGACTACGAATTCCAGCTTGCCCTGCAAGGCAATACGCCGCCCGAGCCCCTGACCGGCACGGCGCTGGCACTGGGAGACACCGTCGTCGGCGAGATCGCCGCGGTCGGCGAGGTCGACGACTTCATCTTCGCGATCTCTGCACCGACCCGGATCGTCTTCGACGGCTTGACCGGCGACTACTCGGGGTTCGACTGGCAACTCGACGGTCCGCGCGGTGCGGAGAGCGCGCGCGAAAATTTTGCCGATGCGACCGATGCAGGCGCCAGGCCGGCGATTGCGCTGGTCGCGCCCGGAACCTATCGCATCCGGGTCGCGGGCAACGGCGGCACCACCGGCAGCTATTCCTTTCGCGTCCTCGACCTCGCGGCCGCAACCACCTTCATTCCGGGCGATGCCGTCAGCGGTACGCTCGATCCGGCCAATTCGACGCAGGCATACAGCTTTTCAGCGGTCGCGGACTCGCGCTACTTCTTCGATCGAACGGCGTCGAGCGGGGGCGAGACCTACTGGCGGCTGCTCGACCCGTCCGGCCGGCCAGTGTGGGGTCCGCAGCTCGTTTCCAGCGACACCGACGTCACGACACTTCGCTACGCTGGCACCTACACGCTGCTCCTGGAAGGCCGCTACTCCGCGGGCGGAACGGCCACCTACGGCTTCAACGTCGTTCCCGTCGTCGACGATACGGCGACGCTGGTGCTCGGCGCACTGAGCGCCGGCTCGATCGCTGCACCGGGCCAGCGCGATACGTATACCTTCACCCTGGCTGAAGCGCAGCGCGTCGCCGTCGATGTGCAAAGCGACTCGCCGGCAACGCGCTGGAGCCTCGCCGGACCACGCGGCGTCGTCATCGAGAACCGCTACTTCTTCGGCACCGATTCGATCGACGGAACGTCGATCTTCGAGCTCGCCGCCGGCGACTACACGGTCGTCGTCGACGCCGATGACGACATCACCGGGAACTACGCCTTCAGGCTGCTCGGCCTGGCGACGGCAATGCCGATCGCCGCCGGCACACCGGTGGTCGGCACGCTGGACCCGGCCAATGCGACACACGCCTTTCGCTTCGACGCGGTGGCGGGGCAGCGTTACTTCTTCGACCACACCGCGTCCGCCGGCGACACCTACTGGCGGTTGATCGACCCCTTTGGCAACGCGATCTGGGGACCGCAGGGCATCGCTGGAGATGCCACGGCAGCGCTGCCCTTCAGCGGCATCTACACGCTTCTGATCGAGGGCCGCTTCTACGTCGGTGGCACGGCGAATTACGCCTTCACGGTGAAGAACATCGACGACGACACGGCGGCGATGAGCCTCGATGCGTTGGTGAGTGGTTCGATTGCCAGTCCCGGTCAGCGCGACTTCCACACCTTCACGGTCGCCGAGACGACGCGCGTTGCGTTCGACGGGCAAACCGACGACAACGGTCTGTACTGGTCGCTTCGCGGTCCGCGCGGCGATGTCGTGGTCGACCGGCGCTTTTACAGCTCCGATTCGTTCGACGGCGTTTCGTTTTTCCAGCTTGCACCGGGCGACTACACGCTGAGCGTCGATGCGGACGACGACGTCACCGCCGACTACGACTTCAGGCTGCTCGACCTCGCGAACGCGACCACGTTCGTCGAGGGTGAACTCGTCGGCGACACCCTCGATCCGGCGTCGGCCACCCGTGCCTACCGATTCGATGCCGTGGCCGGCGAGCGCTGGTTCTTCGACCGGACGGCGTCGAGCGGCGACACCTACTGGCGCCTGATCGACCCGAATGGCGTCCCCGTCTGGGGCGCCAGCAGCATGCTTGGCGACCAGGACGTGACGACGCTGGCCAGGACCGGCAGCTACACCCTGCTGGTCGAGGGTCGCTACTACGTCGGCGGCACGGCCAGTTATGCGTTCCGCGTCAACCGCGTCACCGATGTCGAGCGTGCGATCGTGCCGGGAATCGAAGATGGCATGCAGCCGGGCTGGACGGCCAGCGGCCGGATCGGCGGCGCGCTGGTGCTGAACGGCGAGCAGACGCTGCGGATCGACGCCTCGCCGGCGCTCGATCTCGCCAGCACGGTGACGCTCGAGACCTGGGTCAAGGTCGACCAGTACGACCACACCTGGACACCGTTGTTCTACAAGGGTAACGGCAACCAGCAGCAGCGCACGTACTCGATGTGGCTCAACGTCGATGGCCGCGTGCAGGTGGCCACGGGCGACGGTGGACTCGAATTCCTCGAGACCGCCGCCGGGCTCGTCGTGCCGGGGACATGGACCCACGTCGCCGGGATCATCGATCGGACCGACGGCACGATTCGCATCGTCGTCGATGGCGTCGAGCGTGCCGCCGGCACGATCCGCACCGGAAGCTCCTGGTCGAGCCCGGGCGGGCCGCTGCTGGTCGGCAATCTGATCGACGAACGCCTCGCTGGCTACGGACCGTTGTCGGGCACGCTCGACGATGTGCGCGTCTGGAACGTGGCGCGCAGCACGGCAGATGTCGCCGCCGGGCGCAACGACGCCCTGACCGGCAGCGAGGCCGGTCTCGTCATGTACCTCGAGCTCGACGATTCGAGCGGCGCAACGCCCGCCGACAGCGCTGCGGCGCCACAGGCGGTGTCCCTCCTGCCGAACGGCAGCGCGGTCGTGTCGGGCCGGATCGCGTTGCCGGGGCAGCGGGTCACGTATTCGTTCGACCTTGCCGGCGCCGGCCGCCTCTACTTCGACACGCTGACGAATATCGCCGACCTGCGCTGGAGCCTTGCCGGCCCGCGCGGCGTCGTCACCTCGGACCGCTCGTTTACGAGCTCCGATTCGGCGGACGGCAGCGGATTCTTCGACCTCGTCGCAGGTGCCTACTCGTTGGTGATCGACGGCGTGGGAGACCTGGTGGCGCACTACGCCTTTCGCCTGCTCGACCTGGCGAACGCCACGCCGATCACGCCCGGCACGACGGTCGTCGCGACGCTCTCGCCGGCGCGAGAAACCGACGCCTACACGTTCGACGCGTCGGCCGGCGAGCGCTTCTTTTTCGACACGACAGTCGATTCCGGCGGCGACACCTGGTGGCGGCTGATCGACCCGTTCGGTCGAACCGTGTTCGGCCCGAGTCCGATCGGCATCGACAGGGACGTCACGACGCTGGCTTACGACGGGGCGTACACCCTGCTTGTCGAAGGCCGCTCCTACACCTCTGGCGAGGCCGGCTACGCGTTCAACGTGCAGAAGGTGGACGACGTCGTCCGCGCCATCGTGCCCGGGCTTGCCGATGGCTATCCGATCGACTGGACCGACGGGCAGGTCGGCGGCGGCCTGTCGCTGAACCCGCAGCAGCACCTGGTCGTGCAGGCGGCACCTTCGCTCGACCTCGGCACGACAGTGACGATGGAGGCGTGGCTCGAGGTCGACCGCTTCGACGCCACCTGGACGCCTGTCTTCTACAAGGGCAACGGCAACTCGCAGCAGCGCACCTACTCGTTGTGGCTGAACGCGGACGGGCGCGTCCGTGTCGCCGTCGGCGACGGCGGACTCGAGTCGGTCGAAACCGCGGCCGGGCTGGTGCGGCCGGGGCAGTGGGTGCATGTCGCCGGCGTCGTCGATCGGAGCACCGGCAGCGTGCGCATCGTCGTCGACGGCGTCGAGCGTGCCAACGGCTCGATCCGAACCGGCGCGTCGACGGCATCGCCGGCGGCACCCTTGCTGATCGGCGCGACCGCCGAGATCGACAATTCGTATGCGTCGCTGTTCGGCATCGTCGACGAGTTGCGCGTCTGGAGCGTCGCGCGCAGCACGGCCGAGATCGCTGCGGCGCGCAACGCCGAGCTGACGGGCAACGAGGCCGGCCTCGCGCTCTATCTCAAGCTGAACGAAACCGCCGGCCCTGGCGCCACCGACAGCTCGCCCTTCGCGCAGATCGCGACGCGCGTCGCCGGGTCGAGCGGCGTCGTCGCCGGGCGGATCGGCCACGCGGGTCAGCGGGTGGTCTACAGCGTCGTCGTTCCGGCGGCGACACGACTCTATTTCGACAGCCTGACGAACGACAGCACCCTGAGCTGGAGCCTGGCCAGTCCGGCCGGCGTGATCACCTCGAACCGGAGCTTCCAGGGAAGCGATTCGGTCGACGGCAGCGCCGTGTTCGACCTCGACCCCGGAACCTACACGCTGGTCGTCGATGGCAACGGCGACGCCACCCCGAGGTTCGCGTTCCGCCTGCTCGACCTGTCGGCGGCGACCGCCCTCGTCCCGGGCGCGACGGTCAGCGGCAGCCTGTCGCCGGCGCGCGAGACCGACGCCTACCGGTTCGACGCCGTGGCGGGCGGGCGCATCTTCTTCGACACTACGTTGGCGTCGGGTGGCGACACGTGGGTCCGCCTCCTCGATCCGTTCGGCCGTACCTTGATCGGACCCGCGTCGCTCGGCGACATCGACGTCCGCACGCTGCCGTACACGGGCATCTACACCGTGCTGGTGGAGGGCCGCTATTACGTCGCCAACCGGGCCGACTACGCCTTCGTCGTCCAGCCGGTCATCGATGCGAGCCAGGCACTGGCGGTCGGCGCGCAGGTCGACGGCGCGATCGCCAGCCCCGGCCAGCGGCAGCGCTACATCTTCACCCTCGCGGCGCAAAGCCGCCTGCTGTTCGACTCGCTCAGCAATACCGGCCTGATCGGCTGGTCCCTGACCGGACCGCTCGGTTCGCTCGTCTCGGGGCGCCGCTTCGATGCCAGTGACTCCGGCGCGCTCGGCGGAGCGACCCTGCTCGACCTGGCCGCCGGCGACTACGTCCTGACCGTCGATGCCGACGGCGATGCTACCGGCGGATTCAGCTTTCGCATGCTCGACCTGGCGGACGCAACCGCGATCGCGATGGACGCCGACGTCGCAGGCACGCTCTCGCCCGGCAACGCCACCCGGCTCTACAAGTTCGACGCGACCGCCGGCGACCAGGTGCTGTTCGATCGGCGCGCCCTCACCGGCGGCAGCCCGCACTGGCGCCTGGTCGATCCCATCGGCGTGCTGCTGTTCGGTCCGGAGCCTTTCGACGACCGCGCGGTGATCACGCTGGCGATGACGGGCACGTACTTCGTCTTCGTCGAAGGCGCGGTCGGCGACAGCGCCGTCACCGGATACACCTTCAACCTCGACCTGCAGGGCAACACGCCGCCGTTGCCGCTCACAGGCGCCGCGATCAGTTTCGGCAGTGCCGTGGACGGCGAGATCGCTGCCGCCGGCGAAGCCGACGACTACGTGTTCACGATCGCCGGGCCGACCCGGCTTGTCTTCGATGGTCGCGGAACCGACCCGAGCTTCGGCTGGCGGATCGACGGTCCGCGCGGGCTCGAGGTCGCGCGCGGGATCGCCACGGATTCGTTCGGCGGGGGTGCTGCGGCAGCGATTTCCCTGGTCGTTCCAGGCATCTACCGGTTGCGAATGACCGGCAACGGCAGCACCACCGGGAGCTATGGCTTTGTCCTGATCGATCTCGCCGCGGCAACTGCGCTTACCCCCGGCACCCCGGTCAGCGGCACGCTCGACCCGGCCAACTCGACGCAGGCCTACAAGTTCGATGCGCTGGCCGGCGAGCGCTTCTATTTCGACCGCACTGCGAATTTCGGCGGCGACACCTACTGGCGCCTGCTCGACCCGGCCGGCCGGCCGGTGTTTGGGCCCACCAGCATCGGCGCCGACGTCGATGTCACGACGCTCGCGCTCGCCGGCACCTACACGCTGCTCGTCGAGGGTCGCTACGGCGCCGGCGGTACCGCCGGCTATACCGTCAACGTGCGGTCCGTCAGCGACGACAGCGCGGCGCTGGCGCTGGGCACGGTCGTCAGCTCCACCATCGCACACACGGGCCAGCGTGACAGCTTCGCCTTCACGCTGGCCGAGGGCAGGCGGGTGGTCTTCGACAGCCAGACCGACAACGCCGATTTTCGCTGGGCGCTGGCCGGCCCGCGCGGCACGGTCACCGCCGACCGCTCGTTCACGGGCAGCGACTCGATCGACGGCAGCGCGATCTACGACCTGCCTGCCGGCGCCTATACCCTGACGGTCGACGGCAGTGGCGACGCGACGGGAGACTACGCGTTCCAGCTGATCGACCTCGGTGCCGCCACGCCGATCGTCCCCGGAACGACGGTCAGCGGAACGCTCGACCCGGCGAGCTCGACCCGGCTCTACCGATTCGACGCCACCGCGGGCCAGCGTTACTACTTCGATCGCACCGCGTCGTCCGGCGAAACGTATTGGCGGTTGATCGATCCGAACGGGCGGGGTGTCTGGGGCCCGGGCAACCTCAACACCGACATCGGCGTGACCACGCTGGCGGTGAGCGGCTCCTACACCTTGCTCGTGGAGGGGCGTCACTTCGTCGCCGGGACGGCCGCCTACGCCTTCGCGCTGCAACAGGTGAGCGACGACACGGCGACGATGGCGCTCGACACGGCGGTCGGCGGGACCATCGCCCACCCCGGGCAGAGCGACGTCCACACCTTCACGCTTGGCGAGGCCAAGCGGGTCGTCTTCGACAGTCGGGTCGACAGCAGCGCCTTCCACTGGAGTCTCACCGGCCCGCGCGGCACCCTCGCCGCAGATCGTGGCTTCCAGGACAGCGATTCGGTCGACGGCAGCGCCATCTACGACCTCGTCGCAGGCGACTACGTTCTGGCTGTCCACGCCTCCGGCGACGCGACCGGCGACTACGCCTTCGCCTTGCTCGACCTGGCAAACGCAACGCCGATCTCGCCCGGGGCGAGCTTTGGCGGGACACTCGATCCGGCGAGCGCGACCCAGCTCTACCGATTCGACGCCGCGGCCGGCGATCGCTATTTCTTCGACCGCACCGCCAGTTCGGGAGGCGACACCTACTGGCGCCTGCTCGACCCGTTCGGCCGCAGCATCTGGGGCCCGACGCCGATCGCGAGCGACGTCGACAGCGTCTCCTTGTCGCTGGCCGGCACCTACACCCTGCTCTTCGAAGGCCGGTACTTCGTCGACGGCACGGCGAGCTACATGGCGTCGGTGCAGCCCTCGCCGATCTCGGCGGCGGTGCCGATCACCGGGCTCGAGGGCGGATCGGCCGAGCCCGGCCCCGATCTGCAGATCCAGAACCTCAGCGTCACGCCCGCGGGCGGGACCCTTCGCTCCGGTGGCACGGTCACGGTCCGCTGGGAGGTCGTCAACACGGGCGACCAGCCCGCCGACGCTCCCTGGCTCGACCGCTTGCTCGTGCGAAACCTCGACCGAGGCGAGCTGATCCGGAACGTCCTCGTCGACTACGTCGACCTCGGCGCCGGGGCAAGCCTTCCCCTGCTGCCGGGGCAGTCGCGCAGCCGTGAGGTGACGATCGACCTGCCGCCCGGAAACGCCGGCGCGGGGAGCCTTCGCTTCGAGGTCTCGACCGACGTCACCAACGTCGTTGGCGAATCCGGCGGCGCCGACACGGGCGAGGCGAACAACCTGACGGCGGTCATCGCAGCGTCGCAGCTGGTTGCTTACCCGGACCTGCAGGTCGTCGGCCTCGCGGTCGACCCGGCTTCTTCGTTCGGCGCCGGCCAGACCGTGACCGCCAGCTGGACGGTCCGCAACGCCGGCACGGCGCCGGTCACGGCTTCGTTCACCGATACGCTCGTAGTGCGCAACCTCGGTACCGGGGAGGTTCTCGTCACCCGCGTCGTCGCGCACGACCTCGCCGGCGACGGCGAGCTCGCCGCCGGCGCAGAGCGTAGCCGGCAGGCCTCGTTCACCTGGCCGGCCGGCACGATCGGCAGCGGTCAGTTCGAGTTCATCGTCAACACCGATTCCGGCGACGCTGTGTTCGAGAACAACGCCGGCGACACCGCCGAGACCAACAACTCGGCGCGCATCGCCATCACCTCGGCGGCCGACCTGACCGTGCAGAGCCTCCAGGTGGCGCCGGGTGCCGTCGCCGCCGGCGATACCGTCACGCTGGAGTGGACCGACCGCAACGACGGCGTGGCGGCAACGCCGCTCGGATGGACGGACCGGATCGTCGTCCGCAACCTCGACAGCGGCGAGATCCTGCTCGACCGCACGCTCGCCTACGACCCTTCGCTGCCCGGCAACGCGCCGCTCGCCGCGGGCGGCTCGCTGGTACGCACGACCAGCTTCACGCTTCCCGCAGGCCAGCGTGGCGCCGGCCAGATCGAAGTCAGCATCGCCGCCGACCAGAACAGTTCGGGGCAGGGCGCAATGCCGGAGTTCACTCTTGCCGGCGACCCGGGCGAGAACAACAACTCGGCAACCGTCACTTTCACGGCCGATCAGCGTGCCTATGCCGACCTGCGCATCAGCCAGTTCACGACGCCGGCCAGCGGCCA
>JBDTUG010000034.1:0-19521 GCA_040007855.1 Caldimonas sp.
GGTGCCGCCGGCGGTGCCGTTGCAACGGCCGGCGGCGGCGCGATCGCCACCGGCAGCGGCGCCGGCGTGACCGCCGCCGCCGAAGGCCGCCTGGCCGACGGCTCCGAGGGGCCGAAGAAGTTCCAGGCGAGCGCGCCGCCGAGCGCGACCACGAGCAGGACGATCGTGCCGATCAGCAGCCAGGGGCGGCGCGGCGGTTCGTCGTCGCCCGGCAGCGCGCCGAACTGCTGGGTGTGCAGGCCGGGCACTTCGCCGCGCTCGCGTTCGGCGTCGGCGCGGCGCAGGGCATCGAGGATGTACGACATGCTTGCCCTTCGCCGGCGCGGTGTCAGTGCGCGGCCGTGTCGAGCTTCGGCTCGACGACACCAGTGGCGCGGTTGAGTTGCATGAAGGTCGTCGGCCCCGCCTTGCCGACCGCGTTGAGGCCGTGCGCGGCCTGGAAGCGGGCGACCCGGGCGCGCAGGACCGCGTCCATGGTCTGCCGCCCGGGCGGCGGCGGTTCGCCGGCCAGGCCGGCAAGCTGGGTGGCGAGGCGGTCGACCAGCGGGCCCGAGGCGCCTTCGTCGAGCGCCGTCGTGTAGCCGGCGGGCAGCTTCCAGAGGGTGCCGAACTCGCCGTGCCAGAGGCGGGCCAGCGCCGGCAGCGAGACCGCCTGGGTGCGGCCGTCGGCGAGCAGGATCGCGGTGTCGTCGCGCAGACCGACCAGGACGACCGTGAGGATGCGCCCGGCCTCGTCGCGCAGGCTCAGGAAGCCCGGTCGGCCCAGGCTCCTGACGACCGTCAGCGTGCTCGGGAACTTGAAGCAGCGCACCTGCTGCCGGGTCGCGGCGGCGCACGGATCGCCGTCGCCCGTGGTGACGTTCCACATCGGCGCGAGCGCGCGCCAGGCGGCCTTCTCGTCGCCACCGAGCGTCTTCCATTGCGCCTTCAGTTCGGCCGCGCCGAGGACGACAAGCGGCGGCGGGGCAGCGGTCGCGGCGGCCGGTGCGGCCGAGGCAGGCGCGGTCGAGGCGAGACCGGCGGCGGCGCTCGTAGCGGCGGCGCCGAGGGCAGCGGTGCGTGTCGCCGCCGCCGATGCGTTCGCGGCCGCCGAGGCGCGCAGTGCCGGCGTGGTGCCGAGCGATGCCGCCGGCAGCGCCGACACCGCTGCCGACGCCGACGCCGACGCTGACGCCGACGCCGACGCCGACGCCGCGGCGCCCGACGAAGCCGCGCTCGCCTGCGCCGCCGGCCCGAGCCCGGCCGATGCCGGACGCAACGCAGCCGATCCGGCGCGCGCCGGCGCGAGCGACGTCGCTGCCGGGACCGACGCCGCGACCTCGTGGCCGGGTGCGAACTTGCGGTAGGCGCCATAGATCGCGAACACGAGCAGGGCGGTAAGGGCGACGCCGGTCGCGACGAACAGGCCGAGCCCGGCGCCCGAGCCGAAGCGCGCGCGGTCGGGGCCGCTCGGCTCGGACTTGCCGAACACCTCGCGCGCCGATTTCTCGACCACCTCGGTGTCGATCTGGTGCTGGCCGTGCGCGTAGGCGCCGAGCATCGCCCGGTCGCACAGCAGGTTGATGCGCCGCGGCACGCCGCGGGCGATCTCGTGGATGCGCTGCAGCGCCTTGCGGTCGAACGGGATCGCCCGGGTCATGCCGGCGACCGAGAGGCGGTGCCGGATGTAGTGCTCGGTCTCCTTCGAAGACAGCGCCTTCAGGTGGAAGCGGGCGAACACGCGCTGCGCGAGCTGCTCGAGCTCGGGGCGCTCGAGCATGGTGCGCAGCTCGGGCTGGCCGATCAGCACGATCTGCAGCAGCTTCCTCTCGTTGGTCTCGAGGTTGGTGAGCAGGCGCAGCTGCTCGAGCACGTCGACCGAGAGCATCTGCGCCTCGTCGATGATGAGCACGTTGTTCTGGCCGACCGCGTGGGTCCTGAGCAGGAACTCGTTGAGCGCATCGACGTAGGTCTTGACGGTGGCCGGCTCGCCGCGCGACGCCGGCGTGGGGATGCGGAACTCGTCGCACACCGACTTGACGAGCTCGGTGACGGTGAGCTTGGGATTGAAGATGTAGGCGACGTTGCAGCGCTTCGGGATCTGTTCGAGGAAGCAGCGGCACACGGTGGTCTTGCCGGCGCCGATCTCGCCCGAGAGCAGCACGAAGCCGCCGCCGCCGCCCACGCCGTAGAGCAGGTGCGCGAGCGCCTCGCGATGGCGCTTGCTCATGTAGAGGTAGCGCGGGTCGGGCGCGAGGGAGAACGGCTCCTGCTTCAGGCCGAAGAACCGCATGTACATGGGGCCGGAGAATACCGTGCAGCCGCGGCCGGTTCTAAGATCGCGCCATGAAGGCCAGGCAAGCCCTGTCGCGAACCGGCTACACCGTCCGGGGCACCTCGCTCGCCGAGGTCGCCAGGAGCATGGCGCAGAAATGCCCGCGCGATCCGTTCGGCGTGCCGCGCCTGAGCGGGGCCGGCTGCGACGTCGAGATCAGCCACGACCTGGCCGACGGCGACCTGCGCTTCGAAACCAGGGCGGCCAGCTCGCCGCTCGAGGTGAAGGCCACGCTGACCGGCGGCACGATGCTCTGCAGCTGCGAGCTGATCTACCCGAAGATCGCCTCCGAGTCCGACCTGAAGCCGCTCGCGTTGAAGGAGTGGAAGCGCTTCCGGATCGCCGCAGAGAAGCACGCGCTGGCGCTCGCCGCTGCCTACCTGGCGCTGACCGAGAAGCTGGCCGCCGAGCTGGCCGAGGTGAGCGCCGTCGGCAAGGCCAAGGACGAGAAGGCGGCCAAGGCCGAGGCCCGCCGGGCGGTGGGTGCGATCCTCGACAACAAATACGATGCTGCCGCGATCAAGCTGCGGATCAAGTTCGCCGCCAAGCTCTACAACGCCAGGACCCGAAACGGCGCCGCCAAGGGAGCGCTGCTAAACATCAAGGTTCGCGATGGCTGACCAGGCTGTCGCGCCCAGGCGAGCGGCGACGTCGGCGTGGAACCAGCCGAGCGCCTGCTCGGCGCGGCCGGCGGTGAGGTGGGTGTTGGCGCCGCTGGCGAAGCCCTGCTGGATGCCGATCGCGCAGGCGATGTCTTCCTTCTGGAACACGCCTTCCTCGATCAGGCGGAAGGTCTTTTCCCAATGCGCGTTCCAGTCGGGCGTGGCCCGATCGGCCGGGATCAGCATGCGGTGCGTCCACGACAGCGTCTCCGGCCCGACCGGATAGAGCGTGACGAGGCTCAGGTAGTCGGGATGGAAGATCGTGATCGTGTTCGGGAAGACGACGTGGCTCGGCGTGACGAGCTCGCACAGCGACGCGACGTCGTGCGGCATGGCCGCCTCGGGCGCCTTCGCCCAGGGCTCGGACGGACGGCGCCCGACGAGCGACTGCACGTGCGGCCCGAAGCGCTCGGTCGCGATCAGGCCATCGGTGAAGAACGGATAGATCGTGTCCTTGTGGAGGACGCGGATGTGATACGCCTCGAGGAAGGCGTCGACGATCAGCTTCCAGTTCGCGGGGTACTCCGCGCGCACGGTCCGGAAGTGGCGCAGGCCGGCGACGTCGAGGAAGTTCAGCTCGACGTCGAGCCCGCCGAGGAAGGCGGCGACGTCGATCGGCGCGCCCGGCGTCGGCACGACCCAGAGCAGCCCGAGGCGCTCCTCGCACGGCAGGGCGACGAGGTTCGTGGCGGCGGCGCTGCACTCGTCGAAGGCTTCGGCATGCAGGCGATGGCGCAGCGCGCCGTCGAGCCGGTAGGTCCAGCCGTGGTACGGGCAGACGACGCTGGCGCGCGGCTCGGCCTTTCCCGTCGCCGCCACCAGGCGCATGCCGCGATGCCGGCAGACGTTGAGGAAGGCGCGAAAGCGCCCCTCGGCGTCGCGCGTGAGCAGCAGCGGCACGCCGTAGTCGTCGTGCGCCAGCACCTGGCCGGCAGCGAGTTCGCTGGCGTGGCCGGCGATCAGCGGCAGCGGCCGGAACAGCCGCTCGACCTCGGCGTCGCGCACCGCCTCGCTCAGGTAGTTGCCGACGGGGATGCGGGCGGCCGGCTCGCTCGAGTCCTGCCACTCGAGGCGTCCGGCCAGCACCTGGGCGCGAATGCGCTCGAGCTCGGCGCCGGTGGCGGCGGGAAGGTGCGGGGGCGAGGGCAACGCGACCATGCGCCATTTTCCCCCGCCCGGCGCGGCCGGGGCCAGTCGGGCGATCCAGCATCCGCCGGCCGTCAGTTCAGCACCAGTCCCGTCACCTGCACCGGCGTCGAGGACGACGCGCCCAGCGTGCCGTTGCCGAGCTGACCGGCGTTGTTGTAGCCCCAGGACCAGACCGTGCCGTCGCGCCTGACCGCCATGCTGTGGCCGAGACCGCCGCCGAAGTCGATCGCCGCGACGCCGGTCAGGCCGACCACCGGCGCCGGCTGGGGACGGTAGCCCGGCGACGAGGAGCCGCTGCCCAGCTGCCCGGTCTCGTTGATGCCCCACGACAGGACGATGCCGTCGGCGCGCAGGGCGATCGAGTTCTGGTCGCCGGCGGCGATCGCCGTGATCTGCGCGCCGAGCAGGGTCGCGACCGGCGTCAGCCGGGTTAGCTCGGAGCCGTCGCCGAGCTTGCCGTTGCTGTTGCTGCCCCAGGCCCAGACCGAGCCGTCGCCGCGGAGCGCCAGCGCATGGTCGACCCCGGCGACGATGGCGACGACATCGCTCAGGCCGGGGACCTGGGTCGGTGCGAAGCGCGGGGTCGCGAGCGCCGTGCCGTCGCCTAGCGCGCCCCGGCCCCAGGCCCAGACGTTGCGATTGCCGTCGAGTGCGAGCGAGAACGCTCCGCCTGCGGCCACCGCCGTGATGACGGCCGGCAGGCCGGCGACCGGCACCGGCGTCGCCGCCGGCGTGAAGCCGGCCCGGCCGAGCTGGCCCGCGTCGTTGCAGCCGAAGGCGCGGACGATGCCGTCGCTGCCGAGCAGCAGCGTGTGCGACGAGCCCATGCTCATGCTGGCCACGTTGGCCGCTCCCATGATCTGGTAGGGCGTGGGCGCGGTGCCGCCGAACACGCAGTCGATCGAGCCCCGGTAGCCCCAGGCCCAGAGGGTTCCGTCGCTGCGCACGGCCAGGGCGGCGATGCTGCCGGCGGCGACGGCGCGCACCGCGTTGAGCGTGCCCAGCGGCGCGGCGGTCGGCCGGTCGGCGGTGCTGCCGTTGCCGAGCACGCTGCCGAGGCCCCAGGCCAGGGGCACGCCGGCAGCGTCGACGGCGACCGAGAAGAAGTCTCCGGCGCCGATGCGCGCCGCCGAAATGGCCGGGGCACTGGCCGTGAAGGTGGCGATGCAGCTACGGGCGGCGCTCATCGTCAGGTTGCCGTCGCTGCAGTCGGCGTCGCCGCTCCAGGCCGAGAAGACGAAGCCGGCCGCAGGCGTGGCGGTGAGCGCGACGACGGTGTTCAGCGGATAGGCCTCGCTGCAATCGGCGCCGCAAGCGATGCCGACCGGCACGCTGGCGACGCTGCCGCTGCCGACGACGCTCACGCTCAGCGCGGCCGTGGTGGGAACGAGCGGCGTGACGGTGAGCGTGGCCGCGGCGCTGCGCACCGAGCCGACCAGCACCTCGAACTGAGCGCCGTTGTCGCCGCTCTGCGCCGCGCCGGCCGGCCGGGCATTGGCGACGCTCAGCGTCGGCGCAGTCTCGCCGCTCAGGTCGGTGAAGTTCATGCCGCCGTCGTCCGAGCGCCGCCACTGGTAGGTGAACGGCGGGTTGAAGCCGAACGCCTGGACATCGAAGCTCGCGCTCTGCCCTTCGGTCACGGTCTGGCTCTGAGGTGCGCGCGTGATCTGCGGCAGCAGGACCGACAGGGTCAACGAGAAGGCGGTGACCTGGCCGCTGATCAGGTTGCCGTTGACGGTGGCGCCGGCCACCTCGACCCAGGGCCCGCTGGCGCCGTTGCTGGTCTTCAGCAACGAGACCCGTACGCCCGCAGGCACCCGCGAGGGGTCGAACGGGATCGACAGCGTGACCGGCTGGGCGAAGCCCTGGCCGTGCGGGGTGACCGCGAAGGTCGCGCCGACCGGCACTGCCCCGGCGGGCAGCGCCGGCGCGCTGGCGCCGGCCACGGTCTCGATCGCCAGCGTCGTGCCGGCTGCGAGCGCACCGGCGCCGACCGTCACGTTCGCCCCCGAGCCGTGAGCGAGCGTGCCGCCGGCGGCGCCGATGCTCAGCTCGACCCGGTCGACGGCGGGCGGGCCGTCGCTGCCGCCGCAGGCCGCGAGCAGGCACAGCGTCGCCGTCGCGAAGACGACGCGGCGGAGGTGGTCGGGCAGCGATGCATTCACGTTGAGCTCCAGATGGGGGCCGGCAGGTCCCAGGGATTCGGGCTCGGCCAGCCCGGCTTCGTCATGGCGCGAGCCGGTAGACCACGACATCGAGGTTGCCCGCGACCACGCGCAGGCAGGCGATCACCGGCGCGGCGCCGGCGGGCGTGCCGGCATGGGCACGCACGGCGATCGAGCAGAGCTCGGGCAGCGAAGGCGCGAGCACCTGCCACGCCGTGCCGTCCCATCGGCCGAAGTTCTGGGCGTAGGTTCCCGACGAGCTGCCGAACGTGCCGATGCCGACGCTGGCGATCGGCAACGAGGTGCCGTACGGCATCGCGAAGGCGAGCTGGGCGACCCGGGTGTTGCGGTCGGCCGTCAACACCAGCGCGCCGAAGTCGGCCCAGGCGCCGTTTTCGATCCTTCGCACCCTCACCGTCGTGGCGTCGGCGGCGGTCGAGCTGCCGTCGCGGGTCATGAACAGCACGGTGAGTCGCCCCGCGGCGTCGTTGGCTGCGCCCCAGGCGAAGGCGGTCGCCGGGGTGGTGCGTGGCGAGCCGTTGCCGAGCGGGGCCCAGCCGGTGCTCGAGCCTTGAGCGGCGAACGGTCCGCCGGCGACGCCGAACACGACGAACGGGTTGCCGGCGGCGTCGAGCGTCAGGACCGTTCCCGCAGCATCCTGCGAGCCGGTGGGCACGGTCGACACGAAGTCCTGTGCGCCGAACCGGACCCAGGCCGAACCGTTCCAGAACTTCGCGGCGGTCCAGTTCGGCGTTTCCCACCAGGTCACGACCGGCGTGCCGCTCGCCGTGACCTTGATCTTCGCTTGCCGGGCGCCGGCGGCGGCATCGACGTTCAGCGCGCCGCCGAGCTGCACCCAGGCGCTGCCGTCCCAGCGCTTGACGTAGACGTTGTAGGCGGTGCCGACCGGATTGCCGTCGCTCGACTCCGACCACGCGACCACCGGCTGGCCGGTCGTCGGATCGACGTCGATCGACGGCGCATCGAAGAAGCGCACGAGCGGGTGGCGATGGTTGGTCAGGTCGTCGCCCAGCTGGACCCAGCCCGAGCCGTCCCAGCGCTTGACGTGGATGCCGGTGGCGATGTTGCTGGCCGGTCCTTCCTCGAGCCAGGCGACGACCGGATTGCCGGCCGAATCGAGCGCCACCGAAGGAAAGACCGACCGGTCGGCCGGCGCGATGTCGAGCGCGCCGCCGAGCTGCTGCCAGGTGCCCGCGGTGCTGGCAGTGAAGGTGGCGATGCAGTTCCGCGCCGCGCTCATCGTCAGGTTGCCGTCGCTGCAGTCGGCGTCGCCGCTCCAGGCCGAGAAGACGAAGCCGGCCGCAGGCGTGGCGGTGAGCGCGACGACGGTGTTCAGCGGATAGGCCTCGCTGCAATCGGCGCCGCAAGCGATGCCGACCGGCACGCTGGCGACGCTGCCGCTGCCGACGACGCTCACGCTCAGCGCGGCCGTGGTGGGAACGAGCGGCGTGACGGTGAGCGTGGCCGCGGCGCTGCGCACCGAGCCGACCAGCACCTCGAACTGAGCGCCGTTGTCGCCGCTCTGCGCCGCGCCGGCCGGCCGGGCATTGGCGACGCTCAGCGTCGGCGCAGTCTCGCCGCTCAGGTCGGTGAAGTTCATGCCGCCGTCGTCCGAGCGCCGCCACTGGTAGGTGAACGGCGGGTTGAAGCCGAACGCCTGGACATCGAAGCTCGCGCTCTGCCCTTCGGTCACGGTCACGCTCTGTGGCGCGCGGACGATCTCGGGCAGCGGCAGCACCAGCGTGAGCGTTCTGGAGAAGCTCGTCACCGTCGCGCTGATCCTGTTGCCGCTGACCACCGCACCGGCGACCTCGACCCACGGGCCGGCGGCGCCCGCGCTCGTCTTGAGCAGCGAGACGCGGGCGCCTGCGGGCACGAGCGCGGGGTCGAAGGGCAGTGTCAGGGTCACCGGCAGGGTGAAGGTCTGCCCGTGCGGCGTGATGTCGAACATCGCGCCGACCGGGGTCGATCCCGACGGCAAGGCGGGCCCGCTGCCGGCGAGCGAGGTTTCGATCGCCAGCGTGGTGCCGGCCGCCAGCGCCCCGGCAGCGACCGTCACGCTCGCGCCCGAGCCGTGCGCGAGCGTGCCGCCGGCCGGGCCGATGCTCTGCTCGACCCGGTCGGGCGGCGCGTCGCCGTCGCCGCCGCCGCAGGCGGACAGGAGCGACACGACGGCGAGGGCGCCGAGGGCATGGCGAACGGAGCGAAGCGTCGATCGGATCATGGAAGGCTATCGGGTCTGTCGGCCGCGCCGCATCAGTAAGTCGACCGCCAGACGAACAGGCGCAAGGCGCTGCTTCCCGCGGCGCCGGTGTCGGCGAGCCACGCGGCCACCGGCGAGGCGGTCCGCGTCAGGCGCAGGGTGAGGCCGAGCATTGGACCGATCGTGACCAGGCTTGGCCGTTCCTGCCAGGCGTCGCTGGTGTCGAGCAGGAAAACCAGGGCCGAGCCGCTGCGCGGATTCGAGCCGTCGAAGACCGGCTGGCGCGCCACCATGACGTGCGGCGGAGCGTTCGGGATCGCCGCCGACTGCACGCTGCGTGCGGCGGCGAGGCCGGTGATGCCGTAGTCCGCCTCGTTGGCGACGATCGCCGGCAGCGCCTGCCACGCGCCGCTGCGCCAGCGCCGCGCCAGCACCGCGAACGGCGCGACGCCTTCGCTCCACACCGCCAGCGGCGCGCCGTCGACGCCAACCGTCAGGTCGAAGTAGGACAGCGAGTCGCGCGGCGCGACGAGCGCTCCGTTGATCGCGCCGCCCAGCCCTTGCCAGGCGCCGCCGACCTCGGCCACCGCGAACAGTTGCGCCGCGCTGCCGGCACCGCGGCGCAACAGCAGGAGCGGTGCGCCGCTGCCGTCGATGACGAGCTTCAGCGCATTGATGGCGGCGCCGGCGCCACCTGCGCTGACGCCGCCCCCAAGCGCGACCCAGGCCGCGCCGTCCCAGCGCCGGGCGTAAGCGCCGCCCGCCTGCAGCCAGGCGACGACCGGCCGGCCGGCGGCGTCGAGCACGAGTGCCGGATTGGTCGCGTCGTTCTGCCCCGCGCCCAGCACGAGGTCGAGCGCGTCGCCAAGCGGGACCCATTGCCCGAGGCCGCTGTCGTAGCGCGCGACCCGCACGTCGATGCCCGCGGTTCCCGCGTGGCTCCAGGCGACGAAGGCAGCGCCGGAGGCGTCGAGCGCCAGCGCCGGCTGCAGCTCGGCGGAGGGCGGCGTCAGGGTGCCGCCCGGCGTGCCCGCCAGCCGTGCCCAGGGGTTCGTGGCGAAGAGGTTGTTCGTGAACACCTGGGTCTGGTCGAAGGCGCCGCCGCCGACGATCTGGGCGACGCCGACCGCGTTGCCGTCGGGCGTGAGCGCGAGTGCCGGCTGGCCGAACCCGGCGGCGATGTCGATGTCGGCCGAGCCGATCCGCGTCCAGTCGGCAGCGACCAGGGTCGTCGTCACGGCGACCGATGCGGCGCTGGCGCCACCGGTGTTGCGCGCGACCAGCGCGTAGCGGTAGGTGGTGTCGCTGACGACCGATTCGTCGACGAAGGTCTCGGCCGGCCCGGCGAAGATCACCGTCCGGCTCGCCGCGCCGCTGACGCCGGGGGTGCGGGTCAGCTCGTACTCGACGACGTTGGCCCGAAACGCCCAGTCGAGCTGCACGGAGAAGGCGCGCGGTGCCGCGGTCAGCGACGACGGTGGATCGGGCGCGACGACGAGGTCGAAGCGGGCGTCGCAGGCCCTCGGCGCGTCGAGGCGGACCCAGCCGTCGCGACAGTCCGGATCGCCAGACCAGCCGGCGAAGAACGAGCCCGGCGCGGCCTGCGGCCGGAGCTGGACCGAGACGTCGAACGGCAGCGCCGCGCTGCACACCGTGCCGCAGTCGATGCCGGCCGCGCTGCTCACCACCTTGCCGGCGCCGCCGCCACTCAGCGTCACCGTGAGGGCGACGCTGCTCGGGATTCGCTCGAAGCGGGCGATGCAGGTGTGCTGCTCCGGGAGGAGGCCGACGTCGAATTCGCGGTGGATGGCAAGAACGCCGGCGCTGTTGCATGCGCCGATCCAGGCGGTGTGCCGCCAGCCCGGATCGGGCTGCGCGGACAGCATCACCGCGACATCGATGCCGGATGCATCGGTGGTCGTGACGGCGAAGTCGGCCTCGCAGGTCGCGCCGCAATCGATGCCGGCCGGGCTGCTCGTCACCGTGCCCGCGCCCTCGCGCTGGAGAAGAAGCCGGATCGCCGGCTCGGGCACGAAGGCGACGCTGCAGCGGCTGTCCGCGCCGATCTTCACGGAGCGGAAGCGGCCGTCCAGCTGCGGCGCGCCGCACGATTGCCACTGGGTGACGAATCCGATCCGGGGTACGGCGTACAGGCCGACTTCGGCGTCGAGCGCAAAGGCGTGGCTGCAGCGGTCGCCGCATTCGATCGCCGTCGTCGCCGAGCGGACGGTGCCCGGTCCCGTGACCGCGACCGTCAGGAGGCCGGCGGCCGGCGGAACGCATTCGGACGGCACGGCGCCGAAGTCGCCGAGGGGCACGGCCGTCGGCACGTCATCGACCAGGCGCACCGCCCAGACCGCCCCGCTTTTGCCGGCGCATTCGCCGGTGACGACATGGCCGCGGCCGAGCCGGATGGCGGCCGGCAGCCCGGCCAGCCGCACCGGCGCTGTCTCGCCCGGCCGCCAGGCGTACACCGTGCCGTCGCGCAGGCGCGCCAGGGCCAGCGCCGCGCCGCGCCCGGGCGACCGCCGTGCGCCGCTGAACTCGCTCACCTCGCTCATCGCGAGCTCGACGGCGCCGACGATCCCGGCCAGCTCGACCGATGGAGAGAACTCGAGGTCGAATTTCGATGTGTCGGCGGTCGGCACCCCGTAGCCGCGACCTTCCCAGACCCGCCCCGCGGCCGTCCGCGCGAGGAAGGGGCCGTCGCCGCTGCCACCACTGCCCAACGCCGCGACCTCGACGATCCCGGCCGGCAGGTCCGCGATCCTCTTCGGGAAGGCCGGGCGGTTGTAGACGACGCCGGTCGACGCGATCGAGAGATAGGTGTCCGCGCCCCACGCCCAGACCGTGCCGTCGACCTTGGCGGCGACGGCGAAGCCACGGCCGCTGCCCTCGCTGCTGCCGCCGATGCTGACGACGCCGGTGAGCGGGAAGGCGGTCAGGCCATCGGCGGCGAGCCCGGCAGGCACGGGCGTGGCGCCGTACAGCGGCGTCGTCCCGATCAGGTTGTCGCCCTTCGGCGCGGTGCCGCCGACCGCGAACACGCGGCCCACCGTCCCGGTGCGCGCCAGCAGGTCGTTGCCGCCCGGCGAAAGCTGCGCGACGTCGTCGATGCCGTCGATGCGTACAGGCCGGTTCTCGTTCTGCATCGCATTGCCCGGCAGCCCGAGGTCTCCTGGGTGGTAGCCCCAGGTCCAGAGCGAGCCGTCGACATCGCTGACGGCGAACCGGGTCGCGCCGATGATCGCGGCGGCCCGCCATCCGTGCGTGATGGCGCGCTGCGCAGCGATGAAGGCGGGCGCACGGTCGGGCTGGACGACGGCAACGGGCGTATGTTCGGTGCGTGCCCGGTCGTCGGGCAGGTAGGTGAACGGATAACCGACGTCGATCTCCGCGCGACGGTTCTCGCCCGTGCCCCAGAGACGCTTGTCGTCGGTGATCACCATCACGTTGCCCTGGTCGTCGCCGTCGACGAAGGTGGCGCCGCGGGCCGGCTCGGTGGCGGTCAGGATCAGCGTCAGGCGCGCCGTCTCCTCGGTGTCGTCGGCCGGCAGGAAGCGCCTGCCGACGGCGCGCACCAGCACCTCGTACTGTCCCGGCACGGCGTCGGCGGCCGGCGTGATCGTCCATTCCTGGCAGGCGGCGGTACCGACGCCGACGCACTGCCCGATGTCGACAGCGATGTGCCCGGCCGCCTCGTCGAGGTCGAAGGCATAGCCGATCGGCGTGTCCGCGACGGTCTGCCCGCGCAGGTCGACGCGCAGCTTCGCCGATGTGCCGATCGGCACGACCAGCGCGGCGGGACTGACCTGCACGTCGAAGTTCGACTCGATCCCGCCGACGTTGGCGCCGCTGCCGCCGCCGCACGACACGCTGAGGAGCGCGGCGGCCAGCACGATCGCCGACGTGCAGATTCGCATGCGCGATGTGCGCAGCGCCGCATCGAGATGCAGGCAAGAGGCGAGAGAAATCAGTGCCACGCCGTCCGCTCCGTTGAAGCGCTCAGGGTAGGCACCGGGGCTCGCGCCCGCCTCCCATGAACATGTGAGGCTTGCGCCGACGGACGGGTCGGCGCGTTTCCGCGCGGGTAAGCTCGCCCGCATCGCTTCTCGCGACCGAGGTCACCGCACATGACGGCTCCCCGCTGGCGTGTCGTCCTGCTGGAGGACGACGCCGACACGCGCATGTTCTTCGAGTCCTGTGTGGCTGCGCATCCGATGCTCGCGCTGACCGGGTCGTTCGCGACCCTCGGCCGGGCCCGCGCCTGGTTCGAGGCGAACACCGCCGACGTGCTGCTGACCGACCTGTCGCTGCCCGACGGCCACGGCCTGACGCTGATCCGCGAGGTTGCGCTGCGCCAGCCGGCGTGCGAGATCCTGGTCGTCTCGGTGTTCGGCGACGAGGAGAGCGTGCTGGCCTGCGTCGAGGCCGGTGCGGTCGGCTACATCCACAAGGACTCGCGACCCGACGACGTGGCACAGGTCATCATCGACGTCATGTACGGCGCCTCGCCGATCTCGCCGATGATCGCCAGGAAGCTGCTCGACCGGCTGCATCGCGGCGCGGCCCGGGCGCTCGCGCCGCCCGCGCCGGGCTTCGTGACGGTGGCGCTGACGCCGCGCGAGTCGGATGTGCTCGAGCTCGTTGCGCGCGGCTATGCCTACGCCGAGATCGCCCGCCTGCAAGGCATCTCGATGCACACCGTGCAGAGCCACATCAAGAACCTCTACGCGAAGCTGGCGGTGCATTCGCGCAGCGAGGCGGTGTTCGAGGCCAGCCGGATGGGCCTGCTCGACAGCCTGCGGCCAGGCCCGTGACCGGGGTTCGACGCGCTGCGACGCTGTGGGGGCTGGCCTTGCTGCTCGCCGCATCTGCCGGCGCTGCCGACGACGCACCCCTGACGCTGCGCCAGGCGCGCATGGCCGCGACCATCGACGGCCAGGCGATGCCGGCGACGACGATCGAGCTGCCGCTGCACTGGGACGTCATCTACCAGGGCCGCTCCGGCAGCGCCGATCTGACGCTGGACTTCGACCTGCCGCCGGGCGCCGACGCGGGGCGCGAGCCGTACGCCCTGTTCATCGCCCGCATCGGCACCGCCTACGAGATCGAGCTCAACGGCATGCTCCTCAGCCGCGCCGGCAGCATGGTCGACAAGCGCGACCGCTGGTATGCCAAGCAGCCGGTCAGCCAGAGCTTCCCAGCGAGCCTGCTGCGGACGCACAACCAACTGCGCGTGCACGTCCGCACCGATGCCGGCTACCGCTCGGGGCTGTCGCCGGTGATCGTCGGAACCGATCAGGCGGTCGGCCCGCTGGCCCGCCAGGCCGACCTGTTGCGCGTCGCCCTGCCGCAAGCGACCTCGGTGTTCAGCCTGCTCGTCGCCTGTTTCTGCGCACTGCTCTGGTGGCAGCAGCGCGACCCGCTGTACGCCTGGGCCGGCGCTGGCGAGGCGCTGTGGGCGGTGACCATCGCCGACACCGTGGTCGAGACCGCAGCGCTGCCCTGGCCTTACTGGGGCATCTTCCTGCTGCTGCTGCGCGCGGCCTGGGCCTGGTCGCTCTACGGCATCGCCCAGCAGGTGTTCGGGCGTCGGCCGCGTATCGAGTACTGGACCATGCTGTCGGCGCTGGCAGCAGTGCCGCTGTTCATCGGCCTGATCGTCGCTCTGGAGTCGACGCGGCCGCTGCTCGCCTGGTACGCCATCACCTTCGCGGTCTGGCTCTGGGTCATCGTGCAACTGGCCGCGAGCGCCTGGCGCATGCCGTCGCCGGAGCGCCTGATGATCCTGCTCGCGGTGACGGCGGTCGTCGCGGCCAGCCTGCGCGATGTCGTCGCCGCCCGCTTCGACGCGGCGCTCTACGCCGAGTCGGCCTGGGCCAAGTACGTCGGCGCGCTGGTCGGCGCCGCAATGATGTGGATCGTGAGCCGGCGCTTCCTTGCCGCGCGCGCCGACGTGCTGCACCTCAACGCCTCGCTCGCCCAGCGCGTCGAGCAGAAGGAGCACGAGTTGCGCGACTCGTTCGAGCGCCTGTCGCAGGTCGAGCGCTCGCGCGCCGTGCTGGCCGAGCGCGAGCGCATCCTGCGCGACCTGCACGACGGCGTCGGCTCGAATCTGGCGACTGCGGTGCGCCAGCTCGAGAGCGGCCGGGCGACGCCGCAGGACGTCGTGCAGAGCCTGCGCGAATCGATGGACCACCTGAAGCTGTCGATCGACGCGCTCAACCTCCCGGCCGGCGACGTCAACGCGCTGCTGGCCAGCCTGCGCTACCGGCTGCAGCCGCGCATCGAGAGCGCCGGCCTGCGCTTCGAGTGGCACGTCGAGCCGTTGCCGCGCTGGGAGCGCGGCAACGAGGAAGCGATGCGCCATCTCCAGTTCCTGCTGCTCGAGGCGATCTCGAACGTGCTGCAGCACGCGCACGCGTCGACCCTGACCGTGCGCGCCGACCCGGTCGACGCGGTCATCGTCATTGCGTTGTCGGACGACGGGCTCGGCATCCATGGCGACGCCGGGCACGGCTTGCGGTCGATGCAGCTCCGCGCCGATGCGATCGGCGCCGCGCTCTCGGTCGAGCCGGGCGCGCCGGGAACACGCGTGATGGTCAGGCTGCTGCCGCTGCCGGCCTCAACGGCGCCGGGCGTGCGCTTCGAAGGTGAGCGATGACCAGAGGCTTTCCCATCGGACGTCGCCGCCGGCCTGGGCGTCGATCATGTGCACCGTGCTGATGAGCCAGCTTCCGGCCTCGGGAAGGTCGAAGCGGATGCGTCCCTGGGCGTCGCTGCGCGCCAGCAGCTTGCGCTCGTTGCCGTCCTTCGGAAACGCCTTGACGAGTGCGCCTGCGGCTCGAGCTCATCTCCAACGTGCTGCAGCGCTCATCGCCGGCCCGGCCGGTCAGCCGGCCTTGGGGCGTGCCGCCGCGCTTCGCTTCGGCAGCGGGGTGCCGCCGGACGGCGACGCGCCGGCGCCGGCCTCGAAGGTGAGCGACGACCAGAGGCTTTCCCAGCGCGCCCCGCTGCCGGCCGGCGCATCGATCATGTGCACCGCGTTGATCAGCCAGATGCCGCCTTCCGGCAAGGCGAAGCGGACCCGGCCCTGGCGGTCGCTGCGCGCCGAGAGGCGCCGCTCGTTGCCGTCCTTCGGCAGCGCCTTGACCAGCGCGCCTTCGAGCGGCCGGCCGCGATGCAGCAGGCGGACCGCGAACGAGCCGCCGCCGGCGAGCCCGCGCGGGTCGGTCTCCGGCACCAGCTCGAGCGTCAGGCCGACCGGGCGGCGCCAGCGGGCCGGGTCGCCGGCGCCGCGGCCGTCGGCCACCAGCAGCGTCTTCGCGCAGCGCGAGAACATCTCGAGACCGGGCAGCGCCGATTCGCCGCGCGCGGCACGGCGCTCGATGATCCGCTCCAGCCCTTCGTCGCGCAGGTAGCTCTCGAACGGCGCGGCGTCGAGGCTGAGCGGCGACGGCCGGGAGCGGTAGACGGCGACGGCGATGCCGGGCGCGCGCAGGGCGACGACGCCGGCCGGGTCGGCCCCGGGATCGCCGTCGATCGGCTGCTCGCCGTTCGCATCGACGAGGGCGAAGCGGACGATCCGCGCCGGGTTGCGCGGCAGGGCCTCGCCCGGCCAGCCGGTGCCGACCCGGTGGCCGATGCCGATCGGCTCAGCGGTCGCGGCGGCGAACCGGTCCGGGAGCAGCCAGTATTCGTGGGCGCCCGCCGCCGTCGAGAGCAGGAGTGCGATCGTGAGCAGGTGCCGCTTCATCAGCCGGCATTGTCCCCATTGCCCGCCTCCGCTCGCTGAGCAGTTGTGCGACCACTCCCGCCGCGATCACCTCGGGCTCCTTGCCGGCGATGCCGGGCAGGCCGATCGGGCAGGCCATCCGGGCGACCGTCGCCGCGGCGATCCCGCGCTCTTCGAGGCGGCGAGCGAAGGTCGCGCGTTTGGTGCGCGAGCCGATCAGGCCGAAGAAGGCGAAGTCGGCACGGCGCAGGATCGCCTCGGCGATGCGCAGGTCGAGCGCGTGCTCGTGGGTGAGGACGAGGAAGAAGGCGCCGGGCTCGGCCTGCCCGACCTCGGCCTCGACCGTGTCGACCGAGATCCGGCGGATATGCGCCGGCCAGGGCGAGCCGAGGGTGGTCGTGGCCGGGAATTCCTCGTCGCGCTGGTCGAACCAGTCGACGCTGCAGTCGAGCGTGGCGAGCAGGGTGGCGATGGCGCGGCCGACGTGGCCGGCGCCGTGCAGCTGCAGGCGAAACAGCGGCTCGACGGCCGGCCAGCGCGCCAGCGCGGCAGCGTCGAGCGGGGCGAAGGCGAGGCCGACGGCGCCGCCGCAGCACTGGCCGAGCGAGGGGCCGAGCGCGTAGCGCTGCTGGTGGCGCTGGCGGTCGCCGCGCGCGAGCCGGGCGCGCGCTGCGCTGATCGCCTGCAACTCGAGGTGGCCGCCGCCGATCGTGCCGACGCTGTCGTCGGCCGACACCAGCATGCGCGTGCCGATACCTCGTGGCACCGAGCCGCGCGCCTCTGCGACCTCGACGACGATGGCCGGGACGGCCTGGGCAAGCCACGCCAGTGCCTGTGTGCGGACGACTGAGTTCACGCTGCGGCCGGCCCCATCGGGCGCATTCCGGCATCGCCGGCGGCGGCCTTGTCGAACGTCAGTGTCGACGTGCAACCGGCCGCTGCGCCCAGCCGCTCGATGAGGTGATCCGCAAAGTCGGCCCGACTCGACGCGAATCCGCGCAGCGCTTGCCAGACGACATCGGGCATCTGGACGATCAGTCCTTCGGTCTGGAGAAGCGCTTCGAGCAGGGCGGCAACGTCGTCCCGGCTCCGCGCGTACGCATCCTGCAACACCCAGATCGTTTCCACCAGCGTCACGATCGAGACGAACCCGGGCGCCTGCGGCGTGAACGACTCCATGAGCCTGCTCGATTGCGCGGCCTGGCGCGCGTCATCCTGGGCGAGATAGCGGACCAGGATGTTCGTGTCGAGGCCGATCATCGCCGGCGCAAAGCCTTCGTGGCGTGTTTCCTGATCGCGCGATTCATGTCTTCGATCGATACCGGTTCGGCGGGCTTCGGAACCAGACCCTTGAGCGCAGTGATGGGCCGGCTCGACGCCTTGAGCAGCCAGCCTTCCGGGGTCTTGACGAATTCGACCCGGGTACCGGCTTGCGCTCCCATGTCGGCGCGAACCGCCGCGGGAATGACGATCTGCCCCTTGCTGCTGACGGTCGAGGTGCTCATGGGAGCATTTTAGCGGCGTCTTACGTCGAAGTAAGACACGCGGACGGCGTGCGGCATCGGTTCGAGCGAGGCACGGGCGCCCGGGGTCCATCGGTCAGCTTGCCAGCGTCGCCCTGTGCACCGCCGTGACCGCGCGCAGGATCGCCTCGCTCGTCGCCGGCGCTGCGAGCGGCGGATCGACCTTGTGCCCGCCGGCCGCCGAGACCGCGTCGCGGATCGCGAAGAAGACCGAGAAAGGCAGCAGCAGCGGCGGCTCGCCGGTCGCCTTGCTGCGGTGGATCGTGTCAGAGACGTTGTCGCCGGCCGGCAGGCCGTCCTGCCAGAGGCGGACGTCGAACACCGGCGGGCAGTCGTTGGCGGTCGGGATCTTGTAGGTGCTGGGCGCGTGGGTGAGCAGCAGGCCGGCGCGCGGCGAGCCGTCGTTCGGGTGCCAGACCAGCTCTTCCATGGTCAGCCAGCCCATGCCCTGGATGAAGCCGCCTTCGACCTGGCCGATGTCGATCGCCGGATTGAGCGATCGCCCGGCGTCGTGCAGCACGTGCGCGGCGAGCAGCTTCCACTCGCCGGTCAGCGTGTCGACGACCACCTCGCTCACCGCTGCGCCGTAGGCGAAGTAGTAGAACGGATGGCCCTGCATCGTGTCCTTGTCCCACGACAGGCCGGGGGTCGCGTAGAAGCCGTCCGACCAGAGCTGGACGCGCGCCAGGTAGGCCTCGACGACCAGCTCGCGGAAGCTCATCGTCCTGGCCGCGCCGATCGCCACCGACCCGTCGGCGAAGCGCACCTCGGCCGGGGCGACGGCGTAGCGCTCGGCCGCGAAGGCGGCGAGGCGCTCGCGGATCTGCCGCGCCGCGTCCTGCGCCGCCTTGCCGTTCAGGTCGCTGCCGGTCGACGCGGCGGTGGCCGAGGTGTTGGCGACCTTCTCGGTGTCGGTCGCGGTGGCGCGCACGGCGTCGAAGGCGATCCCCAATTCGTGCGCCACCACCTGCGCGACCTTGGTGTTCAGGCCCTGGCCCATCTCGGTGCCGCCATGGTTGACCAGCACAGAGCCGTCGCCGTACACGTGGACCAGCGCGCCCGCCTGGTTGAGGTGGACCAGGTTGAACGAGATGCCGAACTTGACCGGCGTCAGCGCCAGGCCGCGCTTGAGGACCTCGCTCTGCGCGTTGAACGCCGCGATCCCGGCGCGGCGCGCCCGGTAGTCGCTGGTCGCCTCGAGCTCGGCGACCAGCTCGTGGACGATGTTGTCGTCGATCACCTGGCCGTAGGGCGTGACGTTGCGCGTGCCCGGGCCGGCCGCGCCCGCGCTCGGCCCGTAGAAATTGGCACGGCGCACGTCGAGCGCGTCCAAGCCGAGCTTCCTGGCGATCGAGTCGACGATGTGCTCGATCGCGATCGCTCCCTGCGGCCCGCCGAAGCCGCGGAACGCGGTGTTGCTCTGGGTGTTGGTGCGACCCGAGTAGCCGTGGATGGCGACGTCGGGCAGCCAGTAGGCGTTGTCGAAGTGGCAGATCGCGCGCGTCATCACCGGCCCGGACAGGTCGGCCGAGAAGCCGGCGCGCGAGACCATCGTCAGCTCGGCGCCGAGGATCCTGCCGGCGTCGTCGTAGCCGACCTCGTACTCGTAGTGGAAGCAGTGGCGCCGTCCGGTGATCATGAAGTCGTCGTCGCGGTCGAGGCGCAGCTTGACCGGCCGGCCGAGCCGCCTGGCCGCGACGGCGGCGACGCAGGCGAACAGGGCCGACTGCGATTCCTTGCCGCCGA
>JBDTUG010000035.1:0-19456 GCA_040007855.1 Caldimonas sp.
GCACGCCGGCGACGGCAACGTGCACACCAACATCCCCGTCAACAGCGACAACTACCAGATGCTGCAGACGGCGCACGAGGCGGTGGCGCGGATCATGAAGCTGGCCCGCGACCTCGACGGCGTGATCTCGGGCGAGCACGGCATCGGCATCACCAAGCTCGGCTTCGTGACCGACGCCGAGCTCGCCTCGTTCACCGACTACAAGCGGCGGGTCGACCCCGAAGGCCGCTTCAACAAGGGCAAGCTGCTGCGCGGGGCGGTCTTCGCGGCGGGCGAGGGCCGGGAGATCGTCAGGGCCGATCTGACCAACGCCTATACGCCGAGCTTCGGCCTGATGGGCCACGAGTCGCTGATCATGCAGCAGAGCGACATCGGCGAGATCACCCACTCGATCAAGGACTGCCTGCGCTGCGGCAAGTGCAAGCCGGTCTGCACGACCCACGTCCCGCGAGCCAACCTGCTCTACAGCCCGCGCAACAAGATCCTCGCCACCTCGCTGCTGGTCGAGGCCTTCCTCTACGAAGAGCAGACGCGGCGCGGCGTCTCGCTCAAGCACTGGGAGGAGTTCGAGGACGTCGCCGACCACTGCACCGTCTGCCACAAGTGCCTGGCGCCGTGCCCGGTCGACATCGACTTCGGCGACGTCTCGATGAACATGAGGAACCTGCTGCGCAAGATGGGGCACAAGAGTTTCCGGCCGGCCAACGCGGCGGCGATGTTCTTCCTCAACGCGACCAACCCCGAGACGATCAAGGTGATGCGCACGGCGATGGTCGAGATCGGCTTCAAGGCGCAACGCGCGGCCAACAATTTCCTGCGCGGCCTGGCCGACCAGCAGACTGCGGCGCCGAAGTCGACCGTCGGCAGGACACCGCTCAAGGAGCAGGTGATCCACTTCATCAACAAGAAGATGCCGGGCGGCCTGCCGAACAGGACCGCGCGCGCCCTGCTCGACATCGAGGACAAGGACTACGTCCCGATCATCCGCAACCCGAACACGACCAACGCCGACACCGAAGCGGTTTTCTACTTCCCGGGCTGCGGCTCGGAGCGGCTGTTTTCGCAGGTCGGCCTGGCGACCCAGGCGATGCTCTGGCAGGCCGGCGTGCAGACGGTACTGCCGCCCGGCTACCTGTGCTGCGGCTACCCGCAGCGCGGCTCGGGCGACTACGACAAGGCCGAGAAGATCATCACCGACAACCGGGTGCTGTTCCACCGCGTCGCCAACACCCTCAACTACCTCGACATCAAGACCGTGGTGGTGAGCTGCGGCACCTGCTACGACCAGCTCCAGGGCTACAAATTCGAGGAGATCTTTCCGGGCTCGCGGATTATCGACATCCACGAGTTCCTGCTCGAAAAAGGCATCACGCTCGGCGGCGTCAGCGGCCCCGACGCGGCGGCGCCCGGCTATATCTTCCACGACCCTTGCCACAGCCCGATGAAGCTGCGCGAGCCCTTGCAGACGGTCAAGGCGCTGGTCGGCGAGAACGTGAAGAAGAGCGAGCGCTGCTGCGGCGAGAGCGGCACCTTCGGCATCACGCGGCCCGACATCGCCACGCAGGTGCGCTTTCGCAAGGAAGAAGAGCTGCGCAAGGACGAGACGGCGCTGCGCTCGATGATCGCGAAGACCGCGCCGGAGACGCCGGCCAAGGCCAACCTGAAGATCCTGACCTCGTGCCCGAGCTGCCTGCAGGGGCTGCAGCGCTACAAGGGCGACCTGCAGAACGGCCTGCTCGAGGCCGACTACATCGTCGTCGAGATGGCGAACCGGATCCTCGGCGAGGACTGGCTGCCGGAATACGTTGCGATGGCCAATGAAGGCGGCATCGAGCGGGTCCTGGTCTAGTAGGCACGCTCAGTCGCCCTTCGAGCATGTCCCGCGTGGAGATGCTGCGAGCACTTGAGGGTTGGCGCATGCTCGCGGCGCGTCACCGCGCAACACCCGCAGCATGTCCTGCCCTGCGTCGCAGCCCATGCGGCGCATCGCCTCGTCAGTCAATGCGGCGCTGTGGGGCGTGACGAGGACGTTGTCCAATTGCAGAAGCTCGAGTGCGGGAGAAGGGGGCTCGACCTCAAGCACGTCCAGCGCTGCGCCGGCCAGCTTGCCGTGCTTCAGCGCGCTCGTGAGCGCCAACGTGTCAACGAGCGCGCCTCGCGCATGATTGATCAGGTAGGCGCCGGCCTTCATCGAAGCGATCGCTGCGGCGTCCAGCAAGTGTCGCGTCTGCTGGGTGGATGGCGTGTGAAGCGTGACGAAGTCCGCTTCGGCCAGGAGAGTTGGCAGTGCGCATGGCTGCGCGCCCCTGTCCCTGATGACCCCGTCGTCCAAGTGGGGGTCGTATCCGAGTACGCGCATGCCGAATGCGCCGCCGCAGATCTCGGCGACCCGGGCGCCGATCCGTCCCACCCCGACGATTCCGATCGTTCGGCCCTTGATGTCGATGCCCATGAGTCGGTCGCGCTCATTCCAGCGCCCGGCCCGCACGGCGCGGTCTGCCCGAGCCACGTAATGCGCCAGTGCGATCATCGTTCCGACGACATGTTCGGCCACCGACTCGGTATTCGCGTCGGGTGTGAATACGACGGGGATCCCCAACTCCGTGCATGTATCCACCGGGATGTAGTCGAGTCCTACGCCGTGCCTGGCCACCACGCGCAGTCGACGTCCAGCCCGGATCGCGTCCGGCGCGATCGGCATCCGGACCAGTAGTCCGTCCACGGCCGCAATGGCATCGATGAGGCCGGCCGGAGATGTGTCGGCCAGCACCTGGACGTTGGCCTCTGCCTCGAGGAGCGCCATGGCCTCCCGATGAATGGCGTGGGTGATGAGCACGGTGGGACGCATGGAATCTCGCTGGTTGAACGTCGTGCCTGACGGCGGCTTGACCGTTGATCCGCGGTCGACTAGACTCTAGTCTACTAGTTAACTAGTAGACTAGATGCCGCACACATCCGATGTCGTCTTCACCGACGCCTACCGCAAGATCAAGGAGGGCATCCTCGGCCTGCGCTACAAGCCGGGGCAGAAGCTCTCCGAGGCCCGGCTGGCTGCCGACCTGAGGGTCGGTCGATCGCCGGTGCGCAGCGCATTGGCGCGACTCGAGCGCGACGGCTGGGTGCGCGTCCTCCCGCAGCACGGCACCTTCGTCCGCAAGTTCTCGCCCGAAGACGTGTCCGCCATGAGCGAGCTGCGGCAGCTGCTGGAAGCGCATGCAGCCAGCGTCGCGGCCACGAAGGTCACACCAGACGACCTCGTCTTGCTGAGGTCCAGGTTCGAGGCGCTGAAAGCCAAGGGCGCAGAGCGCAACTTCGAAGAGTTCCTCGCCCTGGACGACCTGTTTCACGGGCTTGTCTATCGCCTCGCGTCCAACCCGTTCATCACCGAGATCCTGCTGAACCTTCGAGACCAGATCCATTGGGTACGGGTCATCAATGCCTCATTGCCCGGTCGCGTCGATGCGTCCTTGCACGAGATGGATCGTGTCTTCACTGCGATGGAGCGCCGCGACGGCGAGGCAGCAGCCCAGGCCATGCGCCAGCACATCGGAAATATCGCCACGTCCTACGAGGCGGTGCCGAGCCACCCCGACATGACCCGCTCCAATGCAGCCTGAATTCAAGCGCACCGTCCAGACCTCGCTGGCGCCTTCGGGGCGAGGGCCGTTCCCGCAAGCGCTCGCGACCGGCCCGCTCGTCTTCGTTTCGGGGCAGGGCCCGCTGTCACCGGAAACCAACGAACCCATAGTGGGCTCGTTCGAGGAACAGGTGCAGCGCACCTTCGCGAACGTCGCCGCGATCCTCGACGCGGCCGGCCTCGGCCTCGCTCATGTCGTCAAGGTCACGGTCTACCTGACCGACCTCGCAAACGTACCGACCTTCAACCGGATCTACGAGCGCCTGATGCCCGCACCGCTGCCCGCCAGGACACTCGTCGAGTGCGGCCTGCGCGGCATCGACGTCGAGGTCGACGTCATCGCCTTGGATCCGCTGCGCATGTCCACGCTTCCACAGTCCTAGCTAGCGCACGGAACACAGATGTATTTCGTCGGAACAGACATCGGCGGAACTTTCACGGACCTCTTCGCCATCGAGGTCGAGACCGGGCGTTCGCTCACTGCGAAGGTCCTGACCGACCACAAGAATCCCACCGCCAGCGTGTCGCGCGGTATCGAGGAGATGATCGCCTCGGCCGGGCTCGATCCATCCGACGTCTCGCGCGTCCTCCACGGGACGACGCTGGTGACAAACGCACTGCTCCAACGGCGCGGCGCGCGCGCCGCCTTGCTGGTCACCGAGGGTTTCAGGGATGCGCTGGAGATCGGCACCGAGCATCGGTTCGATCTGTACGACCTCGATATCGAGAAGCCCCGGCCGATCGTTCCTCGGCACCTGCGGCGGCCGATCCGCGAGCGGGTGCTGGCCGATGGGTCCGTGCAGGCACCGCTGGACGAGGATCAGGCCCGGGGGGAGATCGAGCGCCTGGTCCGGGAAGGCGTCGAGTCGGTCGCCGTATGCCTGCTGCATGCCTACCGCAATCCCGTTCACGAGCGTCGCTTGCGCGAGCTGATCTCGATCATCGCGCCCGAGCTGCACGTGTCGCTGTCGAGTGAAGTCGCGCCCGAGATCCGCGAATACGAGCGCGCGTCGACGACGGCGATCAACGCCTACGTGGCCCCCGTGGTCGGCCCCTACCTCCACTCGCTGAGCGAGCAGTTGGAGCGCATCGGCATCCGAGCGCCGCTGCTCGTGATGCAGTCCAACGGCGGGACCGCCGTTGCGCAGACAGCTTCACAGTTCCCGGTGCGGCTGCTTGAGTCCGGTCCTGCTGCAGGGGCGATCGGAGCCGCCTACATCGCGCGTGTGATCCAGCAGGCGAAAGTCCTGTTCTTCGACATGGGCGGCACCACCGCTAAGGCCTTCATCGTTGACGACGGCGCGCCGATCGTGGCGCGCAGGCTTGAGGTCGCTCATGTCTACAGGTTCAAGAAGGGGAGCGGCCTTCCCGTGCAGGTGCCAGCGGTAGACATGATCGAGATCGGCGCCGGTGGCGGCAGCATCGCGCACGTCGACCGCCTGGGCTTGCTGAAGGTCGGTCCGGAGAGTGCGGAGTCCAAGCCCGGCCCGGCCTGCTACGGCCTGGGCGGCACGATGGCCACGGTCACCGATGCCGACGTCGTGCTCGGCTACATCGGCACCGACAGCTTCCTCAGCGGCAAGATGAGGTTGAACCGCGACGCCGCGTACCAGGCCATCGAACGCCATCTGGCCCAGCCGCTTGGCTTGAGCGTCGAAGAAGCGGCCTGGGGCATCCACCAGGTGGTCAACGAGAATATGGCTTCCGCCGCCAGGGTCCACTTACTGGAACGCGGCCGCACGCCGAACGACTATTCGATGGTCGCCTTCGGGGGTGCGGGGCCGACGCATGCCTACGGTGTGGCCCGTGCACTGCGGCTTCCCGAAATCGTCGTGCCGTGGCAGGCCGGCGTCGGGTCGGCCTTCGGGATGCTGTGTGCACCCGTGTCCTTCGATCTTGCGCGCAGCCTGAATGTATCGCTGGCGCAGGCGCAATGGCAGGAAATCGCCCGTTTCCTCGACGACATGATTGCCGAGTGCCGGCGCCGGGTCATCGAAGCGGGGGTTGCGCCGGCAGACATCGTCACCGTGCGCTCGGTGGACATGCGTTTTCGGGGCCAGGGCCACGAACTTCCGATCGACCTCGAAGGGCTGAGCTGGCCCGACGTTCGCGCCGAAGACGTTCTGGCGCGATTCCGCGCAGAGTACGAACGCCTGAACGTCGTGAAGGGCCCGGACGCCCCGATCGACTTCATCACATGGCGGTCCAGCGCCCGCGGCCCGGTGCCGCTGTTGCCCTTGCGAGCCGGAACCGTCGCAACGGCCTCGCGCGCCCGTTCACGCCGACCCGTCTACTTCGCCGAGAAGCACGGCTTCGTCGACACGCTGGTCGCACCCCGGGAGACGCTGCGAGTCGGAGAAACGATTTCCGGCCCGGCGCTCATCGAGCTCGGCGACGCGACCATCACCGTCGGGCCGGATTCGAGCGCCACGATGCGCGCAGACGGACTCGTCCGCATCCGCCTCGAGTAGTGAGCGTCCGACATCCACCATGACTGCCCACTTCCCTCCCTACCTGCTGGAGATTCTCTGGAACCGGCTGCTCGCGCTGGCCGAGGAACAGGCGCAGGTGCTGATGCGAACCGCGTTCTCGACCATCGTGCGCGAGGCCGGCGACCTGTCGGCGGCGATCTTTGATCGCAGAGGTCGCATGGTTGCGCAGGCGCGCACCGGCACGCCCGGGCACGTCAATACGATGGCGCGAGGCATGCGCTTCTTCCTGGAGGAGTTCCCGCTCGAGACGCTGGAGCCGGGAGACGCGCTGCTGTCGAACGACCCCTACAAGCTGGCCGGGCAGCTCAACGACATGTGCATGGTCACGCCGGCCTTTCACCAAGGCCGCTGCGTCGGTTTCTTCGCCAGCTGCTGCCACATGGTCGACGTTGGCGGCGTCGGCCTCACCGCCGACGCGCGCAACGTCTACGAGGAAGGACTCCAGGTCCCGTTCTGCAAGTTTCTGGTGCGTGGCGCCGAGAACGTCGATGTCTTCCGCTTCATCAAGGCGAACGTGAGGACACCGAAGGAAGTGATCGGCGACCTGTATGCGCAGGTCGCAGCCGGCGAGGTCGGTTCGCGGCGGTTGACCCAGCTGCTGGAAGAATTCGAGCTGCAGGATATCGAGGCGCTGTCGGACGAGATCGTCACGCGCTCGCAGGCCGCGGTGCTCGAGGCCGTCCAGGCGTTTCCACCTGGGCGCTACGCATTCGGCTGCGAGAACGATGGCTTCGAGAAGCCGCTGCGCATCCAGGTAGAGGTATTCCGCCAGGACGATCGGCTGGTCGTCGACTTCGAAGGAACCGACGCGAGCGTCGACCGCGGGATCAACGTGCCGCTGGCCTACACCACCGCGTACTCCTGCTACGCCGTCAAATGTGTGGTCGCGCCCCACGTGCCCAACAACGAAGGCAGTTTTCTGCCCATCGAGGTGCGTGCCCCCCGCGGCTCGCTGCTCAACCCGGTTCATCCGGCTCCGACGGCTGCACGCCACATCGTCGGACACTTCCTGCCCACCGTGGTCTTCGGCGCGCTCGAGCAGGCGATGCCCGACAAGGTACCAGCCGACAGTGCGGCGGGCCTGTGGGTCACGCAGGTGTCCGGCAAGACGGCCTCAGACGAGCCCTTCTCGTTCGCATTCTTCTCCTGCGGCGGCATGGGAGCGCGGCGTACCCAGGACGGCCTGTCGGCGACGTCGTTCCCCAGCGGCATCCAGAACGTGGCCACCGAGATCATCGAGTCGGCGTCGCCGGTCGTCTTCCGCCAGCGTGAGTTGCGGCCGGACTCCGGCGGTGCGGGGTGCCACCGCGGCGGACTGGGTCAGGTGATCCGCTTCGAGGTTCGCTCTGCCGGCCCATGGACCCTGTCGGCCATGTACGACCGCATTAAGTTCGCACCGCGCGGCACGCAGGGCGGTCGTGATGGCTCCGCTGGGGCCGTGCACGACGCGGCCGGAAGAGCTCTTCCGTCCAAGGGGCGCGTCACGATGGCGCCCGAGTCGGAAGTAACGCTGCAGCTTCCCGGCGGCGGAGGTTTCGGCGATCCGCGCGAGCGCTCGTGGGAGGCGATCGAGGTTGACGTTGCGCAAGGCTACGTGACAAGGGAAGTGGCCGTGCGCGACTACGGCAAAGCCGTTTCCGGCTGACCCCGCGGGGCGCCGGAGACTTTGTGTGTGGACTGTGCCGCTGCGGCACGAAGGAGCTGGAAATGAAGATCGTGAAGCTTTTGGGTGCGGCCGCGGCGATCGCGGCCGTCATCGGCACCGGCGCTGCGTGGGCGCAGGACATCAAGCTCGGCGTGATCGCCGGGATGTCCGGGCCGGGCACGTCCTACGGCATCGGCATTCGCCAAGGTGCCGAGATGGCGGTCAAGGAGATCAATGCCGCCGGCGGCATCAAGGGCCGCAAGATCTCGCTGGTGGTCGTCGACGACGCCAGCAATCCGGCGCAGTCGGTGACCGCGATGCAGCGCCTCGTCAGCGACGGCGTCGACCTGATCGTCGGCGGCTGGGGCAGTTCCCAGGTGCTTGCCAACATGGAAGTGGCCGAGCGCGCAGGCATCCCATACATCGTGGTGGGTGCTACCAATCCGAAGATCACCACCGACAAGAACAAGTGGACCTATCGCGTCATCTTCACCGACTCGGTGCAGGCCGAGCAGATCGCCGATGCGGCAGTCAAGCGACTGGGCATGAAGCGCATCGCGGTCATCCATGACGCCAACGACTACGGCGTCGGCAACCGCGACATCTTCCTCGACAGCATGAAAAAGCTGGGCATCGAGCCAGTCGCGGTCGTGTCCTACCAGAGCGCAGACAAGGACTTCACGGCGCAGCTGAGCCGCATCCGCGAAGCCAATCCTGACGGCCTGGCGGTCTTCGGGACGATTCCGGCGGCGCCGGCCATCATGAACCAGGCGCGCGATCTCGGCATCAAGGCCCGCTTCATCGGCACCGGTGGCCTGGCGAACGAGAACCTGATGACGCTGGCGCCAAAGGGATCGGAAGGCACGGTGCTGACCACCTACTTCCACGAGGACGTAGATGGGGAGGCAAGAGCCTGGGCCGACCGCTACGTCAAGGAGTTCAGCACCGGCTCGCAGCCTGCGCGTCCCGTGCTGGCCGCGTGGGAGTACCGGGCGATCAAGTTCATCGCGGCGCCGTGCCTGAGCAACGTCGGCACCGACAAGGACAAGGTGCGCCAGTGCTTCGCAGGCTGGAAGGGCAAGATGTTCAGCGTGCCCGGCGAGGCCTACTTCGACAGGACCGGGCAGCTGATCCAGCAGTCGGTGCTGGTCGAGGTTGGCAACGGCGCCTTCCAGGCCTTCAAGGGCAAATAAGTCCGGTCGGCCATGTTCGAGCAGATCGTCGTCGGCGGGTTCGCCACGGGGTGCATCTACGCCATCGTCGGGCTCGGATTCACGCTCGTCTACCGCACCTTGCGGATGGTGAACTTCGCCCAAGGACATGTGTTCATGACCGGCGCGTTCCTGGGCTTGGTGATCGCGCAACGCCTGCGGCTGCCTGCGCCGTTGCTGCTGTTGGTCGTCGGCGCGGTGGCCTTCATGGTCGGCATGGTGCTCGAACGCCTGGTGTTCCGGCGCCTTTACCACAACCATGAGGTGTTCATCGTCGGTTCGATCGGGCTCGGCATCATCCTGATGAACGGCGTGCGGGTCCTCTTTCCAGAGCCGGTGCCGTTTCCCAAGGTCTTCGGCAGCGAGGTGATCGAATTGGGGCCCGTGCGAGTGCAAGAAACCAGTCTGTGGGTGGTCGCTTGCACGATCGCGCTCGTCATCCTTCTGCACCTGCTGTTCGCCCACACGCGCATGGGCCGCGGGCTGCGTGCAGTGGCTGCCGATGCCGAGATCGCGGGCGCCGTCGGCGTCAACGTCAAGCGCGCCATCGGCCTGACCTTCGGCCTGAGCTTCGCGGTGGCGGCGATGGCCGGCGTGCTCATCGGGCCGCTCTACTTCGTTTCCTTCGACATGGGCGACATGGTCGGGCTGAAGGCATTCTCGGCCGCGGTCTTCGGCGGCATCAACAGCATCCCGGGCACGATTCTCGGCGGCGTCGTGATCGGCGTGCTGGAGAACCTGGCCGGCGGCTACATCTCCTCCGCGTACAAGGATCTGGTGGCCTTTGTGATCCTGCTCGTCATGCTTGTCTGGCGCCCGACCGGGCTCCTCGGGCGCGATACGCCCATCAAGGTATGACGCATCGACCGGCCTTCCTGTCGCGCCGCGCCTTGGCGGGTGCGATTGTGCTAGCGCTGCTCCTCGTCCCCGCGCTCGCGCCGCAGTACGTCGTGCACATCGCGGTGTTCGTCCTCATCTACACGATGCCGGTGATCGGACTCGGGTTCCTGACGGGGTTCACTGGCCGCGTGTCACTGGCGCAGGGTGCGCTTTTCGGCGTCGGCGCCTACACGACCGCATTGCTGACGACGATCTTCGGCTGGTCGCCGATCGCGACGCTCGTGCCCGCCATCGCCATGACCGTACTGATCGCCGTGCTGCTCGGCGGCGGCGCGGTTCGCCTGGCCGGCCTCTACTTCGTGATGGCGACCATCGGCATCCAGCAGATCGTCTGGATCGTGCTCATGAACTGGAGTGAGCTCACCAGCGGTCCGCAGGGCGTGCGGTCGATCCCGCCGGTGAGCCTTGGCGGCCACGCCCTGGAGACCACCCAGCAGTTCTACTTCCTGGCCCTGTTCTTCGCCGCGATCTCGTACGTGCTGGCCAAACGGATCATTGCTAGCCGCCTGGGCCTGTACCTGCGCGCATTGAGCGACGATCAGTTGGCAGCTGCCTCAGCCGCCGTGGAGGTGAGCGGCGCTAAGGTGACGGCGCTCGCGCTCTCGGCCGCCTGGGCCGGTGCGGGCGGCTTCCTGTACGCCCACTATGTTCGCTACATCCACCCGGACATGTTCGGCCTCGAGCCTTCAGTGCTCTTCCTGGTGATGAGCATGTTCGGCGGATACAGGTCCATCGAAGGCATGATCCTCGCGACCGCGGTGCTCGAGTCTGCGACCGAATACCTGCGGCCGTTCGGCGAGTTCCGGATGATCGTCTACGGCCTGATCCTTCTGTTGGGCATGATGTACTTCCCGAAGGGCATCCTCCTGCTTTTCCAGCGCAAGCGGCCCACGCGCGCCGGCAAGGGTGCCTCATGATGCTGCTGCAGGCCTCGAAGGTCAGCCTGTCGTTCAGCGGTGTCCGGGCGCTGGTGGATGTCGACTTTTCCGTCGAGGAAGGCGAGCTCGTCGGCATCATCGGTCCGAACGGTTCGGGCAAGAGCACGCTCTTCAACGTCCTGTCCGGCATCTACCGCTGCGACGGGGGCAGCGTTTTGTTGGACGGGCAGCCCATAGATCGGCTGACGCCTGCACAGATCGTCCGCAAGGGCCTGGCGCGGACCTTCCAGAACAAGCGCCTGTTCGCGACCATGACGGTGCTCGAGAACGTCATGGTTGCAGCCCTGAAGGGCAAGGGCGGATCCGCGGCGGGTGACGTCTTCGGCACTTCCGGCTCGCGGCGCGCGATGTCGGAAGCCTGGGAACTTTCGAAGCGGTGTCTCGAGCGCGTGCAGCTCACGGAGTGGACCCCCGTGGCAGCGCACGACCTGCCATACGGCGCGCAGAACCGGCTCGAGATCGCGCGCGCGCTCGCGTTGCAACCCAGGCTGCTGCTCCTGGACGAGCCGGCGGCCGGGCTGAACCCGGCCGAGCGTACGGAGTTGCGTCAGCTGATCCAGGCCGTTCACGCCGAGGGCGTGACGATCGTGCTGGTCGAGCACGATGTCCGCATGGTGAAGGGACTGTGCCGTCGCATCATCGCGCTCGACCACGGCAAGAAGATCGCCGACGGCCCCTCCGCAGCCGTGATCGAGGATCCGCGTGTGATGGCCGCTTACTTCGGGGACGTCGACAGCGAGGAGGTCGAGCATGAACAGGACTGATTCGCCCGCCGTCCAGCCGGTCCTCGCTGCCAAGGATCTCCACGTGCACTACGACAAGGTGCATGCGGTGCAGGGCATGTCGATCGAAGTGCACCGCGGTGAGGTCGTGGCGATCCTCGGCGCCAACGGCGCCGGCAAGAGTTCGGTGATGCGGGCACTCATGGGCCTGGTCCCTGCGAGCGCCGGGTCTGTGCTACTGCGCGGGGAGCGCATCGACGGACTGCGAAGCGACGCCCGGGTCGAGCGCGGCATGGCGTATGCGCCGGAGGGGCGCCGGATCTTCGGCGACCTCTCGGTGCACGAGAACCTCCTGATGGGCGCCTACGTGATCAAGGATCGGGCACAGGTGACCCAGCGGACCGAGGCGGTGTACGAGCTCTTCCCGATATTGCGCGAGCGCACGCGGCAGATCGCGGCGACGCTGTCCGGTGGCGAACAGCAGATGCTTGCGATCGGTCGAGCGATGGTTCGCCAGCCCGACATCCTGCTGCTGGACGAACCGTCGCTGGGCCTGGCCCCCGTGATGGTCAAGGTGATCTACGAGACGCTCAGGCGGATTCGGGAACGCGGCATGACCTTGCTGCTGGCCGAACAGAGCGCGCACATCGCACTGAAGGTGGCCGATCGTGCCTACGTTCTCGAGACCGGCCGTGTTGCCTTCTCCGGGCCCGCCAACGAACTACGGAACGACCCGGCACTTCGCGAGTCCTACCTCGGCGCCTGAAGCCAAACCAATATCGACACATCATGAAGATCACCGAAGTGAAGGCGTTCCCGCTCTCGTTCCGCGTCTCGGACGCGGGGCAAGTGCGCTTGGGCATCGGGCGAACTGTGAAGCGCGACACCGTCGTCGTGATGGTGCGCAGCGACGAGGGCCTCGTCGGATGGGGAGAGGCGCATCACGGCCGGGCGCCCGGTGCAGTGGCTCACCTGGTCAACACGACGCTGGCCCAACTCGTGACCGGAATGGACCCGACGAACAACGTTGGCATCTGGGATCGCGTCTACAAAATGCAGCTGGCGAGCCACGGCATGGGCGCGGCCTCGGCCATCGGGCTCAGCGGCATCGACATGGCCCTGTGGGACCTGCGCGCGAAGGCGGTCGGCTGGCCCCTGTACCGGCTGCTGGGCGGCAGCTCGCGTGCCGTCCCAGCCTATGCCGGCGGCATCTCGCTCGGATTTCAGCCGCCCGCGGAATTGGCGCAGGAAGCCTTGGGGCTCGTTGCGAAGGGCTACCAGGCGGTGAAGCTGCGGGTCGGTGATACGTGGCGCGCTGACGTCGAACGCGTCCGCGCGGTGCGCGAGGCGCTAGGCGACTCGATCGACATTCTGGTCGACGCCAATACGAACTACAGCGTCGCTGACGTCAGGCATGCGATGCCGGCTTTCGACGAGCTTGGCGTAGGCTGGCTCGAAGAGCCATTCCCGCCCCACGACGCGCGAAGCTATCGAGCCGCGGCAGAGCTTGGCTCAACGCCGCTGGCTGCCGGCGAGAACCACTACACGCGCTTCGAATTCCAGCGCGTGATCAAGGACGGCAGCATCTCCATACTGCAGCCCGACCTGTCGAAGACAGGCGGGCTGACGGAGGGGCTGCGGATTGCGGCCATGGGTTCGGCATGTAAGCTGCGCGTCAACCCCCACACCTCGGCGACGGGTTTAAACATGGCCGCGACCCTGCACTTCCTCGCCAGCATCGACAACGGCGGGTACTACGAGGCCGACGCATCTACCGAGAACTTGTTCCGCGATCGGCTGACGAGCCGTGTTGGCCAGATCGATACCGACGGGCTCGTACGTCCTCCCGAGGCTCCGGGACTGGGTGTAGAGATTGACGAGGCGTTCATCCGCAGCCACCCGGTGATCGAAGGGCCCGGATATGTCTGATCATGCGGCTGTCCGAAAAGGGAGATGGTCGGTCGCAGTTCGTTCCGAGTCGGTACAGCGTTCGATCTCGGCACGCTCGCGCCGCCTTCTGGAACATCGGCTCCTGGCCGTGGTTCGACTCAGGCGGCAGTGTCGCCACATCACACGCCCGCCTGCGGCCAACGAGCCGTTGCCATGCAGTGCCGCCGGGCCGGTGGAAGACGCTGATCACGCGCGCCGGCCCGGAACAGGGATCGTGTGCCTGGGCAACCTGGCGCAGATCGACACGCGCTACCTGACAGAGGGCTCCTCAGGCCTGACCTGAGCGGTCGACCGCTACAAGGGCTGGCGGTACGGCGCCACGTGATGCTGGCGCGCGGCGAGCGCTCAAGACTCGCCGATTTTGCCGAGGTTCGGTAGCGGCAGCGCCCCTGCGGACGCCGCGCGCTGAGGGGTCCAGCCCGGGGCGCCGAATGCGTAGCCGATGCGCTCACGCCAGCTGCGCGCACGTCGCACGTCGTGCGCCATATTCCCCCACTCGCGGAACCACAGCGCGCCGAGCTGGCGCCAGAAGCCGACTGCGACGATCGGGTGGACAAGGCCGTAGCGCACCGGCACGTCATCGCGCTCGGGCTGGAAGGTGCCGAACAACCGGTCCCAGACGATGAACAGCCCGCCGAGGTTCCTGTCGAGGTAGATGTCGTTGCTGGCGTGGTGCACGCGGTGGTGCGAGGGCGTGTTCATGAACCACTCGAGAACGCCGAGCCTGCGCACGGTTTCGGTGTGCACGAAGACCTGCAGCGTCACGTTGGCGAGCACCATCACCAGAATGTGCGCCGGATGGAAGCCGAGCAGCGCGATCGGCGCGTAGAACACCTGGTAGCCCGAGATCGCACTCGTCACCGACAGTCGGAACGGCGAGGTCATGTTGAACTGCTCGACCGAGTGGTGCTGCACGTGCGAGGCCCAGCCCCAGCGCGTGTCGTGCGCCCAACGGTGCTGCCAGTAGAAGCAGAAGTCGACCAGCACGAACAGCAGTGCCCAGTGCCACCAGCGGTCGAGCGCCAGCGTCGTCAGCCGGGCTTCGTAGCAGACGAAGAACAGCCATCCCCACAACAGGCCGCCGAGGGCCGCCGCGCGGGCATAGCCCAGACCCATCAGCAGCGACAGGCCGGCCTGCTGCAGCGAGTGCCGCCGCCTGGCCACCCACCAAAGGAACATCAGTTCCAGTGCGGCTGCGGTCAACGCGAAGGGGTAGGCGATCTTGGCAGCCGCCGTAGTTGACTGCGCCATCTGCACCGACAAGGTTGCAATGTCCAAACGTCCTCCTGACACGAAGCGCGCCGTGGCGCATGCGCTGCGCCCGGGTTTGTAGAGGCGATTATGCGCACGCGTTCGTGACGCAACCCAGCGTGGCGCACGCGGCGCGGACATGGACCGCCCGGGGTGGTCGAACACGCGGCGCCCGTCGATCGCCTGCGACAGCCCGGTCTACTCGCGCACGAAGCGCAGCGTCTGGTTGCCCTGCATCAGGGTCAGCGAGGCCGGCGGCGTACCCGCCGCGAATTCGATCTCGAGCGGCGTGACGCGGGCAAAGAAGCGCCTCGGCGCCTTGGCGAACAGCTGGAAAGCGCCCTGTCCGGTCGCCTGCGCCCATAACTGGCCGTCGCGCACGCTCAGGGTCAGCTTGAATGCGGGCTGCAAGGCGTAGATGCCGGCCAGCGGAGCCAGCTGATCCGGCGTCACCGGCACGGCGGCCTGGCGGGTCAGGCTCAGGTCCTTGGTCGGCACGCTCTCGTCGAGCAGATGGAGCGCCAGGTCGTTGACCTCGACCATCGCATTGGCCACCACCGCCGCGGCGCGCTGGCGATCCGGGTCGAGCCAGAGCGAGGACGAGAAGCCGGCGGTGCCGCCGTCGTGGTTGAGCACCGTGCGCCCGTTGAGCGGCGCGCGCAGCCAGGCCAGGCCGATCGGGTTGATCTCGCTCGGGCCGGCCGCGTGCCGCTTCTGCGCCAGCCGGAACGCCTCGCCGAGTGGCGTCGAGTCGGGCGCCAGGGCGGCCTGGGCGTAGCGCGCCAGGTCGGCCGCCGGCATGACAAGCCCCCCGGCGCCCATCAGCACGTCCAGGTGCCAGTGCGGCACGCGCCGCTTCTCGGCGTCGTGGCCGTCGACCAGGCCGGCGATGGATTGCCCGGGCAGCGACATCGCGGTGCGGCCCATGCCCAGCGGGCGCAGCACGCGCTCGAACAGCAGCTCCGGGTAGCTGCTCCCGGCGGCGCGGCCGAGCGCGTAGCCGAGCAGGCCGAAGCCGAGGTTCGAGTACTCCCAGCGGGTGTCGCGCGCGACGGTCGGACTGAAGCCGCGCAGGAAGTCGAGCAGGCGCGCCTCGTCGTAGTCGGCGTACGGATCGGCAGGGTCCTTCGGCACCAGATTGACCGGCAGGCGCGGCAGGCCCGAGCGATGGGTCGCCACGTCGAGCCAGCGGATCGGCGCGCCGGCCGGGTCGCGCAGCCTGACGCCGGGGAGGGCGCTCTCGATCGGATCGTCGAGCGCGAGGCGGCGGCGCACGACCGCGTCGGCGAGCAGCAGGGCGGTGAAGGTCTTGGTGATCGAGCCGATCTCGAGCAGCGCGTCGTCGCGCAGGGGCAGGCCGTTGCCGGCCTGGCCCTGGGCGACGATGGCGACGCTCCGGTTCTCAACCTGCACCGCAACCAGGCCCACGCCCTGCTGCGCCAGGCGCGCCTTCAACAGGGCGGCGGTCGGCTCGGCCGCGAGCGCCCGGGCCAGATCCGGCACCGCCAGACCGCAGGCGGCGGCCGGCATCGCCTTCAGCAGGCGCCGCCGGCCGCTGTCAGGCACGGATGGGGGGGTTGAGGGCATCGGTTCGACAGCAGGGGCGCGCTCACGTCGGGTCACGCGATCTTATCGATCGCTCCGGGGGTGTGGCGCCGATGCTGCGCCAATCTCCCCCATGGCTCCGTGGCGTGCGTCGCTTCGTTAGACTTCCCGCGCCCTTCACCCTTCTTCACATGGCCGGCCTCACTCCGCAGACTCCGCAACCGACCGCCATCACCGTGCATGGGCTGTCGCGTGTGCTCGAGGTCGGCTTCGACAACGGCAAGACCTTTCGCATCCCGTTCGAGCTGATGCGCGTCTACTCGCCTTCGGCCGAGGTGCAGGGCCACGGCCCGGGCCAGGAAGTGCTGCAGACCGGCAAGCGCGAGGTCGAGCTGACGGCGCTCGAGCCGGTCGGCAACTACGCCGTGCAGCCGCGCTTTTCCGACGGCCACGAGTCCGGCATCTTCTCCTGGGACTACCTCTACTTCCTCGGCTCCCAGGAGGCCGACCTGTGGAAGCAGTACGAGGAGCGGCTGGCGAAGAAGGGGGCGAGCCGCGACGAGCCGATGGCCGGCGCCGCGCCGTCCGCCTGCGGCCATGTCCACTGAGCCCGGCGTGGGCGAAACCCACTTCGGCTACAGCACGGTCGACGACTCGGCCAAGGCCGGGCGGGTGCGCGGCGTGTTCGATTCGGTCGCGCCCAGGTACGACCTGATGAACGACCTGATGTCGCTCGGCCTGCATCGCGCATGGAAGGCCTACGCGGTAGCGGTGGCGCGGGTGCGGCCCGGCGACCGCGTGCTCGACCTGGCGGGCGGCACCGGCGACCTGGCCCGCGCGTTCGCCAGGCCGGCCGGCGAGACCGGGCTGGTCGTCCACACCGACATCAACGAGGCGATGCTGCGCCAGGGCCGCGACCGGCTGCTCGACGCAGGCGTGGTCCTGCCGACCGTGCTGTGCGACGCCGAGACGCTGCCGTTCGCCAGCGGCTCGTTCGACCTCGTCAGCGTCGCCTTCGGACTGCGCAACATGACCCACAAGGACAAGGCGCTGGCCGAGATGGCGCGCGTCCTGAAGACGGGCGGGCGCCTGCTCGTTCTCGAGTTCTCCAAGGTCGCCGCGCCCCTCGAGAAGGCCTACGACTGGTATTCGTTCAAGGTGCTGCCGCGGATCGGCCAATGGGTCGCCGGCGACGGCGCCAGCTACCGCTACCTGGCCGAGTCGATCCGCGTCCATCCGGACCAGGCAACCTTGAAGACGATGATGAAGAGCGCCGGCTTCGGCCATGTCGACGTCCACAACCTGGCCGCCGGCGTGGTCGCCCTGCACGTGGGAATCCGATGCTGAGCCTGATCGCCGGTCTGTGGGTGATGCTCGGCACGCACGATGCGGCGGTCGGCGCGCGGGGTCTGGTCGCGGTCGCCTGCGCCGTCGTCCTGCTCGGCAGCGCGCTCTGGTTCTGGCGCCGCTCGGCGGCGCGCGGCGGCCCGCCGGCGCGGCGCGCACCATCCGGCCCGCTGATGGCGCGCCAGGAGCGGGTGGATATCCCTGCCGGTCTCGACGGCGAGCAGGTGCTGGCGGCGGCGTGCGGCCGTTTCATGGGCTTGCAGGCCGCCTGGGACGCCCGCGACGTGCCGACCCTGACCCGCCTGACCACACCGGAGATGCTCGAGGAGCTGCTGCACGTCCTGACGGCGCGCGAGGCCGGCGACAGCCGCACCGACGTGATCAGCCTGCACGCCGAGCTGCTCGGCCTCGAGGAGCTGAGCGCCGACTACCTGGCGAGCGTCGAGTTCTCGGGCCTGATCCGCGAGTCGGCCGAGCAGGGCGCGGTGCCGTTTCGCGAGCTGTGGATGCTGGCCTGCACCAAGGACGGCGCGCCGTCGTGGCGGCTGGCCCGCCAGCAGGCCCTGCTTTAGGGCGCCTGGCCGGCGTCGCCCGACGCGCCCGGGCGCAGTGAGGCGAAGGGCCAGCCGGCCGCGTCTTTCGCCGAGACGATCGGCGCCCGGCCGAGATCGGGCCAGGAAATTGCCAGGTCCGGATCGTCCCAGCGGATCGTCCGCTCGGCCTCGGGCCGGTAGTAGGCGGTCGTCCGGTAGAGGAAGTCGGCCGACTCGCTCAGCACCAGGAAGCCGTGCGCCAGACCCGGCGCAATCCACACCTGCCGGTGGTTGCTGCCGCTCAGCTCGCTCGCGAACCAGCGCCCGCAGGTCGGCGAGTCGGGCCGGATGTCGACGGCGACGTCGAACACCGCGCCGTTCGTGACCCGGACCAGCTTGCCCTGCGAATGGGGTGCTTCCTGCCAGTGCAGGCCGCGCAGCACGCCGCGCGGCGAGCGCGAGTGGTTGTCCTGGACGAACTCGACGTGCCGGCCGAGCGCGTCGTCGAACGCTTTCTGGACGAAGCTTTCGAAAAATATGCCGCGCGCGTCGACGAACACGCGGGGCTCGATCACGAGCACCCCGTCGATCCCGGTCGGGCTGACTTTCATCAGCTCGATTGTCCCGGATGAAAGGCGGGCGAGACACTCCGGGACTTCGGCAATTGGCGGCGGCGTGCGTAGGGCCCCGCCTACAATCGTCCCATGCTGGAGGCGATGAAAGCGCTCGCGGAGCGGTCGGTGATGGAGCGGGTCGTCCTCCTCCTCAACCACGTCATTTCGGCCGAGCCGCAAGCCATGCAAAGGCTGCAGGCGCACGCCGCGCGGACCCTGCGTTTCGAGTTCGAGGGCTGGCCGTCGCTGCTGCCGGCGCCGGCGCCGATCGACTTTCGAGTCACCCCGCCCGGGCTGATCGAATGGATCGACTCGCCCGAGGCCGCTGGTGCCGATCTGCGGGTCGCGGTCGAGGCCTCGAACCCGGCCCTCGCCCTGGTCCGGTTCGTGGTCGGCGAGCGTCCGGCGCTGCGCGTCGAGGGCGACGCCGGCTTCGCCAGCGACGTGAACTGGCTGATCGAGAACCTGCGCTGGGACGTGCAGGAAGACCTCGCCCGGCTGCTCGGCGACGCCCCGGCGCGCGAGATCTCGCGCTTCGGCAACGCCGCCGCCCGGGCGATCCGCGAGGCGGCCAGGTCGCTCGACGGCCTGGCCCGCCGCGCCGACCGCCCCGGCGAGCGGCCGGCCGCGGAGCCGCCGCCCCGATGAGGCACGTCGCCCGGCTCGTCTTC
>JBDTUG010000036.1:0-19310 GCA_040007855.1 Caldimonas sp.
CGGAATGTTCGAGCCGGTGCGGTATTCGCGCGGCTCCTTGGCTTCGGAGCCCGGCGGCGCGGCATCGACGCCGGTGCAGCCGCAGACCTGAACGACGAAGGCAGCGGCAAGCACGAGGGTCGACGCGGTGAGAGCGGACTTCATGAGCGGGCTCGAAGCGGATTTTAGGTGCCGGCACTATATCCAGGCGAGGTCGAAACACATGTCACGGTGCGTCGTATCGACGCACGTAGGTGGCGAAGCGGGGCAGGCCGTTCGCGGTGAGATCGCGGTAGCGATAGGTGATGACCGTGCCCGGCCGCGGCGGCACGCGACGCTCGGCATCGCTGAGCCCGCTGCCGATCAGGAAGCGCCTGCCGTCGACCGCCTCGACCTCCAGCGCACCGACCTGCCCGCGGTACTTGCCGACACCGGCCCGCTGGGCGACCACGACCGCTTCGGCATCGAGATGCGGCTTGAGCTTCAGCAGCACGTCGCTGCGCCCGCTGACGACAGGTGCCGTCGCCAGGTGCAGCATCAGGCCTTCGCCACCGGCGGACACGACCGATTCGAGCCGGCCCTGCAACTCGGCACGGCCGCCGACCCGGCCCTGGGGCGCGGCGACCAACTGCCTGGCGCCGGCGCGGGCGACGAGCTCGCCGAGGCGGCCGGCACGCTCGGCGAATGTTCCGGCGCCGCCCGGCAGCTCGAACACCATGTAGCGGATGGCGGCCCAGGCGGACGGGCGCGCCGACTGCGTGCGGACGATCGACGACAGGGCCTCGAAACGGCCACGGCCCAGCCACAGCTCGCCGTCGAGCGGCTCGGCCGGCAACGCGGCGAGGAACTCGCGCGGCGCGGGCACCTCGCGGCCGCTCCGATGGCGCAACACGCCGCCGTCCCAGATCGCCCGGACGCCGTCGTACTTCTCGCTCACCAGGTAGGGGACGGGGTCGACCTGGCGCTTGTAGACCGCGGCGAGCATCGGCTCGGCGGCCGGACCGGGGCCGGCAGCGGCAACGCCGGCCGGGGCCAGACCAGGCAGGCCGGCGGCGAACGCGGCGAGCAGCAACGGGCGGCGGCGCAGGGCGGGGATCGTAGGCTCGGACATGACAGCTTGCCTTTCGGCGAAACGCCATCCTCTGGCGACCTGCCGATCCTCCGCGCCAGCGCCGGCCGGGTCGAGAGCCCCCGTCAGGGGACGGCTTCCCCCGCTCGAGCGAGAGCTGCTTTCTATAATCGACCGATGCCTTCTTGCCGCCCGGTCTTCGCATGAACCCAGACTTCGAGCCGAGCGAGATCGAGCGACGCGCCCAGGCCGCCTGGACGGCCGGCGACGTCTATCGGGTTCGCGAGGATCCGTCGCGACCGAAGTTCTACGCCTGCTCCATGCTGCCCTATCCCAGCGGGCTGCTGCACATGGGCCACGTGCGCAACTACACCATCAACGACATGATGGCGCGGCACCTGCGCATGACCGGCATGAACGTGCTGATGCCGATGGGCTGGGACGCGTTCGGCCTGCCGGCCGAGAACGCGGCGATGAAGAACGGCGTGCCGCCGGCGCAGTGGACGCGCGACAACATCGCCGCCATGAAGGCGCAGATGCAGGCGCTCGGGCTGTCGTTCGACTGGAGCCGCGAGATCGCTACCTGCGACCCGAGCTACTACAAGTGGAACCAGTGGCTGTTCCTGAAGATGCTCGAGGCGGGCATCGCCGAGCGGCGGACCCAGGTCGTCAACTGGGATCCGGTCGACCAGACCGTGCTCGCCAACGAGCAGGTCATCGAGGGGCGCGGCTGGCGCTCGGGCGCACCGGTCGAAAAGCGCGAGATCCCCGGGTACTACCTGAAGATCACCCGGTACGCCGAGGAGTTGCTCGAGTGCGCGAGAAGCGGCCTGCCCGGCTGGCCCGAGCGCGTCAAAACGATGCAGGAGAACTGGATCGGCAAAAGCGAAGGCGTGCGCTTTGCCTTCCCGCACACGATCCGCGGCACGGACGGCCTGGCTGTCGGCGGCGGGCGCCTCTACGTCTTCACGACCCGCGCCGACACCATCATGGGCGTGACCTTCTGCGCGGTCGCGCCGGAGCATCCGCTCGCCCTGCACGCGGCGGCGTCGCGGCCCGATCTGGCCGCCTTCCTCGAGGCCTGCAAGGCGGGCGGCACGACCGAAGCCGAGCTCGCCACGCAGCAGAAGAAGGGCATGGACACGGGTCTGGTCGTCGAGCATCCGCTCAGCCACCAGGCGATCCCCCTCTGGGTCGGCAACTACGTTCTGATGGGCTACGGCGACGGCGCAGTCATGGGCGTGCCGGCGCACGACGAGCGCGACTTCGGGTTCGCCAAGCAGTACGGAATCGACCTGCTGCAGGTGATCCACGTCGACGGCGAGCACTTCACCTACGACCACTGGCAGGACTGGTACGCCGACACCGAATGCAGCGTCACCGTCAATTCCGACAACTACAGCGGCCTGACCCACGAGGTCGCGGTCGAAGCGGTCGCCGCCGCCCTCGAGCAACGCGGCCTCGGTGCCCGGCAGACGGCCTGGCGGCTGCGCGACTGGGGGATCAGCCGGCAACGCTACTGGGGCACGCCGATCCCGATCGTCCACTGCGCGGCCTGCGGGGTCGTCCCGGTGCCCGAGAAGGACCTGCCGGTCCTCCTGCCCGAGGACCTGGTGACCGAAGGCAGCGGCAACCCGCTGAACAAATGCCCTGCGTTCCTCGACGTCGCCTGCCCGCGCTGCGCCGGGCCGGCACGCCGCGAAACCGACACGATGGACACCTTCGTCGACAGCTCGTGGTACTTCATGCGCTACTGCGACCCTCGCCTGGACAGCGCGATGGTCGGTGCCGGCACGCGGTACTGGATGCCGATGGACCAGTACATCGGCGGCATCGAGCATGCGATCCTGCACCTGCTCTACGCGCGCTTCTGGACCAAGGTGATGCGCGACCTGAAGCTGGTCGACTTCGACGAGCCGTTCACCCGCGTGCTGACCCAGGGCATGGTCCTGAACCACGTCTGGGCGCGACCTACCGAGCAGGGCGGCGTCGAATACTTTGCACCCGACGAGGTGACTCCGGTCGGCGCGGGCGAAGGCCGGCCGAGCGCCGGCACGCTGGCCGACGGCAGCAGCGTCGAGTACCGCGGCATGCTCAAGATGGGCAAGACCGAGCGCAACGGCGTCGACCCGCAGGGACTGATCGACCGCTACGGGGCCGACACGGCGCGCCTGTTCGTCATGTTCGCCGCGCCGCCCGAGCAGTCGCTCGACTGGAACAACGCCGGCGTCGAAGGCGCGAACCGGTTCCTCAAGCGGCTCTGGAAGTTCGGCACCCGCCATGCCGACGCGATCGGCGGCGCGGCAGGGCAGAAGGCGGCCGGTGCGACGCCCCTGCGCCACGAGATCCACAGCATCCTCAAGCAGATCGGCTACGACTACGAGCGGATGCAATACAACACCGTCGTCTCGGGCGCGATGAAGCTGCTCAACGCCCTCGAAGCGGACGCCGAGGCCGCCCCGGCGAGCCGGCGCGAAGGCCTGGGCATCCTGCTGCGCACGCTCTACCCTGTCTGCCCGCACACCACCTGGGCGCTGTGGGGCGAGCTGGGCTACGAAGGCGAGTACGGCCCCCTGCTCGACGCGCCCTGGCCGGCCGTCGACGCGCACGCCCTGGCCCAGGCCGAGATCGAACTGATGCTGCAGATCAACGGCAAGCTGCGCGGCAGCATCCGGGTGGCGGCGACGACCAGCAAGGCCGGCATCGAGGCGGCGGCGCTCGCCGCGCCCGAGCTGCTGCGCTTTTCCGAGGGCGCGCAGGTCAAGCGCGTCATCGTCGTGCCGGGCCGGCTGGTCAACATCGTCCTCTGATGTCAGCGCGGCGCGCGCTCCTCCTGGCCCTCGCCTCGACGACGCTTGCCGCCTGCGGCTTCGAGCTGAAGCGGCCGCCGGCCCTGAGCTTCAAGACGATCCAGCTGGCCGGCTTTCCGCCCCGCTCGCCGCTCGCCGCCGAGCTGAAGCGAAACATCGACGCCAGCATGACGACCCAGGTCGTCGAGACCGCGGCCGAGGCCGAGGTGGTGTTGCAGGCGCTCACCGACGAGCGCCAGAAGAGCGTCGTCGCGGTGACGGCCGCCAACCAGGTGCGCGAGTTCGAGTTGCGCCTGCGCTTTCGCTTCGGACTGCGCACGCCGGCCGGCAAGGAGCTGATCCCAGCGAGCGAGATCCTGCTCAAGCGCGATCTCACGTACACCGAAAGCGCCGCTCTCGGCAAGGAACAGGAAGAGGCCCTGCTCTACCGATCGATGCAGCGCGACATCGTCTCGCAGGTGCTGCGCCGCCTGTCCTCGGTCCACCTGCTGTAGCCCGGACGGACATCCGAACCCATGCAGATCAGGAACGACGCCCTCGCCGCCCAGCTGAAGCGCGGCCTGGCCCCGATCTACACGGTATGGGGCGACGAAGCCCTGCTGGTCCAGGAGGCCGGCGACGCCATCCGCAGCGCGGCGCGCGCCGCCGGCTGCAGCGAGCGCCAGGTGCACATCGTCGCCGGCGCCCATTTCGACTGGAGCAGCCTGCTCGGCGCGGCCCAGGCGCTGAGCCTGTTCGCCGACCGCCAGCTGGTCGAGATTCGCATTCCGTCGGGCAAGCCGGGCAAGGACGGGTCGGAGGCCTTGCAGCGCTATTGCGACGCGGCCGTCGCCGGCGGCGGGCGCGACGTCATCACGCTGGTCCAACTGCCTCGCCTCGACGGCATGCAGCAGAAGAGCGCCTGGTTCGCGGCGCTCGACCGGGCCGGCGTCTCGGTTCGCAGCCATCCGGTCGAGCGCGCCGCCTTGCCGGCCTGGATCGCCCAGCGGCTGGCGGCCCAGGGTCAGGCGGTCGCGTCGGGCGCCGACGGCCAGCGCGCGCTCGCCTTCTTCGCCGACCGGGTCGAAGGCAACCTGCTCGCCGCGCACCAGGAGATCCAGAAGCTCGGCCTGCTCTACCCGCCAGGCGGGCTGGGCTTCGAGCAGATCGAGGCGGCGGTGCTCAACGTCGCCCGCTACGATGTCTTCCGGCTCGGCGAAGCGGTGCTCGCCGGACAGGTGGCGCGGTCGCTGCGCATGCTCGACGGCCTGCAGGCCGAAGGCGAGGCGGCGGTGCTCGTGCACTGGACGCTGGCCGAGGACATCCGCGGCCTGAAGCGAGTGAAAGACGCGCTCGGCGCCGGCAAGCCGATGCCGCTGGCGCTGCGCGAGGCGCGCGTCTGGGGCGCCAAGGAGCGGATCTTCGAGCGCGCGCTCGCCTTGCTCAGCGACGACGCGCTCTCCCACCTGCTCGAGGCCGCGCACATCTGCGACGGCCTCGTCAAGGGGCTGAAGCACCCCGACTGGCCGGCCGATCCCTGGCAAGGGCTCAAGCGCCTGGTGCTGCTGCTGGTGGAGGAGACCTCGCGCGCCGGCGCCCGACCGGTGACGCGGCTCGCCCTCACGGCCTGAGACTCGACCCGGCCCGCGCCGCCGAGCGCAGTCACGCTCCCTTCGACCCGCGTCAGCCGGCTTCGCAGCGCTCGACCAGCAAGGCGAGCGCGCGCACCACCGAGGCCGCGCGGATCGCGCTGCGATCGCCGTCGGCCCGGAGCAGCGTCGCCGTCGCTGTCGCCGGCTCGCCGCGCGCCGCCACCGCGATCCAGACGGTGCCGACCGGCTTGCCGGGCGAGCCCCCACCCGGCCCGGCGATGCCGGTCACCGAGACCGCGAAGCCGGCGCGCGAACGGGCGATCGCGCCTTCGGCCATCGCCCTGGCGACCTCGGCGCTGACCGCGCCGTGGCGCCCAATCAGCCCCATCGGCACGCCGAGCAGCTCGGCCTTCGCCTCGTTCGAGTAGGTGACGAAGCCGCGCTCGAACCACTCGCTCGAGCCCGCCAGCGAGGTGCAGGCGGCGGCGATCAACCCGCCGGTGCAGGACTCGGCCGTCGCCATAAAGGCGCCGCGGGCGCGCAGCGCCGCCGCCACGCGCTCGACCAGCGCCGCCGGGCCGAAGTCGGTCGGGTCGTTCAGACGAACTTCCACAGGGCAATCACGAGCAGGGTGCAGAGGGCGGCGACGAAGTCGTCGAGCAGGATGCCGAAGCCTTGCGCCCAGCCGATCGGCCGGCCGCGGCGCAGCTTGAAGAGCCGGTCGGCCCAGGCGACCGGGCCCGGCTTGGCGGCGTCGAAGAAGCGGAACAGGGCGAAGGCGACCGCCTGGAACCAGAGCGGGCACGGCGTGATCAGCCAGAGCACGCACCAGAACGCGACCACCTCGTCCCAGACGATGGCCGAGGGATCGGCCTGCGCGAGATGGCGCGCCGTGACGGTGCAGGCCCACCAGCCGACCAGGGTGGTGACGACCAGGACGATCGCCCGGGTCGAGTCGCTCAGCGCCGGCTGCAGCGCAACCCAGACGAACCAGGCCCAGAGCGTCCCCACCGTTCCCGGCGCCACCGGCGACAGGCCGCTGCCGAAGCCGAGCGCGACGAGATGGGCCGGATGGGCGAGCAGGAAGCGGACGTCCGGCCGCCGGCCGGTGCCGCGCAGCGGCGGATTGAGGGACGGCTCGCCGCTCATGCCGGAGCCGCGGCGGGCGGGCCGCGAAAGTGGTCGAACGAGCTCGCCGGGGCCGCCACGGCGCGGCCCGCGGCGTCGACGAAACGCAGGCCGGCGCCGGCCTCGATGCGGCCGATCCGGGTCACCGCGGTCGCCGCCGCGACCGCCGCAGCGGCAACGTCGCTGCGCCGCCCGGCCGGCGCGCTGAAGACCAGTTCGTAGTCGTCACCGCCGGCGAGCAGACATTCGTGCTGCACAGCGGCCTGCTGGACGGCCAGGTCGGCGCTGCGCGGCAAGGCGTCGACGTCGACGAGCGCGGCGACGCCGGAGCGCACCAGCACATGGCCGAGGTCGCCGGCCAGCCCGTCGGAGACGTCGATCGCGCTGCTGGCGATGCCGACCAGCGCCAGACCGAGCGCCACCCGCGGCTGCGGCTCTTCCATGGCGCGGCGCAGGCGGGCGAACGCATCGCCCGGCACCGACGCCGTGCCGCGCAACACCTCGAGCGCCAGCCGGGCGTCGCCAAGCGTGCCGCTCACGTAGAGGTCGTCCCCCGGGCGCGCCCCGGAGCGCAGCAGCGCCGCGCCGGCCGCGACCTCGCCGAACACGGTGATGGCGATCGTCAGCGGACCGCGCGTCGTGTCGCCGCCGACCAGCTCGCAGCCATGTTCCTCGGCAAGAGCGTGCAGGCCGCGCGCGAACGGGGCGAGGAACGACTCGTCGGCCTCGGGCAAGGCGAGCGCGAGAGTGAAGGCGAGCGGTCGCGCGGCGCAGGCGGCGAGGTCGCTCAGGTTGACGGCGAGCGCCTTGTGGCCGAGCCGCTCGGGGGCGACGGTGGAGACGAAGTGCCGACCGGCGACCAGCATGTCGCTCGAGACGGCGAGCGACATCCCGGGGGCGACCGCGAGCAGGGCGCAATCGTCCCCGACGCCGAGCGCGGCGCGGCGGACCGGCCGCGTGAAGTAGCGGGCGATGAGTTCGAACTCGCCGAGGTGCGCCATCGAGCGGCGATCATAGGCGGCGCCCCGGCTCGGCCGGACCGCCAGCGGGCGGCTGCGGGCCCGCCCCACCGCGGGCCGCGCCCCGGGAAACATCGGGGTCGGCGCGACCCGCACTCTGCAATGATCGCCGGCTGCGGCCGTGCCGCGATCCTTCGCAACGACTCCGCCGCGCATCATGCCCATCTCCGAACAACGCGCCGCCGAGCTGCGCCGTGCCGCGCTCGACTACCACGAGTTTCCGACCCCGGGCAAGGTCGCGATCGCCGCGACCAAGCAGATGGTCAACCAGCACGACCTGGCGCTCGCCTACTCGCCGGGGGTGGCCGCGGCCTGCGAGGAGATCGTCGCCGACCCGGCGAACGCCTTTCGCTACACCTCGCGCGGCAACCTGGTCGCCGTCATCACCAACGGCACGGCCGTGCTCGGCCTGGGTGACATCGGCCCGCTGGCGGCCAAGCCGGTGATGGAAGGCAAGGGCGTCCTGTTCAAGAAGTTCGCCGGCATCGACGTGTTCGACATCGAGGTCAATCAGAAGGACCTCGACAAGCTGATCGAGCTGATCGCTGCACTCGAGCCGACCTTCGGCGGCATCAACCTGGAAGACATCAAGGCGCCGGACTGCTTCTACGTCGAGCGGGCGCTCCGCTCGCGGATGAAGATACCGGTCTTCCACGACGACCAGCACGGCACGGCGATCGTGGTCGGCGCCGGCGTGCTCAACGCGCTCACCGTCAGCGGCAAGAAGATCGACCAGGTCAAGCTGGTCACCTCCGGTGCCGGCGCGGCGGCGCTGGCCTGCCTCGGCCTGCTCGTCAAGCTGGGCCTGCCGCGCGAGAACATCTGGGTGACCGACCTGGCCGGTGTCGTCTACCAGGGCCGGGTCGAGCTGATGGATGAAGACAAGATCACCTACGCCCAGGAGACACCGCATCGCACGCTGGCCGAGGTGATGAAGGGCGCCGACATCTTCCTCGGCCTGTCCGCCGCCGGCGTGCTCAAGCCGGAGATGGTCGCGACCATGCGCGCCAACCCGGTCATCTTCGCGCTCGCCAACCCGACGCCGGAAATCCTGCCCGAGGAAGTGCACGCCGTGCGCAACGACGCGATCGTCGCGACCGGCCGCACCGACTACCCGAACCAGATCAACAACGTCCTCTGCTTCCCGTACATCTTCCGCGGCGCGCTCGACTCGGGTGCGACCACGATCACGGTCGAGATGGAGATCGCCGCGGTGCATGCGATCGCCGGGCTGGCGCAGGCCGAGCAGAGCGAGGTCGTGACCGCCGCCTACGCCGGCGTGGCCCTGAGCTTCGGCCGCGAGTACCTGATCCCCAAGCCCTTCGATCCGCGCCTGATGATGCGGATCGCCCCGGCGGTGGCGCAGGCGGCCGCAGAATCCGGCGTCGCGGCGCGGCCGATCGCCGACCTGGACGCCTACCGCGAAAAGCTGCAGACCTTCGTCTACGCCTCGGGCACGACGATGCGGCCGATCTTCAACCTGGCCAAGACCGCCCAGCACAAGCGGGTCGCGTTCGCCGAGGGCGAGGAGGAACGGGTGCTGCGCGCGGTGCAGGTCGTCGTCGACGAGAACCTGGCGCGGCCGACCCTGATCGGTCGCCCGGCGGTGATCGAGCAGCGGGTCGCCAAGTTCGGCCTGCGCCTGGTCGCCGGGCGCGACTACGACCTCGTCAACACCGAAGACGATCACCGCTTTCGCGACTATTGGCAGACCTACCACCAGATGACGGCGCGCAAGGGCGTGACCAGGCAGCTCGCCAAGATCGAGATGCGGCGCCGCCTGACCCTGATCGGCGCGATGCTGCTCAAGACCGGCGAGGTCGACGGCATGCTGTGCGGCACCTGGGGCGGCACGGCGATGCATCTGGCGTACATCGATCAGGTGATCGGCCTGCGCGAGGGCGCCAAGACCTACGCCTGCATGAACGGCCTGATCCTGCCGGGCCGGCAGGTCATGCTCGTCGACACCCACGTCAACTACGACCCGAGCGCCGAGCAGCTCGCCGAGATCACGGTGATGGCGGCCGAGGAAATGTTGCGCTTCGGCCTCAAGCCGAAGGCGGCCCTCCTCTCGCACAGCAACTACGGCACCAGCAACCAGCCGTCGGCGGTGAAGATGCGCGATGCGCTGGCGCTGCTGCGCGCCCACGCCTCCTGGCTGGAGGTCGACGGCGAGATGCACGGCGACACCGCCCTCGACGCGGCCTACCGCCACAACGTCATGCCGGAGAGCCCGCTGACCGGCGAGGCCAACCTGCTCGTCCTGCCCAACATCGACGCCGCCAACATCGCCTACAACCTGCTCAAGACCGCCGCCGGCGGCGGCATCGCGATCGGCCCGGTGCTTCTCGGTGCGGCCCGGCCAGTGCACATCCTGACGCCGTCGGCCACGGTGCGAAGAATCATCAACATGACGGCGCTGACCGTCGCCGACGCCAACGCCGCGCGCTAGCCCGGCGTCTGCCAGGTTGCCTCCTTGGTCCGCTTCGTGCAAATCATTCCGCTTCGCCCAATCTTCGATGCGAATTGATTCTGACGAGTGTGTGCGCTGACTTAATGCCTAATTCCATGCTCCAATTTGTGGCACCGACTTGAGGTTTTCGCCCCGATTCGGTAACATCTGCAGATTCAACGTTCAGGGATTTCCCGTGGTTTTGATGGGTCGGCTGCAGCCTCGGCGGCCTCTGCTCCGATGGGGAGTGGGAATCGGCGTCGCGGGGCTGTTGGCAGTCGGCACCTTGCATGCGCGGGAATCTGCGCCGTTTTCGGGAACGGTGCCGCTGGCTGAATTGCCGGCGCAAGCCCGGGACGTGCACCGGGCCATTTACACCGGCGGGCCGTTCGCCTATCCGAAGGACGGCTCGGCGTTCGGCAACCGGGAGCGCTTGTTGCCCGCCGAGCGGCGCGGCTACTACCGCGAATACACCGTTGCGACGCCCGGCGTTCGCGACCGAGGGGCGCGCCGCATCGTCTGCGGCGGGCGCGTTCCCCAGGCCCCGACGGCCTGCTACTACACGGGCGACCATTACGTGAGCTTCAAACGGATCGAGAAATGAACGCCCTAGTGAATTTTAGTGACCAGGAGGAACGCGACATGCTCTTGCAGACAGTCCGTCCAAACATCGTGCAGTCGATTCGAGCCTATCGCGTCGACGATCTCATGCAGGCGGCGAACTACGCCGATCAGCATTTCCTGTACGCCAATCTGACGGCGGCGCAGTCCAAGCAGGAGGTGCTCGAGGGCATCGCCGAAGCCTTCCTCTTCCCGACCCACTTCGGCAAGAACCTCGACGCGCTGTACGACTGCATGACCGATCTGGTCCAGAAGGCGGGCTCGCAGCCCGGCTTCGTGGTAGTGCTGGAGCAGCTTCCTGACAACCCGCGCTTCGACCGCGAGGCGCGCGAGCAGTTGCTCGACGTCTTCCGCGACGCCGCCGACTACTGGGCGGAGCGCAAAGTACCGTTCAGGTGCTTCTATTCTTTTCAGTAGCCCGCTCCCAGGAATCAGGGTCATGGGAGCGGGCTACTGATGTGGCCCCCGGCGTCAACGAGAAGAACGGTGACAGCAAGCCTGTCAAGGCAGCGGCGAAAACGGCCGCGAACAGCAGCTTCGGCGCGAACATGCCGCTCATGAGCAGCGCCTTCGACACGGCGATGTGGCTGAGCGCCGCCTGAGAAGGATGAGTCTTCCTGCGACGCAGGCCGATCTCCGGCTTGCCCCCGGAGCCGTACCCTAGTATGGCTCCGGGGCTGGATCCGACCTCGGCCCGCTCGCGAAGGAATCTTCATCCTTCCCGGCAGCGTTGCCGAGCGAGGCGGCGAGTCGCAGGTATTCCTCGACCGGCACTTCTTCGGCGCGCCGCTGAGTGTCGAAATTGCCGGCGGCATTGCGTTCCCCGAGCCAGCGGCCGAGCGTGTGCCGCAGGAGCTTGCGGCGTTGCGAGAACGCTACCGTGACGAGTTCGCCGAGCAGACTGGCATCGACTCCCGGAGCGGCCGCCCTGGGGGTCATGCGCACGACCGCCGAATCGACCCGCGGCGGCGGATCGAAGGCCTCGGGCGGCACGTCGAGAACCGGCTCGATCGCGTAGCGCCACTGCAGCATGACGCTGAGCCGCCCGTAGTCCTTCCGGCCGGGCGCCGCGGCCATCCGCGCGGCGACTTCCTTCTGCAGCATGACGTGCTGGTCGGCGATGTGGTCGACCGCCTCGAGCAGGTGAAAGAGGATCGGAGTAGAGATGTTGTAGGGCAGGTTGCCGACGATGCGCAGCCGGCGCGGCCCGGCCGGTGCCGCGGCGAGCGCGCCGAAATCGACGCGCAGCACGTCGGCTTCGACAACCTCGAGGCCGGGCGTGCGGCGCAGGCGCGCTGCCAGGTCGCGGTCGAGCTCGATCACCGTCAGCACGCCGGCGCGGGCGAGCAGCGGCGTCGTGATCGCGCCGAGCCCCGGCCCGATCTCGACGATCGCCTCGCCGGGGCGCGGGTCGACGGCGCGGACGATCGCCTCGATCACCCCGGCGTCGACGAGAAAGTGCTGGCCGAAGCGCTTCCTGGGGCGATGCGCCACGGCCGCCCCGGGTGCGCCTACTGGGGCGGCTCGCGCAGCTCGACGTATGCCCGGCCGCGCAGGTCGCGCACCCATTCGACGTAGGCCTCTTCGAACTTCTGCTCGCGCAGGACGTTTCTCGCCTGCTCGCGCACCTGCTTGCGCTCGAGCGTCATCTGGCGCCGATCGACCACCTGCACCAGGTGGACGCCGAAGCGCGTCACCACCGGCTCCGAGAGGCCGCCGAGATCGAGGCCGGCGATCGCCTCCTCGAACTCGGGCACGTACTGGCCGGGCGAGGCCCAGCCCAGGTCGCCGCCCTGCGCCGCGCTGCCGTCCTGGGAGTTGGCGCGGGCGAGCTGCTCGAAGGTGCGGCTGCCGGACTGGATCTCGCGCCTGAACTGGGCCAGCCGGCGCGTCGCCGCCTCGGCCGTCAGCTCGGCCGACGGGCGCAGCAGGATGTGCCGGGCACGCACCTGCGCGACGCTGAAGGCGCCGCCGTCCTTGCGCTCGATCAGCTTGAGGACGTGAAAGCCGGCGCCGCTGCGCAGGGGCTCGGCCGTGATGTCCCCGGCCTTGAGCGGCTGGACCGCCTGCACGAACAGGTCGGGCAGACGGTCGGCCGGGCGAATGCCGATCTCGCCGCCCTGCGCCCGGTTGCCGTCTTCCGACACCTCGCGCGCGACCGTTGCGAAGTCCTCGCCGCCGCGAACCCGCTTCAGGGCCGCCAGGGCGCGCTCGCGGCGCTGGGCGACGACCGCTTCGGCGGCGCCCTCTGGCACCGTGACCAGGATCTGGGCGATGTTGTACTGGCCGCCTACGCCGGCGGCGCGGCGCTGCTGCTCGACCAGGGCGTCGATCTCGGCATCGCTCACCTTGATCCGGCTCGACACCTCGCGCTCGCGCACCCGCTCGACCAGGATCTGGTCGCGCAGGCCCTCGCGGAACTTGCCGTAGTCGACCCCTTCCTTGCGCAGGCGATCGCGCAGCTGGGTGATGGTCAGCTGGTTCTGGACGGCGACGTTGGTGACCGCCCGGTCGATCTCCTGCGCGTCGACCCGGGCGCCGCTGTCGCGGGCGTTGCTGACCAGCACGCGCTCCTCGATCAGCATCTCGAGCACCTGCTGGCGCAACGAGCCCGGCGGCGGCAGCTGCGTGCGGTTGCGGCCCGCTTCCTCGCGCACCCGGGCGATCCGCTGCTGCAGCTCGGCCGCCGTCACCAGCTCCTGGTTGACGACCGCGACGATGTAGTCGCCGGTCTGGGCGAAGGCGGCGAAGGCGGCGAGCGCCAGTGCCGGGCTCGCCAGGGCAGCCAGGGCGCGGCGCCAGGCGGAGTGCAGGTCAGTCATACGGCGTGAAAGGTGAATTGGTGATGCGCTCGTCGCGCAGCAGCTGGTAGCCCGGAATATTGTCCTTCAAGACGCGCAGCGGGTTCGAGCCGAGGCGCGACAGCCCTACCAGCTCTAGCTGCACCAGCAGTCGGGTCGTCGCCTCGCTCCGGCCGGTCGAGAGACGCTCGACCACCAGCCGGCCGATCCAGCAGCCGGCGTCGTATTCCAGGCCGAGGATCGAGTCGATCAGCCGGCTGTCGCGCGTGCTGTAGTTGACCCGGCCGACGCTGTAGAGCGCGCCGCCGCAGGCCGCGCCGCCCTCGGCACGGTGACTGCCGTCGGTGGCGCGCGGCCGGCCGTAGACCGGCCACTGCCAGCCGAGCTCGACCTGCTCCGAGAGACCGCGCGCCAGCCGGTAGTTCAGGTTGACGGTGCGAAAGGCACCCGGCGAGTAGCGAAAGCCGGCCAGCGAACGCGCGATCCGCCGGTTGTCCGGGTTGAACTGGGTCTCGGCATCGAACTGCCAGTTCGGCACCAGCGAGGTCGACGCGGTGACCAGCACGTTCGAGAACCGGCGCGTCAGGGGCACGCCGTCCGGAGTGACGCGCTCGTCGCGGAAGCGATAACCCTGGGCCAGCCCGACGCGAAAGGCCTCGACACCGGTCTGCGGGTCGAGCATGCGCGACACCGCGCCGAGCGTCACGTGATGCGCGTCGGAGACCCGGTCGACCCCGGAGAAGGCGTTTTCCGTGAAGATGGAATCGAAATTGAAGTCCTTCTCGGCGGCGTCGAAGTTGGGCAGCGCATCCTGCTGGCGAAACGGGGTGTTGACGTAGAAGACCCGCGGCTCGAGGGTCTGGCGCATCGCCCGGCCGAAGAAGCTGGTATCGCGCTCGAAGGTCCAGGCGCTGTCGACGCTCAGGGTCGGGATGACGCGCGCGGCATTGCGCCGGCCGTCGACCAGGGCCGGGTCGACCGCATACGACGCAGCGTTGAAGGAAAACTTCGGTGTCAGCGTCCAGCCCGGCGAATAGAACGGCCGGCTGAGCGCGCCCAGGGCATGCGCCCGGGTGCCGGTCCGGCGCGGCGCCAGGTAGTTGTCGTCCGGGTTCGAGAAGCGGTTGAATTCGGCCTCGAAGGCAAGGTCGAAGCCGCCCCGCCAGGGAGCGGCGTAGCGTGCGCCGATCTGTGGCAGCCGCTCGTAGGGCGGCGGGTCGATCCGCGTCGTCGGGTCGGCCGACTGCAGCACCTGCCAGCGCTGGACGCGGGCGTAGCTGGTCCAGTCGCCGAACGGGCGCGACAGCTGCAGGTCGGTCTGCAGCAGACGCGGCGTCGGCGTCTTCAGCTCGCCGGGAAAGTCCTTCCAGTAGTCGTCATCCGAGACGCGCAGCACGTGCGCCTGCGCGAACACGCCGTCCTTCAGCAGGCCCTCGTGGGCGAGACGCAGCGCGTAGCGCGAGCGGCCGGCGGACCGGTCGTTCGGCAGTACCTTCAGGTTGGCCTCGCCGACGTAGCCAGGCTCGAGGTAGCGGAATTCGCTGTCGAGCCCGACGCCGCGACGCAGGCTCTCGGACAGGGTAAAGGTCGCATCGCGATTGGGCGCGATGTTCCAGTAGTAGGGAATCGCCGCCTGGAAGCCGCTCCGGCTGTCGAGGCCGACGCTGGGCGGCAGGAAGCCGGACTTGCGCTCGTCGTTGAGCGGGAAGCTCAGCACTGGCGAGGCCAGGATCGGCACGCCGTAGAAGCGCAGCACGGCGTCGTGGGCGACGCCTTCGTTGATCTCGTTGTCGATGTCGATCCGCCCGGCTTTCAGGATCCATACCGGCTCGTTGCCGTCTTCCGGCGTGCAACTCGAATAGGTGGCGTCGAGGGCGGCCGCGCGCTGGTCGTCGATGAACTCGATCAGCGTCGCCTTGCCGCCGGCGCCGGTCCGGGCGAAGCGATAGGTGGGGCTGCGGAAGAAGCCCTCGAAGCGCTCGACCTTGAGCTGCAGCTCGGGGCCGAAGAAGACGTTGCCGTCGCGGCTGACGACGACGTTGCCGGTCGCCCGGGCGAGGTCCTCGGCCTGTTCGTAGCTGAGCCGGTCGGCGCGGATGACCACCGAGCCGCGCCGGAACTCGACGTCGCCGATCGCCTCGGCGTCGAGGTCGGGGCGGCCGCGCAGCTCGCGCGCGCGCAGGATGATCGGCAGCGTGCGCGCCACCTCGCCGCGCGGCGGTGGCTGGAGCGACGGCGCGCTGCGCAACTCGATGCCGGAGGCCGCGCTGGCCGCGGGCAGGAGGGCGAAGGGGGGCGATTCGGCTGCGGCTGCGCCACCCGCCGGTACCGCCAGCACTGCGATGGAGAGGATGCGGAGCCGGACGGCCTGGCAGAGGCAAGCGGGCATCGATTTGTAGAATCGATTATCCACGAGGCTCGCGCGTTCGCACCTCGAACGCCCCGCCCGCCGCCCGTGAGCCCTCCTCTGCTGCCTGCTTCGATCGCCTGGGCCGACCCGGCCCGCCAGGCCGCGTTCGCCACCTGGCTCGCCGCCGCCGGCGCGCCGCGCGGTCTGCTCGTCGAGACGCTGCGTCCGGCCTCGAGCGACGCCAGCTTTCGCCGCTATCTGCGCGCCGACCTGGCCGAAGGCGGCAGCGTCATCGTCATGGACGCGCCGCCGCCACAGGAAGACGTGCGGCCCTTCATCCACGTGGCTGGGCTGATCGAGCGGGCCGGCCTGCATGCGCCGCGGGTCCTCGACGCCGATCCGGGACACGGCTTTCTCCTCCTCGACGACCTCGGCGACGAGCTCTACCTCGCCGCCCTGCAGCGCGCCCAGGCCGCGGGCGATACCGGCCGTGCCGACGCCCTGATGCGCGACGCGATCGCTGCCCTCATCACCTGGCAGGTCAAGCTGCCTGGCCGCGAACTGCCGCCTTACGACAACGCCGTGCTGCGCCGCGAGCTGGCTCTGTTCCCCGAATGGTGCGTGCAGCGCGAATGCGGCGCGGTCTGGACCGCGGCCGAGACGGCAATCTGGGAAGACGCCTGCGACTGCCTGGTGGCCAGCGCGCTGGCCCAGCCGACCGTCGCGGTGCACCGCGACTGGATGGCGAGGAACCTGATGGTCACGCAGCCGAATCCCGGCATCCTCGACTTCCAGGACGCGGTGCACGGGCCGATCGCCTACGACGTCGCCTCGCTGCTGCGCGATGCCTTCGTCTCCTGGGACGAAGAGCAGGAGCTCGACTGGGCGGTGCGCTACTGGGAGGTGGCGCGCAAGGCCGGGCTGCCGGTCGACGCCGACTTCGGCGAGTTCTGGCGCGCTCTCGAATGGATCGGCCTGCAGCGCCATCTCAAGGTGCTCGGGATCTTCTCGCGCCTCAAGCACCGCGACGCCAAGCCCGCCTACAGCGCCGACCTGCCGCGCTTCTTCGCCTATGCGCACAAGGTGGCCACCCGCTACTCGACGCTGCGCCCGCTGGCCCGCCTGATCGAGCCGCTGATGGGCGCGACGCGCATCGACGCCTACCACTGAGATGAAGCCCGATGGCGCCTCTCTTCGTCCGCAGGGAGGGTCGGCGCCCTTGGGGCGGTCCGGCGGGCGCTGGCGGCGCGGTTCGCGATGATTCGCCTCACCGAGATCCGCCTGCCGCTCGAGCACCCCGAGCCGGCGCTGCGCGCCGCGGTGCTCGCGCGACTCGGCATCGCCGACGGCGCGCTGCACGCCATGACCGTCTTCAAGCGCGGCCACGACGCGCGCAAGCGCTCGGCGATCGTCCTCGTCTACACCGTCGACTGCGCGGTCGACGACGAGGCGGCGGTGCTCGCCCGCCATGCCGGCGATCCGCATGTGCGCGGTGCGCCCGACACGGCCTATCGCTTCGTCGCTCAGGCGCCGGCCGACTTCGCCGCGAGCGCGGCGCCGCGCCCGATCGTGGTCGGCTTCGGCCCGTGCGGCCTGTTTGCCGCGCTGCTGCTCGCTCAGATGGGCTTTCGCCCGCTCGTCCTCGAGCGCGGCCGCGCGGTGCGCGAGCGGACCCGCGACACCTGGGGCCTGTGGCGGCGCGGCGTGCTCGACCCGGAGTCGAACGTGCAGTTCGGCGAAGGGGGAGCCGGCACCTTTTCCGACGGCAAGCTGTGGAGCCAGATCAGTGACCCGCGCCACCTCACGCGCAAGGTGATCGCCGAGTTCGTCGCGGCCGGCGCACCCGAGGAGATCGCCTGGGTCGCCAAGCCGCACATCGGCACCTTCCGGCTGGTCGGGGTGGTCGAGAAGATGCGCGCCGAGATCGAGCGGCTCGGCGGCGAAGTCCGCTTCGGCGCCCGCGTCGTCGACCTGCGCATCGAGGCCGGCCGCGTCCGCGGCGTGACGATCGCCGGAAGCCCCGGCGGCGCCGCGCCTGCGGACATCCGCAGCGACCGGGTCGTTCTCGCCCTCGGGCACAGCGCCCGCGACACCTTCGCGATGCTGCACCGGCGCGGCGTGGCGATGCAGGCCAAGCCGTTCTCGATCGGCTTTCGGATCGAGCACCCGCAGAGCCTGATCGACCGCGCCCGCTTCGGCGAAAAATACGCCGGCCATCCGCTGCTCGGCGCGGCCGACTACAAGCTGGTGCATCACGCGCAGAACGGCCGCTCGGTCTACAGCTTCTGCATGTGCCCGGGCGGCACCGTCGTCGCCGCGACCTCGGAACCGGGCTGCGTCGTGACCAACGGCATGAGCCAGTACTCGCGCAACGAGCGCAACGCCAACGCCGGCATCGTCGTCGCCATCGCCCCCGAGGACTACCGCGCCGCAGGCTCGACCGGCGAGGTCGACCCGCTCGACGGGATCGCCTTCCAGCGCTTCTGGGAATCGCGCGCCTACGCCCTCGGCGGTGAAAGCTACGCCGCACCGGGGCAGCGGGTCGGCGACTTCCTCGCCGGGCGCGCCTCGACCGCGTTCGAGCGCGTGCTGCCCTCGTACCAGCCCGGCGTGCTGCCGACCGACCTGGCGGCGCCCGGCAACGAAAGCCTGCCCAGCTACGCGATCGAGGCGATCCGCGAGGCGCTGCCGGCGTTCGCCAGGCAGATTGCCGGCTTCGCGATGGAAGACGCGGTGCTCACCGGCGTCGAGACACGCACCTCCTCACCGTTGCGCATGCCGCGCGGCAAGGACCTCGAAAGCGTCAACGTCGCCGGCCTCTACCCGTGCGGCGAAGGCGCCGGCTACGCCGGGGGAATCATGTCGGCGGCGGTCGACGGGATCGAGGTCGCCGAGGCGGTGGCGCGCGCGCTCACCGGCGACGCCGGGCGAGCAGCCTGATCGACGAGGCCTCGCCGTCCCCGCTCAGGGACAGGCCGCCATCACCTGCGCCACCGTCGCGGTGAGCTTCTTGCCGTAGGGCACGTGCAGGAACTCGTTCGGGCCGTGCGCGTTGCTCTTCGGCCCGAGCACGCCGCAGACCATCATCTGCGCCTTCGGGAAGCTCTGCTGCAGCATGTTCATGAGCGGGATCGTGCCGCCCTGGCCGATATATCCGCAGGGCGCGCCGAAGTGCGCCTGCGACGCCGAGTCGAGCGCGGCGCCGAGCCAGGGCGCGAGGCTGGGCGCGTTCCAGCCGGTGGCGCCGGCAGCATCGACCCGGCCATCGGCGTGAAAAGTCACCTTGGCGTTGTACGGCGCGTTGTCCTCGAGCAGCACCTTCAGCGCCGCCGCGGCCTGGCCGCCGTCGACCAGCGGCGGCGTGCGCAGGCTGAGCTTGAACGCGGTGTAGGGGCGCAGCACGTTGCCGGCGTCCTTGAGCGCGGGCATGCCGTCGACGCCGGTGACCGACAGGGTCGGCCGCCAGGTGCGGTTCAGCAGTGCCTCGACCGGGTCGGTGGTGGTCGGCAG
>JBDTUG010000037.1:0-18965 GCA_040007855.1 Caldimonas sp.
TCGCCAGGCTGACGGTGACGGCCGCCTTCGCGTACAGGTACGACGCGGTGTCGCTGCCGCCGGCACCGTCGAGGCTGTTCTTGCCGGTGCCCGAGTAGAGGATGTTGTCCAGCCCGTTGCCGGTGCCATTGACCGCCCCGGCGGCCATGATGCGCAGGTTCTCGAGGTTGGCACCGAGCGTGTAGCCGATGTAGCTGACGACGGTGTCGACGCCGCCACTGCCGGCCGCGCTGCCCTCGATGACGACATCTCCCGCGTTGTTGACCACGTAGGTGTCCGAACCGTCGCCGCCGGTCATCCGGTCGGCGCGCAGGCCGCCGTCGAGCGTGTTGTCACCGGCGTTGCCCGTCAGGGTATCGTTGAAGTCGCTGCCGGTCAGGCTTTCGATGCTCAGCAAGGTATCGCTGCCGGAGCCGCCGGTGACCTGGGCCGCACCCAGGCTGGCCAGGCTGACGCTGACCGCCGAGACGGCGTACCGATACGACACGGTGTCGTTGCCGCCGCCGCCGTCGAGCAGGTTGTTGCCGGCGCCTGAATACAGCACGTTGTCGAGCGTGTTGCCGGTGCCGTGGAGCGGCCCGGCGCCGACGAGCTTCAGGTTCTCGACGTTGGCGCCGAGCGTGTAGCTGATGCTGCTGTCGACGCTGTCGACGCCCCCGGTGGCCGGGTCGGCGTTGCTCTCGCTGACGAGGTCGCCGGCGCTGTCGACGACGTAGGTGTCCGAGCCGTCGCCGCCGGCGATGCGATCGCCGCCGGCGCCGCCGTCGAGGACGTTGGCCGCCGCGTTGCCGACGAGCGTGTTCTTGAGGGCGTTGCCGGTTCCGTCGACGGCGGCCGCGTCGATCAGGGTCAGGCGCTCGACATTCGCGGCGAGCGTGTAGCTGATCGTGCTGTTCACCAGGTCGTCGCCGCCACCGATCTGCTCGACGACCCGGTCGCCCGCGTTGCCGACGAAGTAGGTGTCGTTGCCGCTGCCACCGGTCAGGGTGTCGGCGCCGTTGCCTCCATCCAGGACATTGGCGGCGCCGTTGCCCGTCAGCGCATTGGCGAGCGAGTTGCCGGTCGCGTCGATCGCCGCGTTGCCGGTCAGGACCAGGTTCTCGAGCTCGGCCTGCAGGGTGTAGCCGACGCTGGACCGGACCGTGTCGCCGCCGGCGGCAAAGGGATTCAGCGTCAGGAAGACGTCGCCATTGGCGTTGCCGTCTCCCGCCACCAGGTTACTCGCATCGCTGCCGAACAGCACCTGGGTCCCGTCGGCACTGATCCGGACATTGACGCTGTCACCGTTGCCTGCAGCGCCCGACGCAGCGGCAGAGACGAGCCGGACGGCGCCGCTCCAGAGATCCTTGACGAAGACATCCCGCGCATGATTGACATCGCCGGGGACCAGTTTGCCGCCGCTGCCGAACACGATGTAGTGCCCGTCGGCCGACAGGGATGCCGGGAACCGATCATCGACCAGGCCCGCGGGAACGCCAGCAGCGGTTTCGTTGGCGCTCACCATGTCGCCGGTCTGCAGGTCCTTGACGAACAGCTCGACCTCGACATCCGGCCCATCCTCGTCACCGGTTCCGGTCTCGATTTCGTAGTAGCTGTAGAACGAGACGTGGCGCCCGTCGGCGGAAATCGACGGCCGTTGGGTGGAGCTTGCGTAGTAGAAGTAGTCGTAGGGAAATGCAAAGCCGATGTTGGCCTGCTGGATGGCGCCGGTCTCCAGGTCCTTGACGAAGATGTCCGCGTCGCCTGTGTCGCCAGGAATCAGCTGGGACGCGTACGATCGAAACGCCACGTATCGGCCGTCGGCGGAGATGGACGCAGAGTCGCTGGCGTAGTTGGCCTCTCCTCCGCCGCCGTCCGTGCTGGCACGCGCGATAGCGCCGGTCTGCAGGTTCTTCACGAAGATGTCGGCAACGTCGTTCGTGTCGTCCGGTACCAGATTGCTCGCGTCGCTGCCGAAGACGACGTAGCGTCCGTCGGCGGAGAACGAGGCCTTGCTGCTCGCTCCGTTCGCCTGCGCTCCGGCGGAATCCGTGCTGACCCGCTGCACGGCACCGGTCTGCAGGTCCTTCACGAAGATGTCGCCCAGGCCGGCATCGTCGCCGGCCACGAGATTGCTGGCCCGGCTCTCGAATGCGACGTAGCGCCCGTCGGCCGAGAGCGAGGCATTGCCGCTGAAGCCGTTGGCCTGTGCGCCGCCGGCATCGGTGGTGACGCGCCGGACCGAGCCGGTCGCGAGGTCCCTGAGGAAGACGTCGGACTGGCCGTTGGTGCCGCCGGCCACGAGGTTGCTGGCGGTGCTCTCGAACAGCGCGTAGCGACCGTCGTCCGACACCGCTCCCGGCTGGCTGCGGCCGTTCGCGGCCTGGCCGGCGCTGCCCAGGCTGACGAGCTGCGGGACCTGCGAGCCGAGCTCGACGATCGTGTCGGCGAGGGTGTCGACGATGTAGGTGTCGTCTCCCGTGCCGCCGACCAGGCTGTCGGCGCCGATGCCGCCGTCCAGGGTGTCGTTGCCGGCGCCCCCGTCGAGAACATCGTCACCGTCCCCGCCGGCGAGGGCGTCGTCGCCCCACAGGCCGAGCAGGCGGTCGTTGCCGACCCCGGCGACCAGGCTGTTGGCGGCGAGGTCGTTCGCGTTGGTACTGTCGTCGCCGACGACGAGCCGCGAGCCGTCGGCAAAGGCGACGTTGCCCGTCGTCAGCTGCATCAGGCTCACCGCGGCCGGCAGGGTGAAGCCGGTCGCGCCGGCGAAGAAGCCGACTGCCGTGAAGTCGGGCGCGTGGCTCACCGTCAACGACGCCGCGGTGATCGACGGCTCGTCGAAGACCAGCACGTCGGTGGCCGGGTCGAAAGCGATCGTGCTGCCGTTGGCGATGCTGCTGAACAGGACGTCTGCCATCGTGACTCTCCCCGGGAAGGTGATCCGGGTTCTGCGATCGTCGTCGACATCGGGGCCAATGTCGATCGCCCTGACGCGCCGACCCGGTTCGGCGAGGCGAGCCATCCGGAACCGGGCGGCCCGGCCGCAGGCCCCCCGCCCGACGGCCGCGGTCGGCGCTCGGGCCGAGGGCGCCGGCCCCGGTCGGAGTTCGGGAGCGGGGCGGTGGGGTGCGCTGCGGAGCGAAGTAAAGGAGGAGATCCGGCGCGCAGCGGCGGATCGGGGGACATGAGCGCAGTAGCGCGCCCCGCCGCCCCGCTCCCGCGCGACGCAACCCCGCCGACGCGATCCCGGCGATCGACCCCGCTCAACCGGGCTCGGCAGTCCCTGAGCGCCTCGCGCGCCCCGAGGCTAGCTGTAGCCGGCGACTGCAGCCGGCGTCGCCACCACCTCGTCGGTGCGGACTACGAAGTGATCGAGCGTGTTCGGCCCGAACGCCGTCGACAGGGCGACGTCGCAGGCGTCGCGCCCGCGTGCCATCAGCACGCGGCCGATCCGCGGCATGTTGTTGCGCGCGTCGAAGGTGTACCAGCGGTCGCCGAGCCAGGCCTCGAACCAGCCGGCGAAATCCATCGGGCCGTAGGGCGGCGGCATGCCGATGTCGCCGAGGTAGCCGGTGCAGTAGCGGGCCGGGATGTTGAGGCAGCGGCAGAACGCGATCGCCAGGTGCGCGTAGTCGCGGCACACGCCGACGCCCTCGTTGTAGGCCTCCCACGCGGTGCGGGTGCGGCGCGCGTTGTGGTAGCCGAACTCGATGTGGTGGTGGACGAAGTCGCAGACCGCCTGAACCCGCGCCCAGCCGGTCGGGCCCGAGCCGAAGCGCTGCCAGGCGACGTCGGAGAGCTGGTCGGTCTCGCAGTAGCGGCTGCCGAGCAGGTAGACCAGGGTCTCCTCGGGCAGGTATTCGACCGGCGTCTGCGCCGCAGTCGGCACCACCGGATCGGGCAGGCCGCTGTCGTTGACGAGCGCGTCGGTCTTCAGGACGATCCGGCCGCGCGGCGCGATGATCCGGCTGCACCAGTTGCCGAACAGATCGCGGTAGGCGGTAAGGGGCACCGGCGGGTCGATCACCAGCAGGTCGGGCCGCACCAGGTCGGACGCCCGCGAATGGTGGATGTTGAGCACCAGCAGCATCGGCGTCGGCTGCGGGCAGCTGTACGCCATCTCGAAACCGACCCTGATCTGCATGCTTTTCCCCCCTGGGTGACCGGAGCGATACCGAAGGCAGCGCCGGCTTTCAAGTATCCGCCCATCGCAGAGGCAAGCCGTGTGCCACGCACAATGGCCGCACCCATGACCGACCTCTGCCCATCCGGCGACGCCCAGATCGCCACCCTCGACAACGGCGTGCGCGTCGTCGCCATCCCGCTGCCGCACCTCGAGAGCGCCAGCGTCAGCGTGTTCGTGCACAGCGGCAGCGGCAGCGAGAGCCGGCGCGAGAGCGGCATGAGCCACTTCGTCGAGCACATGGCGTTCAAGGGCACGACCGGGCGCAGCTGCCAGCAGATCAACCTCGACGCCGAGCAGCTCGGCGCCGACGTGAACGCCCATACCGACAAGGACCACACCGCCTTCCACATGCGCGGCATGGCGCGCGACGCGAGCGCGTTCGTGCGCATGCTCGGCGACATCGTCATGAACTGCAGTTTTCCCGAGGCCGAGCTCGAACGCGAGCGGCAGGTCCTGGTGCAGGAATACATCGAGGACGAGGAAGACCCGATCTCGACCGCCTTCAAGCTGTTCGACCGGCTCTGCTTCGCCAGCCACCCGGCCGGGCTGCCGGTGATCGGCCTGCGCGGCAACATCGGCCGCTTCACCCGCGACGACCTGCTCGGCTTCGTCGAGAGCCGCTACGTCGGCGCCAACATCGTCGTCGGCGTGGCCGGGGGAGTGGACGCCGAGCGGATCGTCGCGGCCGTGGAGGAGGCCTTCGGCGGGCTGCGCGCCGGCCGCCCGAGTGCAGTGCCGCCGCCGACCCATCGCGGCGGCACGGGCTCCAGGGCGATCGCCGGGTTGGGCCAGACGCACGTCGTCTACGGCTTGCCGATCCCGGCCCTGGCCGACGACGCGCAGCACGCCTACACCGTCGCCGCCGCCCTGTTCGGCGAGGGCATGAGCTCGCCGCTGCTCGACGAGATCCGCGAGCGGCGCGGCCTGGCGTACCACGTGTCCTGCTCGGCCGACGTGACCGAGCTCGCCGGCCAGTTCGTGATCGAGGCCTCGACCGCGCCCGAGCACGCCGAGGAGTTCATGGTCGAGATGAAGCGCCTGCTGGCGCGGCAGGCCGACCACATCGACGCCGCCGGCCTCCAGCGGGCAAAAAACCTGATCGCGGTACGCCGCCTGCGCGACTGGGAGCGCGCCGCACGCCGGCTCGAGGACGCGGTGCTCGACCTCTTTGCGCTCGCCCGGGTGCGCTCGCGCGCCGAGACCGCAGCGCGCATCGAGGCGGTCACCGCCGCCGACGTTCGCGAGGCATTCGCACGGATGCTCGAGTCGCAGCCGGCCGTCGCGGTCGCCGGCAAGCTGAAGAAGGGGATTCCGGAGCGCGCCCGCGAGCTGTTCGCGAACCGCCCGGCGCGGTGAGGCCCGGTCCGGCCCGATCCTGAGTCAAACTCGTGCTTGCCTGGACCCTTGAGGAGTGGACGACATGCAAGCCGACGTCCTGCCGTTGAACGATGCCGAGCTGATCCAGCTTCAGATCCGGGTCATCGCGCTCGAGAACCTGTTGATCGCATTGCTGGCCGACGCATCGCCATCGCAGCTGGACCTCGCCCGAAGCATGGCCGCCTACATCCTGCCCAGACCCGGATCCACACCCCATCGCCTGACGGTCCACGCCTCTGCGGAGATGCTCAGCCTGGTCGACCGGGCCCGGCAGTTCCGCAACGCAGGTACCGAGGTCGACCCGGCGCCGCCGAGCCGCTCCTGAGGGTCGTCAGGACGCAGTGACGTCGCCCAGCACGACCTTCTCGTAGGCGAACAACGACGGCAATCCGCCGGTGTGCAGGAACAGCAGCTTCTCGTCGGGCCGGAAGAAGCCCTTCCGCGCCAGGCCGATCAGCCCGGCCATCGCCTTGCCGGTGTAGACCGGGTCGAGCAGCAAGCCTTCGGTGCGCGCGAGCATCTGCACCGCCTCGACCATCGGCGCGTTCGGCACCGAGTACTTCGGCTGCCACCAGCCGCCGATCGTGACGACGGCTTCGCGCGGCACCGTGATCGCCACGCCGAGCAGGTCGAGCACCGCCTGCGCTTCGCGGTGGACCAGCGGCTCCTGGTCGGCAGGGTCGCGGCTGGTGCCGATGCCGACGATGGCGGTCGCCACGCTCGCGCCGAGGAAGCCGGCCAGCAGGCCGCCGTGCGTGCCCGAGCTGCCCGAGCCGACGACGACCCGGTCGAACGTCAGGCCGAGTTCGAAGCACTGCTGCTGCAGCTCCTGCGCGCAGGCGACGTAGCCGAGGCCGCCGAGCGCGTTCGAGCCGCCGCCGGGGATCGCGTAGCCCTTACGCCCTTCGGCGGCGAGCGCGTCGGCCACGGTCGCCATCGCCGCGCCCATGTCGGCGCCGGCCGGCACGACCGTGATCGCCTCGACGCCGAGCAGGCGGAACAGAAAATGGTTGCCGTGGCCCTGCGGGTCGTAGCCGCCTGCCACCCGTTCCTCAATCACGAAGCGGCACTTCAGCCCCTCCCTCACCGCCGCGGCGAGGGTGATCCGGCAGTGGTTGGATTGCGGCGCGCCGCAGGTCACCAGGGTGTCGGCGCCTTGCGCCATGGCGTCGGCGACCAGGAACTCGAGCTTCCTGGTCTTGTTGCCGCCCGGAAAGAGGCCGAGCAGGTCGTCGCGCTTGACCCAGACCTCCGGGCCGCGACCGCCCGGGCACTGCGCCGCAAGCGCGGCGCTGAAGCGCGGCATCGGCTCGAGCGGCGTCGGCCCGGGGGTGTAGCGGCGGCGGGGAAAGCGGGAAAGATTCATGGCCGAACCGGCGAGTCGTGGAGGGGCGATTGTCGGTCCGGCAGCGCGCTACGCCGGCCCGAGCCCGAGCCGGGGCCCTGCCTGCCGCCCGCGCGCCCGCGCCGCCGCGGCCAGCGCCAGCAGCACCGGCTCGGTCTGGGCGAAGCCGATGCAGGCGTCGGTGATCGACACGCCGTGCCGCAGAGGCATGCCGGGCACGAGGTCCTGGCGCCCGGCCTCGAGATGGCTCTCGATCATCAGGCCGATGATCCGCCGGTCACCGCTCGCGACCTGTTGCGCGACGTCGTGCGCCACCGCGATCTGGCGCAGCGGCTCCTTGGCGCTGTTGCCGTGCGAGACGTCGATCATCACCTGCTCGCGCAGGCCGGCGGCGCGCAGCGTGGTGCAGGCCGTGGCCACGTTCGCGGCGTCGTAGTTCGGGGTCCGGCCGCCGCGCAGGATGACGTGGCAGTCGTCGTTGCCGCGGGTCTCGAAGATCGCCGCCACGCCCATCTTGGTCATGCCCATGAAGGCGTGCGGCGAGCGCGCCGCGAGAATGGCGTCGGCGGCGACCTGGATGCTGCCGTCGGTGCCGTTCTTGAAGCCGACCGGCGAGCTGAGCCCGGAGGCGAGCTGGCGGTGACTCTGGCTCTCGGTGGTGCGCGCGCCGATCGCGCCCCAGGCGATCAGGTCGGCCACGTACTGCGGGCTGAGCAGGTCGAGGAACTCGGTGCCGGTCGGCACGCCCCGGTGGGTAAGCTCAAGCAGCAGCCGGCGGGCCCGCTCGAGACCCTCGTTGATGGCGAACGTGCCGTCGAGATGTGGGTCGTTGATGTAGCCCTTCCAGCCGATCGTCGTGCGCGGCTTCTCGAAGTAGGTGCGCATGACGATCAGCAGATCGTCGCCGGTCCGGTCGGCCACCGCCTTCAGCAGCACGGCGTACTCGAGCGCCTGGTCGTGGTCGTGGATCGAGCACGGGCCGACCACCACCACCAGGCGACGGTCCTGGCCGTGCAGCACCGCGGCGATCGCGGCGCGGCTCGACTCGACCAGCGCCAGCGTGTCGTCGCCGACCGGCACGCGCTCCTGCAGCAGCGCCGGCGTGATCAGCGGCCGGACCGCGCCGATCCGGACGTCGTCGATCCGGGTCGTGTCGAGCGTGCTGTTGCGGCTGCCCGCTTCGCGGTCGTGGAGCGGGTCGTCGAGGGCGGGGCGGGTCATGGTGGCTCGATGGTCGCACGGGGAGGCGATGATCCGCCGGCCGCGGCCGCCGCGCCGGCCGGCGGGGTCGGCCAGGCCCGCGGCGCTGCCGCAGAATCGCAGCCCGCCCACTCGACCCGAGCGAGTCTCATGGCCCCGCCTCGCCCCAGCATCGCCGACAAGCGGCGCACCTTCCGGCAACTGCACGAGGCCGGCTGCTTCGTCATTCCCAACCCATGGGACGAAGGCAGCGCGCGCTACCTGCAAGGCCTCGGTTTCAAGGCCCTGGCGACGACGAGCTCGGGCCACGCCTGGTCGCACGCCCGCTTCGACGGCGCCATGGCGCGCGACGAGGCGCTCGCGCACCTGCGCGAGATCGTCGCCGCGACCGACCTGCCGGTGAATGCCGACTTCGAGAACGGCTTCGCCGCCGACGCTGCCGGCGTCGCCGAGAACGTCCGGCTCGCCGTGGCGACCGGGGTCGCGGGCCTGTCGATCGAAGACTCGACCGGCGATCCGGCCCGGCCGCTGTTCGAGCTGGCCGAGGCGGTCGAGCGGATCGGCGCGGCGCGCGCGGCGATCGACGCCGCCGGCGGCGACACGCTGCTGGTCGGCCGGGCCGAGTGCTTCCTGGTCGGGCGGCCCGACCTCGACGAAACGATCGCCCGGCTGCACGCCTACGCGCAGGCCGGTGCCGACTGCCTCTACGCCCCCGGCATCCGCACGCGCGAGCAGATCGCCGCGCTGACCGCCGCGGTCGCGCCCCGGCCCTTCAACCTGCTGATCGGCACGGGAAGCGAGCTGTCCGTGGCCGAGGTCGCCGCGCTCGGCGTGCGGCGAATCAGCGTCGGCGGCGCGCTGGCGCGCTCGGCCTGGGGCGGCTTTCTGAGGGCGGCCCGGGCGATCGCCGAGCAGGGCCGCTTCGACGCCTTCGCCGACGCCGCCCCGGGCAACGAGCTGAACGCCTTCTTCCGCAGCGACCTGGTACATCGCGGCGGCGGCTGACGGGTCCTTTTTTTCGCGGGCTGACCCTTTCGCTCGGCTCGCCCGTATCAGCAGAGGTCCGAACTCCTGTCGAGGCCTCTCATGCCGGCGCGCCGCCCTGCCCTGCTCTGCACCCCCTTCGCCGCCCTGTTCTGGCTCGCCCTGCCGGACGGCGCCGCCGCCCAGGCGGCCACGCCACCCGCCGAGTCGCGCATCACCCAGGTCAAGGTCTACCCGGGCAGCGCGACGGTCGAACGCGTGGCACGCGTGGCGGCGGGCAGCCGGACCCTGACCTTCGCCTGCCTGCCCGCCGGGCTCGACGTGCAGAGCCTGCAGGTCTCGGCCGACGCGTCGGTCCGCCTCGGCGAGACCGCGGTGCTCACCGAGCAGCGCTCGCTCTCGCCGCGCTGCTCGGCGGGCGCGCTCGACGGCCGGATCCGCGAGCTCGAGGAGCGCAAGGACGCGCTGCTCGCCGAGCGCGAGGCGCTCGGCCTCGTCACCGGCTACCTGAAGGGCGTGTCGGGGCCGGGCGACGACCCGGCGGGCAAGCGGGTCGCCCTCGACCCGCGGCATGTCACCGGCGTGGCCGAGGCGCTGCGCCGCACCGGCCAGGACGCGCTGCTGAAACAGCGCCAGCTCGCGCGCCGGCAAGGCGACCTCGACCGCCAGCTCGAGCCGCTGCTCGCCGAGCGAACCCGCCTGCACGGCGGCGGCGACAACGTGATCGCGGTGGCGGTGACGCTGCTCGCGGCGAGCGACGCCGAGGTCAGGCTCAGCTACCAGATCGCCGGCCCGAGCTGGGCGCCGGCCTACCGCGCCTTGCTCGACACGACGACGCGCAAGGTCCGGATCGAGCGGCAGGCGCTGGTCGCCCAGGCCACCGGCGAAGACTGGCGCGGCGTGAAGCTGCTGCTGTCGACCGGGCAGCCACGCCGCGAGACTGCCGGGCGGCTGCCGGCGCCCTGGCGCATCGGCATCGCGCCGCCCTTGCCGGCGCGCAGCGACGCGCCGCGCGACCGCACTCCGTCATCGGCCGCCCCCGCCGTCGACCAGGCGAAGGTGCAATCGCTGCTCGAGGTGGGCGTGCTCGACAACAGCTTCGCCACCGAGTTCAGCGTGGCGCAGCCGATCGACCTGGCGTCGAGCGGGCAGCGGGTCGCGATCGCGCTCGGCCAGCACGAGGACACGGCAACGCTCGTGCTGCGCGCCAGCCCGCGCGTCGACGCCGGCGCCTTCATGGTCGCCGAGCTGGCGGTGCCGGCCGGCGTCTGGCCGCCGGGGCCGCTCCAGCTTTACCGCGATGGCGCGTTCGTCGGCCACGGCCGCTGGAACGCGCTCGACGCGCCCCGCCTGTCGCTGTCGTTCGGCCGCGACGAACTGGTGCGGGTCGAGGCCGAGCCGGAGCGCGACAGCCAGGGCACCGGCGGCTTTGCCGGCGGCCGCGTCGAGCGCAAGATGCAGCGCGCCTACCGGATCGAGAACCGGCACCGCATGCCGATCGCGCTGCAGGTGCTCGAGGCCGCGCCGGTGCCGGTCGACGAGCAGGTGCGGATCGCCACGCGCTTCGCGCCGCAGCCCGCGGAGCTGGCCTGGAACCGCCAGCCCGGCGTGGCGATGTGGACGCTCGAGGTCGGCGCGGGACAGACCGCGCGGGTGGCGGCGGACTATGTCGTCAGCTATCCGAAGGAGGCGCGGCTGTTGGAGCGGTGAGGGCCGGGTGGCTCGTCGACCGACGGAGACGGGGTTGATGTACGTCGCCTTTCGGATCACCGTCGATCCGAGGATGCGATCGAAATGGCCGGTTTGCGTCCATATTCCCGTACTTCACGGTAAGACCCCTTTTCAACCCCCCGACGTGGAGGCCCGATGTCCAAGGTGATCGCGTGCGCGCTGGCGACAGCCCTTGGCGCCGGCAGCGCCGCCGCCGATGTCGCCGGCTACGTGCTCGCGCTCCAGGGCAAGTGGCTCGTGCAGGGGCAGCCCGCGGGCCTTGCCGTTGGCAGCCCGGTCGAGCAAGGGGCGCGCCTGGCCCCCGTCTCGCCCCAGGCCGGCGACCACATCGTCGTCGTCGAGGCGCGATCGGGCGCAGTCCTCGTCAACCGCCGCTGCGACGCCACGCCGGCGTGTGCCGCCCGGATCACTGTGGCAGCCGACCGCCGCCGTCAGAAGGCGGCGCTCGAGCAGTTCGTCGAGCGGGTCCTCGCGCGCCTTGCCGGCGAACCCGACCGCTACATCGCGACCCTCAGCCGCGGCTCTGCCGGCCTGGGCGATGCCGTCCTGCCGTGGCTGGATGGCGATGTCGACCTGGCGCCGATGCTGGCCGCGCTGCCTGCCGCCGGCCGATATTCGGTCCGGCTGACGACGCTGCACTGCCGGGCTGGCGGCGCCTGCCCGCAACGGCCGCTGGTGTCGAGCCTCGGCTCGTCGCCGAGCGGGCAACGGATGTCCACCGTCACCGGCCTCGGCCCGGGCTTGTACGAGATCGTCGTCACCCGCCCGCCGGGGTCGGTCGGGCCCGATCAGGCGCATGGCTGGCTGCTCGTCGTGCCGGCCGCCGAGCGCGAGCGCGCCGACGCCGTTCATCGCGCCGGCCTCGGCATCGTCGAAGCTTGGGGCGCGGACGTCGATGCAAGCACCCGTCGGGGGTTCACACGGGCCTTGCTCGATGCGCTCGTCGACTCCTGACCGCGCCGGCGGCGCGGCCTGCAAGACGCGTTCGTTTTTCGCGGGTGAATGTCGATTGCGGGCAACCTGCCGACTCGCATACATTGATCCCGCCCCCACGCGTGGCGGGGGCACGCGCAGTCGCCCAATTGACGGAAACAACCAACGGAGGTCCCCATGAATCTGCGTCCCTACCGAGTCGATGTCCGGCGTCTGATCGCCGGCTTGATGTTGACGGCAGCGACCGCAGCCCAGGCGGGTCTGCTGGTAATGGACCCGCCGGTCCTGCGGCTGACGCCGACGGACGTCGTCTTGCCGGCAGGCCCGCCGGGCGGCCTCGGCGCCTACCTGCCGGGTCCCGGCAACATCGACGTCCCGGTGACCGTGCGCGTGCCGGAGATCCTCGGTGTCACCGGTCCGCGGCCGCCGAAGTGGGAAGAGCTGGTCGGCAGCTACATCGACGCGCGCCCGGGCCTCACCGACATGGGCCTCGGCTTCTACGTGCCCGCCAGCGCTGACGTCAACGCCCTCTTCGGAGCCGAGATCTCGCACCTGGAGAGCCGCTTTTCCGGCATCGACTTCACGATCTCGGTGCGCGACCCCTCCGGCCTGACGTCCTGTTTTTTCTCGCCTCCGGGTGACCTCGGACCCGGCATCAACACCTGCGTGCCGCAGCCGGCGCCCGTGGTGCCGGCCACGCAAGGGCTGGCAGTCTTCGTCGGCGGCTTCGACTGGTCGAACTTCAGCGGTAACGACTACATCTACTCGTTCGCCAATCTCGGCGCCATGCTGTATCTGGACGCCACCAACCTTGCGCTCGCGACCGGCCCCGACGGACCCGGGCTCTATCGCGAGCCGGGTGCGCCGGACGACCCGCTGCGCACCTTCAACGTTCGCTCGTTCGACCCGCGCACGATGGCCTTCGCCGGCGTCGTCGAGGTGTCGGCGGTGCCCGAGCCAACCAGCCTCGCGCTGCTGGGCGCGGGTCTCGCTGCGCTGGCGCTGCGGCGCCGCGGCCGCCGCGCGGCACACTGAGCCGCGGTCGGGCCGGCTCGCTGGTCCGCGGGCCGACCGCCGCGAGACTGACGACGTGAAATCCGCCGGCTGGCGTCGAACCTTGCTCGGCGCAGTGCTGCTGGGTAGCGGCCTGGCACAGGCTGCTTCCGGGCCGGAGATCGAAGCCGTCGCCGCGCGCTGCCGGCAAGGTGGCGCCGACGTCGACGCTGCGGTGCGCCTCGCCGGCGACGCAGTGGCGCTCTTTGGCGTCGGCGGCCTCAACGTCGCCACCGCGTGCCGGCCCTGGTTCCTGGCCACTGCGGGCAACCCCGCGATGCCCGCGCCGGCACGCTGGGCCGCTTTGCAGGCCTATGCGCGGCTGTCGACCGTCGACAGCGACGCCGAATCGATCGGCCGCGTTGTCGACCTGCGGACGAGCTTGCCGGCGGCCGACGATGCCGCCGCGGCGGGCGTCGATGTCGAAATCGGCGTGCTGCTCGTGCTGGCCGGCCGTTCGGCCGAGGCCCGGCCACGACTCGAAGCGGTGCTCGCCGACCCGGCGATGACGCTGCTGCCGGCGGCCAACACCTGGCGCGCGCGCCGCTATCTCGCGCTCGCGTACGGCGACACCGAGGATCCGGCGCGCGGCCGGGCGCTGGCGGTCCAGGCACTCGCCGCGTTCCAGAGTCTGGCCGGCGACGACGATGTCGAGACCAACTTGTCACGGCTGCACCTGGCGGCGCTGCTGCTGGACGCCGGCGAGCTGGCAGCCGTTCAGCCGCTTTACGACGAGGCCGCGCGGCGCTTCGCCGCGCGGCTCGGCCCCCTTCATCCCTACACGCTGCGGGCGCGCCGCGGCCTGTCGCTGGTGGCCTTGCACCGCGGCCGCGGCGCCGAGGCGCTGAGCGTCGCCGAGACGACTCTGCGCGAAGCCGGCGCCGGGCAGCCCGACGACGACCCCGAAGTGCTGGCGCTGTCGGTGCTGCTGGCCGAGATCAGGCTCGAGGTCGGCGATGTCGCCGCCGCCCGCTCCTTGCTGGAGCACTTGATCCCGTTGCATGCGCGGCGCTATGGCGCGAGCGACGATCGCACCCTGCAGGCGCGCGACGGCCTGTCGACCGCCTGCTGGTGGCTGGGTGACTCCCGCTGCGCGCTGGTCGAGGCCGAGCATGTGCTGACCGCCTATGCGTCGATGACCGAGCCGGTCGACCCGCGACGCCTGGGCGCGCAGGCCAAGTACGCCGCGGCCTTGCTGCTCGTCGGACGAGTGGATGAGGCGACACGCCGACTCGAACAGGCCATCGCGGTGGCCCTGCCGGCGCACGGTGCACGCAACCGTGTCGTCGTTGCGCTGCTGCAGGCGCAGGCCTTCGCGTACCTCCACGACGACCGCGCAGCGCAGGCGGCGGTGCCGCTGCAGCGCATCGTCGACGCCTACGAAGGCTCTGCGGAAGATCTGCCGTTCGGGCGCCTGTTGTCCGAGCGGCTGCTCGCCGCGGCGTGGCTGGCCAGTGGCGACGCACGGCGGGCGCTCGCCCTGATCGACGCCTCGATCGAGCGTCGGCGGGTGGGGCTCGGCGCCGCCCACCCACTGACGCGGGCACCGCTGGTCGAGCGCGCGCGGGCTTGGCTGCAGCTCGGCGAGCCGCATCGCGCACTGGTCGATGCCGAAGCGGCGCTGGCCGCGATGGCGGCGGACAGCGGTTCGCTGTGGCACGACCGCTTCGCGCTGCGCATCAGCCGCGCGCGCGCCCTGGCCGCGATCGGCCGCGGCGGCGACGCGCTGGCCGAACGCCGCGCACTGGTGCAGGAGGTCGAGCAAATCCGCGCCACCCTGGACGACAGCCCGACGGTCCGCCAGGCTTACCTGCGCGAGTGGGTGCCCGAGTACAAGCAGCTCGCCGTCGACGCTGCCGCCGTCGGCCGCGACGACGAGGCCTTCGCCGTGGCCGAGCTGGCACGCTCGCGCACCTTGCTCGAATCGATCACCTCGCAGCGCGCCGACGAGGCCGCCACCGGCGACGCTCGTGACCGCGCCGCGCTGGTCGGACTGTCGGCGCGCATCGGCATCGTCGACGAGGCGATCCAGACCGCCGGCGACGAGGCCCGCGTTGCGCTCGAAGCCGAGCGCCGGCGCGTGGCCGACGAACTGGCAGCGCTACGCGCGCGCATTGCCGCGCACGATCCGCGGTATGCCGCGCTGCTGCAGCTGCCGCGCGCCGACCCGGCGCAGGCCGGCCGCGTGCTCGGCGACGGCGACCTCTTCCTGTCGTACACGGTGCATGCCGGCCAGGTGCTGATCGTCGCGCTCGACCGCAGCGGCCGGCTGACGAGCGCCGCGCGCGGCGTGCCGGACAGCTTGCGCGATCTCGTCGAAGGCTGGCGCACGCTGCTGCTGGCCGGACAACGACAACCGCAGGCGCAGCCGGTGTGGATCGACGGCGGGCGCGTCGTGCTCGGCGCGCTGCCGCCGAGCAGCGCCGCCCGGCGCGCGTCGGCCGATGACGTCGGCCGCCTGCTGGCCGCACTGTTGCTGGATCCGGTGCGCGAACGCATCGACGGTGCGCGGCGCCTGGTCATCGCGCCCGACCCGGCGCTCGCGCTGCTGCCCTTCGATGCGCTGCCGTGGCTCGGCCGGCCGCTGGTCGAGCACGCCGACATCGCCCACGTGCAGTCGTTCGGCGTGTTGTCGTTGCTCGCCGCGCGGAAATCGGCGCTCCGCGGGGGCGCACCCCGGCACGCGCTGGTTGTCGGCGACCCCGACTACCTGCTGCCGTCGACAGCCAGCCTAGCCGCTGCGAGCGCGGTCCAGGTGCCAACTCAAGGGCAGGCGCCAACGCCAACGCAGGAGCAGGCGCACGCGGTGCGCGGCGCGCGCGGCGGCGGTGGCGCCTGGCTCGCCTGGCCGCGCTTGCCGGGTTCGCGCCGCGAGGCGCAGGCGGTCGCGAAGCTGTTCCCGCGCGCTGACGTGCTGCTCGACGCTGCCGCCTCGGAGGCATCGATTTCGCGGCTGGCCGCCAACGGCGGGTTGAAGCGCTTCGACGTCATGCACTTCGCGACCCACGGTTTCGTCTCGCCGCGGCAGCCGCTGGCGAGCGCACTGGTCCTGGCGACTCCGCGCGGCGGTGAGGGCGACGACGGCTACCTGACCGCCGCCGAGATGAGCCGCTACGGTTTCGCGAGCCGGCTGATCGTGCTATCGGCCTGCGACACCGCGACCGGCGACGCCGTCGAGGGCGAGGGCCTGCTCGGCTTCCCGTACGTGCTGCTGGCGTCGGGCAATGCGTCGACCATGCTGACCCTGTGGCCGATTGACGATGCAGCCAGCGCGGTGCTGATGCCGGCCGTGCTGGCGGGCGTGCGGGCCGGGTTCGCGCCGTCGCGCGCACTGGCGCAAGCGCAGCGCGCCTGGATCCGCCGCCACGGCGCCGCCTCCGCGCGCGCCTGGGCCGGCGTGCTGGTGTATGGCTTGTGAGCCGTCGTTGAGGGAACGGTGAGCGACTCGTCGAGCGCCGGCCGATGACCCCTGCAGAGCTTGCCGCACTGTCGCTGCTGCTCGACGTTGCGCTCGACCTGCCCGACGACGCTGCGCGCTCGCGCTGGCTGGCCGGGCTCGGACGCGAGCACGACGCCATCAGACCGGCGTTGCTACGCGCCCTCGCCGCCCGCGACGGAACCATTGGGTTCGACACCAGACCGCCGTGGCAGCGCCTGATCGGCAGCAGCGCGCAGGTCGTGGCCGACTTCGCGGCCGGCCAGCGCTTCGGTCGCTGGCGCCTGTTGCGCGAACTGGGCCGCGGCGGCATGGCGGTGGTCTGGCTGGCCGAAGCCGCCGAAGGCGCCGAGGGCGCCGAGGGCGCCGAGGGCGCAGGCAAGGCCGACGGCCGGCGCGTGGCACTGAAGTTCCCGGCGGTGTCGCTGCACAGCGCCGCGTTCGTCGAACGTTTTGCCCGCGAACGCGAGTTCCTGGCGCGGCTCGACCATCCGAACATCGCGCGGCTGGTCGATGCCGGCGTCGGTGACACCGGCCAGCAGTACATCGCGCTCGATTACGTCGACGGCGAACCGCTGACCACATATTGCGATCGTCACGGCCTGGCGCTGCTGCAGCGGCTGGCGCTCTTCGCGCAGGTGCTGCAGGCGGTCGGGCATGCGCATGCGCAGTCGGTCCTGCACCGCGATCTGAAGCCGTCAAACATCCTCGTCACGCCGCAAGGCACCGTGCGGCTGCTCGACTTCGGCGTCGCCAAGCTGCTCGTCGACGGCCAGGCACAGGAGACCGAGCTCACCGAACGCTGGGGCCGCGCACTGACGCGCGAGTACGCAAGCCCCGAACAACTCGCCGGCGGCACCGTCAGCGCGCGCAGCGATCTCTACTCGCTGGGCGTCATCCTCTACGAGTTGGCTTGCGGGCAGCGGCCTGCGCCCGCCGGTGCGGCCGCCGGCGAGCCGCTGCCGCCGAGTGCCGCGCTGCGTGCCGACGCCGCGGTGGCGGTCGGCGAAGGCGGCGTGCGCCCGCTGGCGCGCCGGCTCGCCCGCGGTGTCGACGCGATCGCGCTGCGCGCGCTGCAGCGCGAGCCGGCGCTGCGCTATGACGACGCCGCGGATATGGCCGGCGAACTCGCGCTCGCCCTCGCCGGCGCGCCGGTCGGCACCCGCGGGCAGCGCTGGCGACGGCAGGCGCGGGCGACATGGCGACGACATCGCGCCGCGCTGTCGCTGACATCGCTGCTCATCCTGCCGCTCGGCGGCGTGTCGCAATGGCATCGCCTGGCGGCGGACATCGAGACCTGGCTCGCACCGTCACCGCCGCCGGCACAGCAGGCCGTGCTGGTGACGATTGGCCCGGAGGATCACCGCCGGCTCTTCGGCGGCTCGAGCCCGCTCGATGCAGGGGTCGTGCAGGCGCTGGTCGAAGCCATCGTGGCCGGGTCGCCGCGAGCCGTCGTCGTCGATCTCGACACCAGCGCGCCTTCCTTCGCGGCATTGCCTGCGCGCCTGTCCGCGCAGGCCCTGGCACGCGTCGTCTGGGGGCGCGATGTCGACGCGTCGGACGAGGCTGGCGCCCTGCCGGTGCCCAGGCCGGTGCTCGGCGGCGCCAGCGTGCCGGGCGTGCGCTCTGCGCTCGCGCTCTCGATCGCCGAAGGCGGCAGCGGCAGCGTGCGTTGGTTCCGCCGCTACGTGCCGACATCACAGGGGCCACTGCCCAGCCTGGCCGGCGAGCTGACGCGAGCGACTGGCGCCCCGCTTGACCCACCCGCCGCGCCGCGCGCTGCGCCGTCCGTCAGCGCCGACGCGTTGGCGCTGCGCGGCATCCGCTACGCGCGCATCGAGCGCGTCGAGGTGCCGGCGTCGGTGGTGCTGGCGCAAGGCTTCGACTGGCGGGGTCGCATCGGGTCGAGCGTCGTCGTCGTCGGCGGGCGTTATGACCGCGCCGATGTGCACCCGACGCCGCTCGGCCTGATGCACGGCGTCGAGATCGTCGCCAACACCGTCGAGACCGAACTCGGCGGCCATGCGCACCGGCGACCGCACGCGCTGGCGGTGATGTTTGTCGGCATCGTCGATTTGATTGCTGCGATCGCCTGTTTCGCGCGGCTGCCGTTGCTTGGGGCGTGGGTCGCGAGCGTGGGGTTCGGCATCGCACTGGCAGCCGCGCTGGCCCTGATCGGCTTGATGCCGGCGTGGTCGTACCCGGCGCTGGCGGCGGGGGTGGTCGCAACGCAGCAGGCGCTGGTGACCGGGCTGCGCATGCACCGCGACGGCCTGCGGCGCTTCTTCGGGCGCTGGTGGCACCGCCGCGCGCGATCCGCCTGAGAAGCTGAGCCAGAGGACAGGCGAGGTCGATCGCCTCGAATCGGTCATGTGCGATTGCAGACCTTGAACTGACCACCGCAGTTCGGGCGGTGCTCCGGTTCAGGCCCCCGGCCGCAGGCCGGCCGGCAGGTGCATGAAGCGCTGCCTCGCCAGCACGCCGACGACCAGCGCCAGGCCGAGCAGGTCGGATTTGACGCCGGGGTAGGTGAGCGCCAGGCCGGCGGCGACGAGCAGGCAGCGTTCGAGCCAGCCGGCTCGACGCAGCGCCCAGCCCTGGAAGCCCATGGCGATGGCGGCGATGCCGAGCGCCGCAGTCAGGGTCACTTGCCCGATCGAGAGCCAGTTCGCTGCCGCCAGCGCCTTGGTCGAGCCCATCAGCAGCAGGCCCTGGCCGCTCGGGTCGAGCACGAACATGAA
>JBDTUG010000038.1:0-18914 GCA_040007855.1 Caldimonas sp.
CGGCAGGTTGTAGAAGCTGCTCATCGGCACGTCGACCTCGTAGCCGACGCCGTTGACGTCGATCAGCAGCTGCGGCGGCGATTTCTCCGCGAGGGTGCCGACGAGTCGTCCGATCATGCAAGGGATTATCGGGGGCGCGATGTGGCTTGCCGGCTGGCGGTGGCAGCCCACGACTTTGCACGCTCCACGAAGTGGCGGCGCCAGCGGATGTTCAGCGGTCACTGCAGGAAGGTCTTCGGCACCGTTTTGTGACGCGCCCTCGCAGCTTGGCGACAATGACCGCTTGATCCGCCGCCACGCCTTCATCCCGCCCGACAACGCCCGCCTGGCCAACCTCGCCGGCAGCCTCGACGAGCACCTGCGCACCGTGGCCGCGGCGTTCGACGTGAAGCTGCAGCGGCGCAACGAGTCGTTCCGGGTCGAGGGCGCGAAGGTCAATGCCGAGCGCGCGCTTGCGCTGCTGCAGCAGCTCTATGGCCGCGCCGTGCGGCCGATCGGCGCCGAGGAGCTCGAGCTCGCGATCCTCGAAGCGATGGCCGACGACACGGCGCGCGGCGACGCCGGCCCGCGCGCTGCCGCTGCGCCGGCGGATGGCGCGGCGTCCGCCGATGCCGCGGAGCCGCCCGACCTGCGCCTGCGCACGCGCCGCACCGACCTGACCGGGCGCACCCCCAACCAGGTCGCCTACCTCAAGAACATCCTCGGCCACGACATCACTTTCGGCATCGGCCCGGCCGGCACCGGAAAGACCTACCTCGCGGTCGCCTGCGCGGTCGACGCGCTCGAGCGCAACGCCGTGCAGCGGATCATCCTGACGCGGCCGGCGGTCGAGGCCGGCGAGCGGCTCGGCTTTCTGCCCGGCGACCTGGCGCAGAAGGTCGATCCCTACCTGCGCCCGCTCTACGATGCGCTCTACGAGCTGATGGGCATCGACCGCGTCGCCAAGGCGTTCGAGAAGGCGACGCTCGAGGTCGCGCCGCTCGCCTTCATGCGCGGCCGCACCCTGAACCATGCCTTCGTCATCCTCGACGAGGCGCAGAACACCACGCCGGAGCAGATGAAGATGTTCCTGACCCGGATCGGCTTCGGCGCCAAGGCGGTGGTCACCGGCGACGTCAGCCAGATCGACCTGCCGAAAGGCAGCGACTCCGGCCTGGTCGAGGCCGAGCGGATCCTGCGCAAGGTCGACGGGATAGCCACCACCCACTTCACCTCGGCCGACGTGGTCCGCCATCCGCTGGTGGCGAGGATCGTCGAGGCCTATGGCCGCGCCGACCAGGACCGGCGCTGAGGCGCCGCCGGCACGCGCCGGGCTCGCCCTTTCGCTGCAGTTCGCCGACGCCGCGCACAAGGCGGTGCTGCCGCGCCATCGGGTGGCGCGCTGGCTGCGCGCGGCGCTGGCCGGGCCGGCGCAGCTCACCGTACGGATCGTCGGCGCCGACGAGGGCCGGGCCCTGAACCGCGAGTTTCGCGGCCAGGACCACGCCACCAACGTGCTCACCTTCGACTACGAGCGGGCGCCGCTCGTCGTGGCCGACATCGTGCTGTGCGCGCCGGTGGTCGAGCGCGAGGCGAAGGCGCAGGGGATCGCGCTCGAGGCGCACTACGCGCACCTGCTGGTGCACGGCGCGCTGCATGCGCAGGGCTTCGACCATCAGCGCGCCGCCGACGCGAAGGCGATGGAAGCGCGCGAGAGCCGGCTGGTCGTCGGCCTCGGCTTCGCCGATCCCTACGCCGGCACGACCGGCTGATCGGAGCGCCGCGCCGGCGACCTTCATCGCCGGCCCAGTTCAGGCCCGGACGATCGTCAGGGCCGCCAGCAGAGCCAGGTCGCGGGCGCCGAACCGGTAGTCATGGCTCAGGTTCGCCCCAGGTAGCGCTTGCGCCAGAAGAACAGGCTCATGCCGACGCCCAGGCCGAGCATGATGGCGAAGACGATCCAGAAGCCGGTCGGCCCGTGGATCAGCGGCAAACCTTCGAAGTTCATGCCGAAGAAGCCGGTCACGAAGTTGAGCGGCAGGAAGATTGCGGTCAGCACCGTGAGCGCCCGCATGATGTCGTTGGTGCGGTTGTTCTGCTCCGAGAAGTGCATCTGCACCGCGGTCTCGGCCGAGGCCTCGAGGCGGCGCACGTGGGTCAGCACGCGCTCGATGTGCTCGAGCACGTCGCGCGAGCGCAGGCGCAGCTGCTCGCGCTCTCGCTGCACCTTGGGGTCGCTCTCGGCCGGCCATTCCTCGAGCGCGTCGATCCACTCGACGATCGCCGCCCGCTGGTCCTCGCAGGTGTCCTCGAGCATGTGCAGCGAGTTGCGCGAGTCGAGCAGGGTGCGCAGGTTGCCGGTGCGGCGGCCCGGCTTGACGAGCTGCTGCTGCAGGTGGTCGATCTGCCGCGAGAGCAGGCGGCGAAGCTCCAGGTAGCTGTCGACCATGTAGTTGACCATGCGCAACATCAGGTCGGCCGGGCTGGCCGGCATGCGGGCGGCGGCGCGGCCCTCGCTGCCGGCGATCTGACTTTTCAGCCGCTCGGCAAAGTAGTCGCGCACCAGGCAGTCGGTCGGATGCACGGTAAGCAGCACGCGGTCGAAGACGGCGAAGCCGACCGGGCTGGTATCGATCGTCTCGAGCATCGCGCGCGCCGTTTCGGGCGCGCCCTTGTCCTCGTCGGCGGGCAGGCGCTGGGCGCCGGCGGCCAGGCGGCGGAACACCAGCAGGTCGTACTCCGACGTGTAGTCGAAGTGTGAGGGCAGCTGATCGTTCAGCAGGTCGGAGACGTGCAGGTCGAACAGCTGGCTGCCGGTCCAGCGCTGCAGCGCCGCCTGCACCTCGGCGACGCCGAGCTCGAACTCGCGGCGCGCGCTCGCGAACCACAGATAGCCCTTCGGCGGCAGCGCGTCGGGCAGGCCTTCCAGCTCGCTGAACTGGTCGCCGTGGATGTGGAAGACGCGCATCGGCAGCGGCCCGCGTCGCTCGTCGCTCGTCGCTCAACGATCGGCGCGCAGGGCTCGCGCCGCCTCGAGCGCGAAGTAGCTGAGCACGCCGTCGGCGCCGGCCCGCTTGAAGGCGAGCAGCGTCTCCATCATCACCGCGTCGTGATCGAGCCAGCCGTTCTGCGCCGCGGCCTTCAACATCGCGTACTCGCCACTCACCTGGTAGGCGAAGGTCGGCATCCGGAACGCGTCCTTGACGCGGCGCACGATGTCGAGGTACGGCATGCCCGGCTTGACCATCACCATGTCGGCGCCTTCGGCGATGTCGAGGGCCACCTCGCGCAGCGCCTCGTCGCTGTTGCCCGGGTCCATCTGGTAGACCTTCTTGTCGGCCTTGCCGAGCTGGGCGGCCGAGCCGACCGCGTCGCGGAACGGCCCGTAGAAGGCGCTCGCATACTTGGCGCTGTAGGCCATGATCCGGGTGTGGACATGGCCGTCCGATTCGAGCGCGTCGCGGATCGCGCCGATCCGCCCGTCCATCATGTCGCTCGGCGCGACGATGTCGACCCCGGCCTCGGCCTGCACCAGCGCCTGCTGTGCCAGCACCGCGACGGTGTCGTCGTTGACGATGTAGCCGGTCTCGTCGAGCAAGCCGTCCTGGCCGTGGCTGGTGTAGGGGTCGAGGGCGACGTCGGTCATCAGGCCGAGCCCGGGAAAGCGCTTCTTCAGCTCGCGCGCGACCGTCGGCACCAGCCCGTTCGGGTTCAGCGCCTCGCGCCCGTCCTCGCTCTTCAGCGACGGCTCGAGCACCGGGAAAAGCGCCAGCACCGGGATGCCGAGCACCAGGCATTCCTCGGCGACCGGAAAGAGGCGGTCGAGGCTGAGCCGATCGACGCCGGGCATCGACGCCACGGCCTGGCTCTGGCCGCGGCCTTCGAGCACGAACACCGGCAGGATGAAGTCGCTCGCCGCCAGGCGCGACTCGCGCACCAGCTCGCGGCTCCAGGCGTCGCGGCGCAAGCGCCGCGGCCGGCTCGCGGGGTAGGGCGGGGGCGTCTGCACGGGGCGGATTCTAGGGTGGCACCTGTCGTCCTGAGCGCGGCGAGGGATCCCGTCTGCCGGACGCCGACGCCGTCGGCTTGGGGCTGCGACGCCATCCCCCGGGAATCTCCGCATTCAGCGACTCCCTCAGAAAGTCGATCAGCAGCCTCAAGCGAGTGGCCAGTCGATCACGACTCGGAAACACGGCGGAGATCGGGCGCGGGTGAGCCTCGTTCCATGCCGGCAGGATGCGAACCAGATCGCCGCGCAGGATGTCCTTGTCCACGGCGTAGTCAGGCAACAGGGCGATACCGGCACCGCAGCGCACGAACTCGCGCGCACCGATGCCCGAGTGCGTCTTGATCGTCGCCTGCAGACCCAGGGTCAGGCGCTGTCCCGTCCGCGCATGCGCCAGATGCAACTTCTCCGGATGAGGCATTTGCATGATGGTGATCCACGGCAGCCTGGCGAGATCATCCGGTGTCTTGATCTTCGGGTGGTCGCTGAGCAATTGCGGTGAAGCGCACAGGATCATGCGGCAGGTTCCGAGCTCGGTCGCAAACAGTCCGGTGTCCGCAAGCTGGCCCACCCGCACGGCCAGATCGAAGCGTTCCTCGATGACGTTCGACACGGAGTCTTCGAGAACCAGATCGAACGAGACGTCCGGATAGGCTTGCCTGAAACGCGCCAGCTGCGCGATCAGGAAACTGACGCCGACGTTGTACGAGGAGGTGAGCCGGATCGTCCCGCTGACGTTTGCCCGATGCGACTCAATCGTGGCGAACGCGTCCTCTCCGGCCGAGACCATGCGCCGGCAGTTCTCGTAGAAGACGCTCCCTTCTTGCGTCAGCGCCAGGGCGCGTGTGCTGCGGGTCAGCAGCTGTGCACCGATGCGTCGTTCCAGCGCTGCCACGTGGGCACTGACGATGGACTTGCCGAGGCCCAGCGCAGCAGCGGCCTTCGAGAAGGACCCGTGCTCCACCACCTGGGCGAACACGGCCATCCGGTGCAGCTCCTTGATCACTTCAACGTCTCCTGCCGTCCCGCCAGATTGTGCGCTTTCGCCGCACTGTGTTTCCTGCCAAACAGGGCTAGTCCTGTATTCATGGAATGCCTATTCTCCGGCCCAGGAAAGCGGAACCCGCCACGACGGACCGGGTCATCGCCTCGCTGGCATGAACCCAGGAGACTTGGACATGAGTGGACCTCTCGCCGGCATTCGCATCATCGATATGACGACGATGCTTTCCGGCCCGTGGGCGGCGATGATCCTGGCGGACCAGGGCGCCGATGTCATCAAGATCGAGGTTCCCGACACCGGAGATCATGTGCGCTCGCTCGGCAATCAACGCGCCGGCATGTCCTCGATGTTCCTCAACATCAATCGCAACAAGCGGTCGGTCTCCATCGACGTGAAGACTCCGCGGGGACGCGACATCGTGCTCGACCTGGCCAGGGGAGCGGATGTCTTCATGCAGAACTTCCGCCCGGGTGTCGTCGACCGGCTCGGTGTCGGCGAAGCCGACATCCGGCGCGTCGCGCCGAACATCGTCTACGCCTCCATCAGCGGCTTCGGAGATGTCGGGCCGTGGGTGGGAAAGCCGGTGTATGACCCCGTTATCCAGGCAGTTTCGGGCCTCACGAGCGTGCAGGCGGGCTCCGATCAGGAACGGCCGCGCCTGATTCGCACCGTGCTGCCCGACAAGCTCGCCGCAGTCACCGTCGCACAGTCCATTTCGGCGGCGCTCGTCTCGAAGGCGCGCAGCGGCGAAGGACAGCACGTGCGCATCTCGATGCTGGACTCCGTGCTGTATTTCCTGTGGGCCTCCGACATGGGCGCACAGACCTATCCCGACACGAACATGACGAACCAGGAGGCCGCCAGTTTCATCGACCTGATCTACGAAACGAAGGACGGCTACATGACGGTGGCCGTCATGAGCAACCGGGAATGGACCGGGCTGTCGAAGGCCCTCGAGAAACCCGAATGGCTCACGGATGAGCGCTTCGTCACGCCGAGCGCCCGCGACAAGCATGTGAACGAGCGCCTGGCGATGACGCAGGAGGTGCTGAAGCGGCGCGACACCGCCGAATGGATGCAGCGGCTCGAAGCCCACGACGTGCCCTGCGCGCCCGCGCTCAGGCGCAGCGAGGTGATCGACCATCCGCAGGTGGTGGCGTCCGGCACCATCGTGGAAACCGATCACCACGCGGCAGGGCGGCTGCGCCAGGCCCGGTCCCCTGCACGGTTCGAGCGCACGCCGTCGAGCATCCGTCGCGGCGCGCCCCTGCTCGGCGAGCACAACGACGAGGTGCTGGCCGAGCTCGGCTACTCCGAATCGACGCGCGCCGATCTCCGCGCCGAACGGATCGTGGGCAGCGAGATGCGCAACATGGGCCGAGGAACCGATCGATGAACAACATCCTGGTGGTCGGTGCCGATCGAGGCATTGCGAACGCGATCTGCAAGCTGCTTCATGCGCGAGGGGATCGCGTGATCGCGGCCTGCCTCGGCGATGGCGAGGGCTTCAGCGAAGGCGGCGTCGACTCGATCGCCGGTGTCGACGTCACGTCCGAGGCGGGGATCGCTCGACTGGTTCGAGGCCTGCGGGCGCGCAGCGCAAAGCTCGACTGGGTGCTGCACGTCGCCGGCGTGCTGGGCCTCGACGAGCTGGGCAAGATCGACTACGCCGACATGCGCAGGCAGTTCGAGATCAATACGCTCGGGCCGCTGCGCGTCGCCGAAGCGACCCTGTCGTTCCTCTCGGTCGGCTCCAGGCTGGGCATCGTGACCAGCCGCGTCGGCTCGCTCGGCGACAACGGTTCCGGCGGGATGTACGCGTACCGCGTCTCCAAGGCCGGCGCCAACATGGTCGCGCTGAACCTGCACCACGATCTGAGCAAGCGCGGCATTTCGGTGCTGGCCTTGCATCCGGGCATGGTCGCCACCGACCTGACCAAGGACTACCCCGGCAGCTTCAAGTACATCCAGCCCGAGGAGGCAGCCCAGGGGCTGATCGCCCGCATGGACGAGCTGACCCCCGAATCTTCGGGGACCTTCCGTCACGCCAACGGCGACAAGCTTCCCTGGTAGAGATGCCTCCGTTTCCCCGTATTCCGCCCGCCGACAGAGCACATCAAGGAGACACCCGATGATCACCCTGTACCAGTACCTTCCCGCATGGTCGGTTCCCTGCATCAGCCCGTACGTCACCAAGGTGGCGTATTACATGACGATGGCCGGCTTGAAGTACGACACGAAGCCGCAGGACCTGACGCGTCTCGACAAGGACACGCCGGCCGGCAAGCTGCCGTGCATCCTCGATACCGACGGCACGGCGGTGAACGACTCGACGCACATCATCGAATACCTGCAGGGCAAGTACGGCGACGCCCTCGACGAGGGCGCGAGCGCCCAGGATCGCGCCACGATGATTGCCTTCAACCGGATGATCGACGAGCACACCTACTGGGTGGCCGTGATCCAGCCGCGCTGGCGCGAAACCGAGAACTGGGAGAAATACCTGCGCATCATCGCCGGCTCGAACGACGTTCCGGCCGGGCTGCGTGCCTTCGCCGACGACTTCCGTTTTCGGATCCTGAACGAGTTCATGAACGGCGGCTGGGGACGCATGCCTGCCGACGTGGTCTACCGGCGCGCCCGCACCGACGTCGACGCGCTGTCCGGCTTTCTCGGCGACAAGCCGTTTTTCATGGGCGACAACCCGCGTTGGATCGATGCGACCGTCCTCTCGATCCTGCGCCACATCATCGATACGCCGTTCGCCTTCGACACCAAGGACTACGGAGCGTCCAAGAAGAACCTCGTGGCCTACATGGGCCGCATGAAGGACCGATTCGGGATCTGATCCGACCGCTCTTGCCGCACGCCTCGGGCAGCCGCGAATGATCGCGCTCTACTACTACCCGTCACCCAACGCCCGCAAGGCGCTGATGATGCTGGAGGAGATCGGCCTGCCCTACGAGGTTCGGTGGACGGACATCAGTGCGGGCGATCAGCACAGCGAAGCGTTTGGCGCCGTCAACCCGAACCGGAAGATCCCGGCCCTCGTCGACAGCGATGGCCCGGGCGGGCAAGCGACCACCTTGTTCGAGTCCGGCGCCATCCTGCTGTACCTGGCCGAGAAAACCGGGCGCCTGCTGCCTGCCGACCCGCAACGCCGCTGGAACGTGATCCAGTGGCTGTTCTGGCAGACCTCGAGCCAGGGGCCGCTGCTCGGCCAGGCCGCGCACTTCGTCAGCCACGCCGCGAAGCGGGGCATCGACGTCCAGTACGCGGTCGACCGCTATCGCAACGAAGCCCGGCGCCTGTACGGTGTACTGGAGGCGCAGCTCGCCCGGCGCGACTACATCGACGACGACTTCTCGGTCGCCGACATCGCCGCCTTCCCGTGGGTCCGGGTCGCGAAGGGACAAGGCGTGAATCTGAGCGACTTTCCGAACGTCGAGCGCTGGTGCAGCGCGATCGCAGAACGCCCTTCCGCACGCAAGAAGCTCGACCGCGACGAAGCCGCCAAGCAGGTCGCGAAGACCAGCTACTACAGCGACAAGACCTGGAACATGCTTTTCGGCGGCCATGCGCCGGAGGGCATTGCGCCGTCCGAACCCCGAGCTCCTCTTTCACCCAACCCATGAGCGACGACGTGCTTTCTCTGTACCGGATGTCCATCGACGGGGAACCCGTCGCCGGCCCCACGAGCCTCCCGGTGGTCGACCCCGCGACGGCGGCGCCCTTCGCCCGCGTGCCCGATTGCAGCCGCGAGCAACTCGACGCGGCGGTCGTGGCTGCGCAGCGCGCGTTCGTGACCTGGAGCGGCAAGGCCTTCGACGAGCGTCGGCGCCTCGTCAACGCGTACATCGAGCGCGTGCTCGCCGATGCCGACACGCTGGTGCCGTTGATCACCTCCGAGCAGGGCAAGCCGCTGGCCAAGGCGCGCAGCGAGATCAACTCGGCCGTGTTCTTTTCGCGCGGGTATGCGGCGCTGGAACTGGCGCCGGAGCTGTTGCGTGACACGCCTCAGCAACGCGTCGAGCTGCGGCGCCGGCCGCTCGGCGTGGTGGGCGCGATCACCGCCTGGAACTACCCGGTGTTGCTGGCGATGTGGAAGATCGTTCCGGCGCTGCTTGCCGGCAACACGGTGGTCCTGAAGCCCTCGCCGCATACGCCGGTGGCCACGCTGCGCCTGGGCGAACTCGCGCAAGACATCTTCCCGCGCGGTGTGGTCAACGTCGTCTCGGGAGGCAACGAGCTGGGCGTCTGGATGACGGCGCACCCGGGCATTCGCAAGATCGCCTTTACCGGCTCGGGACCGACCGGCAAACGCATCATGGCCAGCGCCGCCGGCAACCTGAAGCGCCTGACGCTCGAGCTCGGAGGCAACGATGCGGGGATCGTTCTCGACGACGCCGACCCTGCCCGGATCGCCGCTGATCTGTTCTGGGCCAAGTTTTCCAACTGCGGGCAAGTGTGCGCCGCGTTGAAGCGCATGTACGTGCATCGAAGCGTCTACCGCGCGGTGTGCGACGAGCTGGTGAAGTTCGCCGCCACGGTGAAAATCGGCCCCGGCACGCAGGACGGCGTCGACATCGGGCCGATCCAGAACCGCGCCCAGTACGACCTGGTCCGGGCGATGGTCGACGAGGCCGTCGCCGCGGGTGCCACGGTGCTGTACCGGAGCGCCGTGCCGCCCGGCCCGGGTCTGTTCCTGCCGATCACGATCCTGACCGACGTGACGCCGGCGATGCGGGTCGTGAAGGAAGAGGTCTTCGGCCCGGTCCTGACGATCACGCCCTACGACGACGAAGACGAAGCGCTGCGCTCGGCCAACGACAGCGAGTACGGCCTGGGCGGCTCGGTGTGGGGAAGCGACGTGCAGCGTGCCGCCGCGGTCGCCGCCCGGCTCGACTCGGGCGGCGCCTGGGTCAACCAGCATCCCGCCATGGGCCCGGACATTCCGTTTGGCGGCGTCAAGGGCTCGGGCATCGGCGTCGAGCTCGGCCGGCTCGGGCTCGAGGAATACACGTCGATCCAGATCCTGAACCTGAAGCTCGGCACCTGACCACAAGGAGACATGACATGGCGTTGCTCGAACGGGACGACTGGTACGACATTGCCCGCGATGTGGATTGGTCGCTGACCTACGTCGACGAGAAGGAAGCCTTTCCCGAAGCCTGGAGCGGCGTCGGCAACATCCCGAAAGAAGCATGGGACGGGTGGGACGAGCCCTTCCGCGTGACGTTTCGCGACTACGTGCGCGTGCAGCGTGAGAAGGAAGCCGGAGCGCACGCGGTTCGCGAGGCGCTCAAGCGCGCCAACATCTACGACAAGCTCGACCCCGGCCACACCGCCTCGTCGCACCTGCATATGGGCACGACCTGCATGGTCGAGCAGATGGCGGTGACGATGCAAAGCCGCTTCTGCCGTTTTGCGCCCTCGCCCCGCTGGCGCAGCCTCGGCGTGTTCGGCATGCTCGACGAGATCCGCCACGCCCAGCTCGACCTCGCGTTCTCGCACGACCTGCTCAAGCACGACGAGCGCTTCGACTGGTGCAACAAGGCCTTCCATACCAACGAGTGGGGCGTGCTGGCCGTGAAGAACTTCTTCGACGACTGGATGCTGAACGCCAACTGCGTCGAAGCCGCGATGGCCACCAGCCTGGTGGTCGAGCACGGCTTCACCAACATCCAGTTCGTCGCGCTCGCCGCCGATGCGATGGAAGCCGGCGACGTCGATTTCTCGAACCTTCTGTCCAGCATCCAGACCGATGAGGCGCGCCACGCGCAACTCGGCTTTCCGACGCTGGAGGTGCTCATGAAGCACGACCCGAAGCGCGCCCAGTACATCTTCGACGTGTCGTTCTGGCGCTCGTTCCGGCTGTTCCAGACGCTCACCGGAACGGCGATGGACTACTACACGCCGGTCGCCAAACGCAAGATGTCGTTCAAGGAGTTCATGCTCGAATGGGTGGTGCACCACCACGAGCGCACGATGAAGGACTACGGGTTGGCCAAGCCCTGGTTCTGGGAGACCTTCCTGCAGTGCCTGGACCACGGCCACCACGCGATGCACCTCGGCACCTGGTTCTGGCGGCCGACGCTGTTCTGGAAGCCGAACGCGGGCGTCTCGAAGGCCGAGCGCCGCTGGCTCAACGAGAAGTATCCGAACTGGGAAGACAGCTGGGGCGTTCTGTGGGACGAAATCATCGCCAACGTCAATCGCGGCGAGATGGCGCAGACCTACCCGGAGACGCTGCCGGCGCTCTGCAACATCACACAACTGCCGCTGGGCTCCGCTTGGGACCGGCACCACCTGCAGATGCACGCCAGCGAGTACAAGAGCCGGCTCTACAACTTCGACTCCGAGGTCTCGAAGTGGATCTTCGACAGCGAGCCCGAGCGCTACGCCGGCCACACCAACGTCGTCGATCGCTTCCTGCTCGGCCAGATCCAGCCGATGAACCTGGGCGGCGGCCTGCAATGGATGGGCATCACGCCCGAGGTGATGGGCGACGACGCCTATGCCTATCGCTGGGCTGCCGAGTACGCCGAGCCGGCCCGCAAGGCGGCCTGACGCTCGCCACCAAGGAGAAGCACATGGCGCTGTTCCCGATCTATGGCGTGTTCCAGGGCGACTTCGTGCCGCACCTGGTGGCCGTCGACACCGACGACACGATGAACCAGGTGGCCGAGAAGATCGCGGTCCACAGCGTCGGGCGGCGCGTGCCGCGCCGGCCTGGCGAGCCACGCTATCGCATCCGGATCGGCCCGAGCACCGTGGTGAACGGCAAGCCGCTCTCGCAGGTGCTCGCGGAAACCGGCTTGAAGCCGCTGCAGTGGGTCACCGTCGACTGGCAGGCCTGAATGGCCGGCGCGATGACCGAGGCGATGGAGCGATCGATGCCGGACGCCGCAAGCGAGCAGTTCGTGGAAGTGTGCGCCGCCGACGACCTGTGGGTCGGCGAGATGATGTGCTTCGACGTCGGGCCGCACGAAGTCCTCGTCCTCAATGTCGAGGGCGAACTCCACGCCTACGACAGCCTCTGCCCGCACCAGAGCATGCCGCTGATCGAAGGCCGCTTCGACGGCAAGGTACTGACCTGCCGCGCCCACGAGTGGAGCTTCGACGCGTGCAGCGGCCGGGGCATCAACCCGGCCGGCGAATGCCTGCGCCGCTTCCCGGTGCGCATCGCGGAAGGCAGGGTCTTCGTGGCCGCCCCGGCGAACGACGATTGAAGGAGAAGACGATGACGGCAGCACGAGTGTTGATGACCGAGACTGTGGAATACGACGCAGTCGGGCCGGTGATGCGCAGCGGCGACGTCGCCGAGGCCGTGATCGATGCGGTGGCCGACGACAACCCGGACCGCGACGTGCTCGTGACCGACCGGGGCGACTACGTCCACATCCACACGCTGATGAACTGCCGGCTCACGCGCGCCAGCCTGGAGCGCAACCTCGGTCGTGCCTACGACCTCTCGATGCTGGAAATCGAGATGCCGTCGTTTGCCGGCCGCATGCAGACCAGCGACCGCGAGTACCGCTGGTACTACAAGAACTGAATCCCGAACCCGCGAATCCGAAGACCGGATCGCCAAGGAGACACACCATGACCACCAGCCCGTCTGCCCCTGCCGTGCTGCGCAGCCGCCGCGTCAAGACCTGGTCCAGCTTCGGCCAGCTCGGTCGCAAGCCGAACGAGTACGAGATCGTGACCCACGCGATGAACCACACGATCGGCGCCACGCCGCTCGAGATGGGCCCCGAGGTGCACGGCAACCGCTGGCTGCTTCGCCACCGCGACGGCATCGCCTTGAAAGCAGCGAAGCTCGACGTCTTTCGCGACCCGGACCAGATGACCTATCGCAAGTACACACAGGCGATGGACGAGCAGGAGACCTACATCGATGGCCTGCTGCAGCACTACGGCGAAGTGCGCCACAGCGACCGCGACTTGAGCCCGGCGGCGCTCGAACTGCTCGCGAGTGCGATGACGCCGGCGCGCTATCTCGGCCACGGGCTGCAGATGATCTCGGCCTACGTGCAGCAGCTTGCCCATTCGAGCTACCTGGCGAATTGCGCGGCGTTCCAGACCGCCGACCAGCTTCGGCGCGTGCAACGCGTGGCCTATCGAACGCGACAACTCGCCGACGCCTTTCCGGAGCGCGGCTTCGGTGCCGGAGAGCGCCAGGTCTGGGAAGGCGACGCCGACTGGCAGCCCGCTCGAGAGGCGATCGAGAAGCTGATGCTGGCCTATGACTGGGACGAGGCCTTCGTCGGCCTGAACCTCGTCGTCAAGCCGGTAGCGGACGCGCTGTTCCTGAAGGCCTTCGCAGGAATCGCCCGAGAGAACGGCGACGAGCTCGACGCCTTGCTGGCAGAAAACCTCTACCTCGACAGCCAGCGCAGCCGGCGCTGGACCATCGACGCCTGCCGGGCACTGGTCCAGGCCGACGCCGGCAATGCGGCGGTGCTGCGCGAACGCCTGGCCCAGTGGCGGCCGTACGGGCAGAAGATCATCGAATCGGCCAGCCGCCTGCTTGCGCGGCACGGGCAGAGCACCAAGGCAGCGGCGATTGCCGACCGTGTGTCGACCGAGTGGGCCGTGTTCCTTTCGGACGCCGGCATGGTCACGAGCGCTTAGGGCGCTGCCCGCCCGCCGGTAGATTCGATCGATCTGCCGATCGCGGAAGCATTCCCCTCGCGGTCATCGGGTCGCGAGGGCGGCTCGCTGGCGCTGAACCCGTGGGAGGCGAACCTGCACTTCAGGCCCACAAGCTGTCGATAATCCGGCCATGGGTTCATCGCTGCTCTGGGTCAAGGCGTTTCACATCGTTTTCGTCAGCAGCTGGTTCGCCGGCCTGTTCTACCTGCCGCGCATCTTCGTCAACCTGGCGGCGGTGCCGGCCGACAGCCACGCCGAGCGCGAACGGCTGCTGGTGATGGCGCGCAAGCTCTATCGCTTCTCGAGCCTGCTGATGGTGTTCGCGATCGGCCTCGGGATCGTGCTGTGGCTGGTCTACGGCGTCGGCAAGGGGCCGCACAACTACTGGCTGCACGCCAAGCTCGTGCTGGTCGTGGCGGCGATCGGCTATCACCACGCCTGCCGCACGCTGCTCGGCAGCTTCGAGGCGTTTGCCAACGTGCGCAGCGAGCGCTGGTTCCGGGTCTTCAACGAATCGGCCGTGCTGCTGTTCATGGCGATCGTCGTGCTCGTCGTCGTCAAGCCCTTCTGACGCGATGCCGGACGAAGGCGCTCCGCTCGTCGAGACGCAGGCGGCCCGCCATCGCAGCTTGGCGGTTCCGCTCTCCTGGCTGTACGCGGCGGTGATCGTCTACGCCAGCCTTTACCCGTTCACCGGCTGGCGCGAGCCGGGCACCGGCCCGCTCGCCTTCCTGCTGCTCGGCTGGCCACGCTGGTGGACCGGCTTCGACCTGGTGTCGAACCTGTTCGGCTACCTGCCGTTCGGCTTTCTGGTGTTCGTCGCCCTGATCCGCGGCGGACGAGCGCCCGGCCGCTCGGCCTGGATCGCCACGGCGCTCGGCACGCTGCTCTCGCTGTCGCTCGAGCTGCTGCAGAACTACCTGCCGCAGCGGGTGTCGTCGAACGTCGACCTCGCCCTCAACGCGCTCGGCACCGCGCTCGGCGTTCTGGTCGGCGTGGTGCTCGACCGGCACGGCGGCATCGAGCGCTGGCAGAAAGTGCGCGACCGCTGGTTCGTCGCGCGCAGCGCCGGCGGCATCGCGCTGCTGCTGCTCTGGCCGGTCGGCCTGCTGTTCCCGACCGCCGTGCCGTTCGGCCTCGGCCACGTGCTCGGCCGGATCCAGCCGCTGCTCGCCGACCTGCTGCGTGGCACGCCGGCCGAGGGCTGGACCGCGGGCTGGGTCGGCGCCGCCGCCGCCCAGCCCGAAAGCGCCGTGTTGGCGCCCGCCAGCGAGCTCGCGATCATCGTCCTCGGCCTGGCCGCGCCCTGCCTGGTGGCGTTCACGATCGCCGTGCCTGGCTGGCGGCGCGCCGCTCTGGTGGCCAGCGCCACCGTGGTCGGCATCGCCGCGACGACGCTGTCGACGGCGCTCAACTTCGGCCCGCAGCACGCCCTGGCGTGGACCACCGCGCACGCGGTGCAAGGCGTGTTCGTCGGCACGGCGGCGACGGCGCTGCTCAGCCTGGTGCCGGGCCGCGTCGCGGCCGGATTCGGCCTGATCACCCTGACCGCGCTGCTGATGCTGGTCGCGCAGGCGCCGCCCGACCCCTACTTCGCCCAGAGCCTGCAATCGTGGGAGCAGGGCCGCTTCATCCGCTTCCACGGGGCGGCGCAATGGGTCGGCTGGGCCTGGCCGTACGCCGGCCTGACCTACCTGATGGCGCGGCTGGCGGCGCGCGAGGCGCCGCGCTGACGAGGCGCGGGCCGGTCGCGACCGGCTTCGCCCGCGCCGGCGGCGCTCCGGCGCGAGCCCTCCCTCCGCGTCGGCAAGCCTAGCTATTTAGGGCGACAGGCCGAGCAGCTGCAGGGCGCGCCGATGGGTCGGCGCCGCCGGCTCGGCGAGCGCGAACAGCACGTCCATGTGATTGCGCCCGGGCACCGCCTCGCACACCGTCACCACCTGCGGACCCCAGGCCTGGCCGATGAGTGCGTTCTGGCGCAGGAACTCCTCGCTCTCGTCGCCGCCGACCAGGGCGATCAGCCGGCCGCGCGCAGGCGCCGTCATCGCCGCCGGGCTGAGGCGCAGCGCCGCGGCGGCGTCGAGGTTCAGGTCGCCGGCCAGGAAGGGCGCGTGGCGCAAGGGCTCGAGCTCGAACACGCCGGACAGCGCCAGCGCGCTCTTGACCAGGTCGCCGGGCAGGTCGGGTGCCACCGCGTGCCAGTCGCAGGCGAGCAGCATCGCCGCGAGGTGGCCGCCCGCCGAGTGGCCGGCGACGACGATCCGCAGCGGGTCGCCGCCGTGCGCGGCGGCGTTGCGCCAGACCCAGGCGAGCGCCTGCACCAGCTGCAGGGCGATGTCGTCGATGCGCACCGCCGGGCAGAGCGCGTAGTTCGGCAGCACGACCATCGAGCCGGCCTCGACGAACGGCGCGGCGACGAACGACTGGTCGCGCTTGTCGAGGGCGCGCCAGTAACCGCCGTGGACGTAGACCAGAACCGGCGCGCCGTGCGCGCGCGGCCCGAAGACGTCGAGACGCTCGCTCGGGTCGCTGCCGTAGGCGAGGTCGAGGGCGCAGGGCAGGGTGGCGCGCGCCTCGGCCGAGCGCTCCGCCCACTCGCGCAGGATGCGCGGGTGCTCGGGGATCCGGGCCCGGTTGTCGTACTGCGCATCGAACCATTCCGGCATTGGGCCGGCCGGCGGCGCTGGCGAAGGCAGGTCGTTCGCCACCGGGCTCATGGGCGCGGCGCGCGTATCCCGCTGCCGGCCGCGGCACGCGGGGCGCGCGGCCGCGGTGCCGGCGCCCGCTCGGCGTCGCGCTGGGCGGCGTCGACCAGCGCGTCGGCCATCCAGAGCGCGATCCGCTCGACCTCGCGATCCGGCAGTCCCCAGATGTCCTTCAGGATCATGTAGGGCTCGATGCCGTAGACGACCGAGAGCGCGCGGTGCAGGCGGTCGCGCACGGCCACTGGCAGCGTCGTCGCGAGCGGCGCCAGCGCATGCTCGAGGATCCGGATCCGATGGCCGCGCCGGTACGGCTCTTCCTCCAGCAGCCCGGCGCGCTCGAGCGCCCACTGCTCGAGCGAGAGTTGCGCCGCGGCGCGCATCTGCGGCTCGAATTCCTTGAAGCGCGGAAAGGTCTGGACGAACAGCTCGTGGACGCGGGCCCGCCCGTCGGCTTCGCTCGAGGCGAAGCTGCGCACCGGGCCGAGCGAGGAATCGACCACCGCGGTGACGAGCGCGCTGCGGCTCGGGAAGTAGCGGTAGGTCGTGGCGCGCGATACCTTTGCCCGTGCCGCCACTTCGGCCACCGAAGGGATGTGGCCGTCCTGCTTGATCATCGCCATGGCTGTGTCGAGCAGCAGGCGGAAGGTTGCCGCCTTGACGCCGCGCTCGGGGGGCCGCGGCGGTTCGCTGAGCTTATGCTTGAGGCGCACGTTTGCGGGTTTGTCCGGAGCAGGGCGAGCGGCCGATGCTCTTGTGAGGTCGGGAGGCCGGCCTCTATGATGCGACCATCACGATTTGAGACGCAAGTCCCAAAATGAAGCAACGATCTCGCGGCGCACGGGGACTTTCCCGTACGACCGCGGGCACTTCGGAGACTGAATTCGATGCGGATCGCCAGTTGGAGCTGGGGGGGCCGGCGTCAGGTCGGCACGATCTCGGCCGACGGGCGAGAGGCGACGCCCCTGGCGGTGGCCGACGCGACGCGCGGCGCCCTGCCGCTGATCGAGATGCTGGCGCGCGGCGAGTCGCTGCCCGGCACGTCCGGCACGCGCCTCGCGGTCGAGGCGATCGAACTGCACGCGCCCCTGCCCCGGCCGCTGCGCAACATCTTCTGCGTCGGCCGCAATTACCGCGCCCACGCCGCCGAGCTCGCCGACAGCGTCTTTCGGGCCAGCCTGCCGGCCGAGGACGCCTGGCCGATCGTCTTCACCAAGCTCGCCGACTGCGTGATCGGCCCGCGCGATCCGGTGCGCCTGCCCGGCGCCGCGGTCACGACCCAGATCGACTACGAGAGCGAACTCGCGGTGGTGATCGGCCGCGGCGGCCGCGACATCCCGCGCGCCCGTGCAATGGACCATGTGTTCGGCTACACCGTGGTGAACGACGTCAGCGCCCGCGATGTCCAGGTGCGCCATCAGCAATGGGAGCTCGGCAAGAGCTTCGACACCTTCTGCCCGATGGGCCCGTGGATCACGACTGCCGACGAGATGGACGGCCGGGCCACCCGGGTGCGCGGCTGGGTCAACGGCGAGCTGCGCCAGGACGGCAACACGAAGGACATGATCTTCGACATCCCCACCCTGATCGAAACCTGCTCGCGCGGCATCACGCTGCATCCCGGCGACGTGATCGCGACCGGCACGCCCTCGGGCGTCGGCATGGGCTTCAAGCCGCCGAAATGGCTCGCCGCCGGCGACGTGGTGAAGGTCGAGATCGACGGCGTCGGCGCGATCGAGAACCGGTTCGAGTGAGGCGGGACATGACGCTGCATGTGTTCGATCGGGTCGTCGTCGAGGACGAAGGCGAGGGCGACGCGGTCGTTTGCGTGCACGGCCTCGGCGGCAGCACGAACACCTTCACGCCGCTGATGCCGGCGCTCGCGCGGCACCGCGTGATCCGGGTCGACATGCCCGGCAGCGCGCGCTCGCACCGGGTCGAGGGGCCGCTCACCATCGAGCGCTTCGTCGAGACGCTGCTCTCGATCTGCACCCGGCTCAACGTGAGTCGCGCGCACTGGATCGGCCACTCGCTCGGCACCATCGTCTGTCAGCACCTTGCGGTCGCGGCGCCGAAGCTGGCGAGGAGCGTCACCCTGTTCGGCCCGCTGATCGCGCCGCCCGAGGCGGCCCGCACCGCGATCCGCGCCCGCGCGGCGAAGGCGCGCAGCGAAGGCACGTCGGGCATGCACGAGATCGCGCTCGGCCTGGTCAACGCCGCGATCTCGGCCGACACGCGGCAGCGGCTGCCGCTCGCGGTCGCGTTCGTGCGCGAGAGCCTGATGCGCCAGGACCCCGACGGCTACGCCCGCACCTGCGACGCGCTCGCCGAGGCGCAAGCCGCGGCGGTCGAGCGGGTCGAGGCGCCGGTGCTGCTCGTCACCGGCGACGAGGACGGCGTGGCGCCGCCGCAATCGGTGCGCACCTTCGCCGAGAAGCTGCATGCCGCAAAGAGCACCCGCGTCGTCGTGCTGCCGCGCTGCGGCCACTGGACGCCGATCGAGCGGCCCGAGGAGTGCGCGCGCGAGCTGCGCGACTTCCTCGCCGCGCAACGCTAGGAGCAA
>JBDTUG010000039.1:0-18850 GCA_040007855.1 Caldimonas sp.
CAACCTCAACGCGCTCGAGAACGTGATGCTGCCGCTCGAGCTGCAGGGCCGCTCCGACGCCCGGGCGCTGGCGACCGAGATGCTGCGCCGGGTGGGGCTCGGCGAGCGGCTGCGCCACTATCCGCGCGTGCTGTCCGGGGGCGAACAGCAGCGCGTCGCCCTGGCCCGCGCCTTCGTCGTCAAGCCGGCCCTGCTGCTCGCCGACGAGCCGACCGGGAGCCTCGATTTCGCGACCGGCGAGACCGTGATGGCGCTGATGTTCGAGCTGAACCGCGAGGCCGGCACCACCCTGGTGCTGGTCACCCACGACAGCGCGATTGCTTCGCGCTGCAACCAGCAGCTGCGCATCGAGGCGGGCCGGATCAGCGTCTGACCGGGCCGGGCGAGGCAGCCCTCAGTTGCTGAACTTGTAGTCCGTCTTCGCCTTGGCGCGCAGCTCGTCACGGAACGCCGCGGCCTTCTGCTGGGCGAGGCGCTGCTGGATCTGTGCCTTGACATCGGCGAGCGGCGGGAACTTGGCGTCGCGCGTGTCTTCGAGCTTGATGATGTGATAGCCGAACTGGGTCTTCACCGGGACATCGGTGTACTCGCCCTTCTTCAGCTTGACCATCGCCTGCGAGAACTCGGGCACGTAGGCCGTGGCGCTGGCGAAGTCGAGGTCGCCGCCGTTCTCGGCCGAGCCGGAATCCTTGGAATTCTTCTTCGCCAGATCCTCGAACTTGGCACCTGCCTTGATCTGGGCGATCAGTGACTTGGCGTCGTCTTCCTTCTCGACCAGGATGTGCCGGGCGCGGTAGTCGGTACCGCTCGACTGCGCCTTGAACTTGTCGTATTCCTTCTGCACGTCGGCGTCGCTGACCGCGGCCTTCTTGTCGACGTCGGCGGACAGCAGGCCGATCAGGATGCTCTGGCGGGCCAGATCCATCTGCTGCTTGTAGTCGGCCGAGGCAGCGAGGCCGCGCCGCTCTGCTTCCTGGGTCAGGATCTCGTCGGTGACGACCTTGTCGCGGACCAGCTTGTCGAGATCGGGCGGCAGTTGCTGGCCGCGCGACGCGGCCTGCTTCTGCACCTGGCTGATGATCGCGTCGGCGCGCGACTTGGGAACCGGCTTGCCGTTGACCACGGCGAGGTTCTGGGCCTGGACGGCCAGCGGCGCCACACCGGCAACCGCGGTGGCGGCGATTGCGAAGCTGGCGGCGAGGAAACGCATCTTCATCATGAACGGGAGCTTTCGGGCTTGACGGGTTGGAAAGTGGCCCGCACGGTGCGGGCTCGCGCCGCAGGTGGGGCGCGGCGGGGATCAGGGTTCGTCCGGGACGCGGGCGTCGATGGCGAGGGCGTGAATCCCGTGCGCCATCAGGGTGTGCAGGGCATCATATACGAGGCGATGGCGGGCGACGCGCGCCAGGCCTTTGAAGCGCGTGCTGACGATCCGGACGCTGAAGTGGCGGCCTTCGCGGGCGCCGGCATGGCCGGCATGCAGGTGACTGTCGTCCTCGACCGCCAGCGCGCTCGGCGCCAGCGCCGCGGCGAGCGCCGTCTCGATGTCGGCGGCGGCGACGCTCACCGGCTCTCCCGTTCCGCCGGTTCGGCGCCGTCGTCGGGCTCCATGTGCCGGGCAATGTAGAAGCCCTGGGCCAGCATGAACACGAGCAGCAGTCCGGTCAGGCCGAAGGCCTTGAAGCTGACCCAGGTCGAGGTCGAGAAGTTGTACGCCACGTACAGGTTGACGAAGCCGGCCAGGGCGAAGAAGGCGACCCAGGCGAGGTTGAGGCGGTTCCAGATCGGCCGCGGCAGGGCCACCTGCTGGCCGATCAGCGACTGCAGCAGGTTCTTGCCGAACAGCATCTGGCCCGCCAGGAGCGCGAGCGCCATCGCCCAGTAGACCGCGCTCGGCTTCCACTTGATGAAAGTCGGGTTGTGGAACCAGATGGTCGCGCCGCCGAGGACGGTGACCAGCGCGAAGGTGACCCACAGCATAGTGTCGACCTTGCGCCGCGCCAGCAGCAGCAGGGCGATCTGGAGCAGCGTCGCGGCGATGACGACGACGGTGGCCAGCAGCACCGGCGCCTCGCCCGGACCGACCACCCCGCCGGAGACGGCGAAGCCCAGGTGCTCGGTGGCGAAGCGCGCCGCGGCCTGCGCATGGGCATCGGCCACCGCGAAGCTGCCGAAGAACAGGATGATCGGCAGGAAATCGAAGAGAAGCTTCATCCGGCGCCCGTGAAAGCGGACCAGCGGCTCGAGCGACGCCGGCCGGCGCCATCGGGCGCAAGCGTGCCGACAGTCGTCGCGGGCGCGACGAGCGTGGCGGGCGGCAGGGCGGGATGCACGGCCTCAAGTGTAGTCAGCGGCCTCGCCGGGCGATCCGCAAGGCCTTGAGCGCCAAGCAGCCGGCCGCCGCCAGCGTTGTCGATTGGGGGTAGTCCCTGTAGCCGCCGTAGTCGGAGTCCCGTTACCTTCCAAGCCAATTCCCTTCATGGACCGCAGGAGATATCAATGATCACGTCGACTCCCTTTCTTGCCGGGCGGCTTGCCGCGCTGTGCGTCGGTGCCGCGCTGGTGGCATCGGCAGGTACCGCCATGGCGCAGGCCAAGAAGCCGCTCCAGGGCGAGGTCGTCAAGGTGGCCTGGATCGATCCGCTCTCCGGCCTGATGGCGCCGGTGGGCAACAACCAGCTCAAGAGCTGGCAGTTCTTCATCGAGAAGTTCAATGCCACCAATCCGGCGGGTGTGAAGTTCGAGGTGACCGGCATTGACAACAAGCTGTCTCCCACTGAAAGCCTGAACGCGCTGAAGTCGGCCACCGACCAGGGCATCCGCTACATCATCCAGGGCAACGGCTCGTCGGTCGCACTCGCCCTCATCGACGCGATCAACAAGTACAACGAGCGCAACCCCGGCAAGGAAGTCGTGTTCCTCAACGAGGCGGCCGTCGATCCGGACCTGACCAACAGCAAGTGCAGCTTCTGGCACTTCCGCTTCGACGCCGACACGACGATGAAAATGGAGGCGATGACGACCTACATCAAGGACCAGAAAGACGTCCACAAGGTCTACCTCCTCAATCAGAACTATTCGCACGGCCAGCAGGTCGCCAAGTACGGCAAGGAATACCTGAAGAGGAAGCGCCCCGACATCGAGATCGTCGGCGAGGACCTCCACCCGCTCGCCCAGGTGCGCGACTTCGCGCCCTACATCGCCAAGATCAAGGCCTCCGGGGCCGACACGGTGATCACCGGCAACTGGGGCTCCGACCTGTCGCTGCTCGTGAAGGCGGCCAACGAAGCGGGCTACACCGGCAAGTTCTTCACCTACTACACGGGTGTGACCGGGACGCCGGCCGCGCTCGGCAGCAACGGCGCGGGCAAGGTGTACCAGATCGCCTATTCCCACTACAACATGGGCGGCCAGAACGACGTTTGGGCCAAGGAGTTCAAGGCGAAGTACAACGACGACTTCTATACCGGCTCGATCGTCCGGATCCTCGAGCTTCTCGGCCAGGCGATGGCGCAGGCGAAGTCCAGCGACCCGGTCAAGGTTGCCACGGCGATGGAGGGGATGAAGTTCAAGAGCGCCTTCGGCGGGGAGGTCGAGATGCGCAAGTCCGACCACCAGCTGCAGCAGCCGCTCTACATGACCGTCTGGCAGAAGGCCGACTCGAAGTATCCGTACAGCCCCGAGAACACCGGCATGACTCTGGCCCCGGTGGCCGAATACCCGAACTACGTGTCGAGCACGCCGACCAGTTGCCAGATGAAGCGCCCGGGCGCCTAGCCCAGGATCCGACGCCCGTTCGGGGGGCCCGATCCGGTTGATCGGTCGGGCCCTTTCAGTCTCCCCGGCGCATTTCGCCAGCCAGCACTCACCGCCGCGACGCCATGGAGTTCTTCACGATCTCGATGCTCAACGGCCTGAGCTACGGCTTGCTGCTGTTCATGCTGAGCTCGGGCCTGACGCTCATCTTCAGCATGATGGGCGTGCTGAACTTCGCGCATGCCAGCTTCTACATGCTGGGTGCATACATCGGCTATTCGATCGCGCACGTCGTCGGCTTCTGGCCCGGCCTCTTCCTCGCACCGCTGGCGGTCGGCGTCTTCGGTGCCCTGTTCGAGCGCTTCTTCCTGCGCCGGGTGCACAAGTTCGGGCACGTCGCCGAGCTCCTGCTCACCTTCGGCCTGTCGTTCGTGATCATCGAGCTTGTGCTTCTGATCTGGGGCCGCACCGCGGTCGACTTTCCGCCGCCGGAGGTGTTGCGCGGTCCGATGTTCACGCTGGTCAATTCCTCGGCCGCCGGCCTGCAACTCGTCTGGGGGGCGGCGCCTGCCGCGATGTGCAACGCTGGCGATGCCGCCGTCCGCGTCGTCTGCTCGCCGTTCCCGGCGACCCGGGGTTTCATGATGGTGGTCGCCCTGGCGATGCTGGTGAGCCTCTGGCTGCTGCTCACCCGGACCCGGATCGGCCTGGTGATCCAGAGCGCGCTGACGCATCCGGAGATGGTCGAGTCGCTGGGCCACAACGTGCCCCGGGTCTTCATGATGGTGTTCGGCGCCGGCTCGGCCCTCGCCGGCCTGGCCGGGGTGATCGGCGGCAGCACCTTCGTCACCGAGCCGGCGATGGCGGCGACGGTGGGCTCGGTGATCTTCGTCGTCGTCGTCGTCGGCGGCATGGGCTCGCTGGCCGGCGCCTTCGTGGCCTCGCTGCTGATCGGCATCGTCCAGACCTTCGCGATCGCGGTCGACTACTCGATGCTCAACGTCCTCAGTTCGCTCGGCATCACGCCGTCGGGCCAAGCCGCCGACTACTCGCTGCTCAAGCTCACGGTGTCGCAGGTGGCGCCGATCCTGCCCTACCTGCTCCTGGTCCTGATCCTGATCTTCCGGCCGAAAGGCCTGCTCGGCACGCGCGAAGGCTGACGCCACATGGAAGCCACACAGGAGTCGAGGCTGCCGCTCGCAGCGCCGCGCTTCGCGACGAAGGGCCGCTTGCTGGTCTGGGGCCTGTTTGCGCTGGCGTTCGCGGTCGCGCCGCTCATCTTCACGAGCAGCCTCGCGGTGTCGCTGCTGTCGCAGATCGGCGTCGCCATCGTCGCCTGCCTGTCGTTCAACATCCTGCTCGGCCAGGGCGGCATGCTCAGCTTCGGCCACGCGGTCTACACCGGGCTGGCGTCGTTCGTCGCGATCCATGCCCTGCGCGGCATCGGCGACGGCAGCCTGCCGATCCCGGTCAGCCTGATTCCGCTGGTCGGCGGCTTGGGCGGGATGTTCTTCGCCGTCATCCTCGGGTTCGTGACGACCAAGAAGGCCGGCACCCCCTTCGCGATGATCACCCTCGGCCTCGGCGAGCTGGTCCTGGCGATGGCGCTGATGATCCCCGAGTTCTTCGGCGGCGAGGGCGGCGTCACCGCCAACCGCGTCGTCGGCAAGCCGGTGCTCGGCCTCACCTTCGGGCCGCAGATCCAGGTCTACTACCTGCTTTCGCTGTACACGCTGGTCTGCACGGGCCTGATGTTCGCGTTCACCCGGACGCCGCTCGGCCGCATGCTCAACGCCACCCGCGACAACCCGGAGCGGGTCGAGTTCATCGGCTACAGCACGCAGCGGGTGCGCTACATCTCGTTCATCATCGCCGGCTTTTTCGCCGGCATTGCCGGCGGCATGTACGCCCTCAACTTCGAGATCGCCACGGCCGAAGTGGTCGGCTCGGGGCGCTCCGGCCTCTACCTGCTGTTCACCTTCCTCGGTGGCGCCACCTTCTTCTTCGGGCCGATCATCGGCGCCGTCCTGATGGTCGTCGGTTTCACCCTGTTCTCCGAGGTCACCAAGGCCTGGCAGCTCTACCTCGGCCTGATCTTCCTGTTCATGGTGATGTATGCGCCGGGCGGCATCGCCAGCCTGATCATGATGAACGTGCGGGTCGCCGCGTACCGGAAGCTGCATCGCCTGTGGGGCTGGTACGCGCTGCTGGCGGTGACGGCGGCGGTGATGCTGGTCGGCTTCGGCGCGCTGATCGAGATGCTCTACCACCTGCAACTCGAAGGGGGCGCGGGATCGACGCTGCGCTATCTCGGCCTCACGCTCGACGCTCACGGCGCCGCCAGCTGGCTGGGCGCGCTGGCCGTCGCCGGCGCAGGCTTCGCCGCGTTCGAGCTCGTGCGGCGGCGCTTCGCCGAAGCGTGGGGGCGCATCCAGGGCGAGATCGAGGCCGACACGTCCCTGAAGGCAGCGGCATGAACTCGCCGGGCCGGTCCAAGGGCGAATGCCGGCGTGCGCAGCACGAGGTCGTCCTATGAGCGGCGCCGCTTACGCGGTAGAGCTGAAGGACCTGCGCAAGTCCTTCGGCAAGACCGAGATCATCCGCGGCGCGAACCTGGCGGTCGCGCGGGGCGAGCGGGTCGCCATCATCGGTCCCAACGGCGCCGGCAAGTCGACCCTGTTCAACCTCATCAGCGGGCGATTTGGTCCGAGCAGCGGGGAGATCGTCCTCAACGGCAAGCGCATCGACGGCATGCTGCCGTACGAGATCAGCAGGCTCGGCCTGGCGCGCAGCTTCCAGGTCAGCAACCTGTTCACGCGGCTCTCGGTGTTCGAGAACCTGCGCTGCGGCGTGCTCTGGTCGCTCGGCTACCGGTATTCGTTCTGGAAGTTCCTGGCCGACCTGCGCGATGCGAACGAGCGCGCCGAGGCCTTGCTGCACATGATCAAGCTCGACCGAAAGCGCGAGACGCTGGCGATGAACCTCACCTACGCGGAGCAGCGCGCGCTCGAGATCGGCATCACGATCGCCGGCGGTGCCGACGTGGTGCTGCTCGACGAGCCGACCGCCGGCATGAGCAAGAGCGAGACCAGCCGGTTCATCGAGCTGATTCGCGACGTCACCGCCGGCAAGACCTTGCTCACCGTCGAGCACGACATGGGCGTCGTGTTCGGCCTGGCCGACAAGATCGCGGTGCTGGTCTACGGCGAGGTGATCGCCTTCGACAAGCCCGACGCGGTGCGTGCCAACGCACGCGTGCAGGAGGCCTACCTCGGCTCGGTGCTCGCCGAGACCCAGGCTGCCGAGGCCGCCGCCGGTCGCCCGGCTGGCGCGGGAGCCTGAGCATGCTGCTGCAGCTCAAGAACCTCGAGGCCTACTACGGCAAGAGCCACATCCTGCACGGCGTCGACATGGAGATCGGCGACGGCGAGATCGTCGCCCTGCTCGGGCGCAACGGCTCGGGTCGCTCCACGACCGTCAAGACGATCATGGGCCTGGTGCACGGCGAAGGCTCGATCACGCTGCGCGGCCAGGAGATCCTCGGCCACCGCACCTTCGACATCGCCCACCTCGGGATCGGCTACGTACCCGAGAACCGCGACATCTTCCCCAAGCTCACCGTGCACCAGAACCTGCTGCTCGGCGAAAAGCGCGGCAAGAAGGAGCCGCGCTGGTCGTTCGACGACATGTACAAGATGTTCCCCCGCCTGAAGGAGCGCGAGCACACCGAGGCCGGCGTGCTCTCGGGCGGCGAGCAGCAGATGCTGACGCTGTGCCGCACCCTCATGGGCGACCCCGACCTGATCATGATCGACGAGCCGACCGAAGGCCTGGCGCCCAAGATCGTCGAGCTCGTCGCCGAATACCTGATGGAGCTCAAGCGCCGCGGCGTGTCCGTCCTGCTGGTCGAACAGAAGCTGACGATCGCCCTGCGGATCTCGCAGCGCTGTTACGTCATGGGCCACGGCAGCATCGTCTTCCAGGGCACGCCCGGGGCGCTGCGCGAGAACGCCGAAATCCGCAAGGAGTGGCTGGAAGTCTGAGTCGTCAGCGACGCAGTGCCGAGCCGTCGACAACCGGGGAACAGGACAATGCAGGTCGAGCAACGCAGCGCACCGGCTTTCGCCAAGGCGAACGGCATCGAGCTGTGCTACGACGCCTTCGGCGATCCGGATGCGCCGCCCATGATCATGGTCATGGGCCTGGCGGCGCAGATGATCGCCTGGGACGACGAGTTCTGCGCCGGTCTGGCGGCCCGGGGCTTTCGCGTCATCCGCTTCGACAACCGCGACATCGGCCTGTCGACCCGGTTCGAGAAGGCCGGCCTTCCCGACGTCCAGGCGGCGTTCATGGCGGCGATGCAGGGCCGGCCGGTCCAGGCGCCCTACCTGCTGAGCGACATGGCAGACGACGTGGCCGGCCTGATGAACGCGCTCGGCATCGAGAAGGCGCACGTCGTCGGCGCCTCGATGGGTGGCGCGATCGGCCAGACCCTGGCGATCCGCCATCCCGAGCGGCTGCTGAGCTTCACCTCGATCATGGCGACCAGCGGGGCGCCCGGCCTCCCGCCGCCGACGCCGCAGGCGCTGGCAGTGCTGTTCAAGCCCACGCCGACCGACCAGGCGGCATTCTTCGAGAGCTACGCGCAGACCTGGAAGGTGCTGCGCGTCGGTGCCTTCCCGCTCGACGAGGCGCGCGACCTGAGTCGCGCCGGCCAGCACTTCTCGCGCGGCCTCAATCCGGCCGGCGTCGCCCGCCAGCTGGTCGCCATCCTCGCGTCGGGCAGCCGCAAGGCAGCGCTCGCGGCAGTCCGTACGCCGACCCTGGTGATCCACGGCGACGTCGACCCGCTGGTGCCGGTCGCCTGCGGCGTCGACGTCGCCGAGAGCATTCCCGGCGCCCGGCTGCTGATCGTCAAGGGCATGGGCCACGCCTTGCCGATCTCGATGTGGCCGCAGATCATCGATGCGATCGCCACCCACGCGCAGAGCCGACATGCCCACTGAAACCGATCCCCACGCGCCACCATCGCGCGAACTGCTCCTCCTCGAGGTCCGGGCGATCTGGGAGCTGGGGGCTTTCTTTGCCTCCTATCCCCTGTTGCGCCTCGCGCCGCGTGGCGACGGGCACCCGGTGCTGGTGCTGCCGGGCCTGGCGGCGAGCGACACCTCGACCCGGCCGCTGCGAACCTTCCTGAAGGACCAGGGCTATTCGGCGCACGGCTGGAAGCTCGGCGCCAACCAGGGGCCGCGCCCGGGTGCTGAAGCGAAGATGCAGGAGCGCCTGGCCGACCTGACCGACCGGCACGGCCAGAAGGTCACCCTGATCGGCTGGAGCCTTGGCGGCGTCTTCGCGCGCGAGATGGCGCGCCGCGCTCCCGATCAGGTGCGCGCGTGCATCACGCTGGGCAGTCCGTTCGCAGGCGCACCGAAGGCGAGCAACGCCTGGAAGCTCTATGAGCGTGCCAGCCAGCGCAGGGTGGACGATTGGCCCGAGCGCGAGCGGATGCGCATACCGCCGCCGGTGCCGAGCACGGCCATCTTCAGCCGCAGCGACGGCATAGTCGCCTGGCAGGGCTGCCTGGAGCAGGAAGGGCCGATCTCCGAGAACATCGAGGTCGAGGGCAGCCACTGCGGCCTGGGTCACAACCCGGCGGTGCTCTATGCCGTCGCCGATCGCCTGGCACAAGCTCAAGGGGCCTGGCGGCCTTTCGACCGGACCGGGATCAAGGGCCTGATCTACCCCGATCCTCGGCGCGACACGGCCGTCAAGGCCGCGCCGCGCGGAACTCGTGCCAGCGCCAGGGCGAGCTGATTGGCCGCCCTCTTCGCAGACCTCATGAGACAACTCGCAGGCATGGACGCGAGCTCTCTCTACCTGGAGTCGCCGCAGACGCCGATGCACGTAGCCGGCCTGAGCATCGTCGAGTTCCCGGCGCGCTTCCAGGGCAGCTTCCACGAGATCTGCGAGGCATACGTCGGGGCGCGCCGGCACCTCCTTGCCGGTGCTGCAGAAAAAGCTCGTCCAGCTCGGACGGCGCCCCGCCTGCCGCACCCACCAAGCCCGTTTTTCAGCCCAACGACACAGAGGAGATGACCATGGCCACCAGCAGGAAGACAGCGAGCAAGACCAGCCCCGCCACCAAGGCAGGCACGGGGAGCACGGGGAGAACGGGAAGCACGGCCGCCGCCAAGGCGAGCGCCGTGTTCGGCGACCTCGGCAAGCTGGTCGAGAAGATCAAGCTGCCCGGCGTAGACATCGCGGCGATCGTCGAGTCGCAGCGCAAGGACATGGAAGCGCTTGCCGAGGCGAACAAGCAGGCCTACGAAGGCATCAAGGCGCTCGCCCAGCGGCGCAACGAGATCCTCCAGGAGGCGCTCGTCGAGTGGCAGGAAGCGATGAAGGACGCCACCGGCAAGGATGCGATGGCCAAGAACGCCGAGCGGGCGAAGAAGGGCGTGCAGCAGGCGATCGCCAACTTCAAGGAGCTGGCCGATATGGAGGCCAAGTCGCGCAGCAAGGCCTGGAAAGTCGTCCAGGACCGCTTCCAGGAAAACCTTGCCAACCTGCAGAAACTGCTTCAGCCGAAGTAGCGCGCTTGCGGGCCGCGCCTCGAGCCGAAGGAGACTGCCATGGCCACCCGGATTCCCCGCTCCAAGGAGAACGACTACACCCGGGACATGGCCGAGGCGCGCCGCCGCTTCGTCACCGAGCGGGCCGGAACCTCGCTCGAGCACGTCGGCAGCTACTCGTTCGATCCGAAGGTGCTGCCCGGCAACGTCGAGAACTTCATCGGCGTGGCACAGGTGCCTATCGGCCTGGCCGGCCCGGTTCGCATCAACGGCGAGCATGCCCAGGGCGAGTTCTACGTGCCGATGGCGACCAGCGAAGGCACGCTGGTCGCCAGCTACAACCGCGGCATGCGCCTGCTCAGCGAGAGCGGCGGCGTCAAGACCACCGTCGTCGAGCAGTTCATGCAGCGCTCGCCGGTCTTCATCATGGAAGACGCGCTCCAGGCGCGCGAGTTCGGCGAGTGGGTCAAGCTGCGCTTCGACGACATCAAGGCGGTCGCCGAGACGACGACCCGCTCCGGCAAGCTCGTCAACATCGGCCAGTACTCGATCGGGCCACTGCGCAACCTCCGCTTCAACTACACGACCGGCGACGCGGCAGGCCAGAACATGACCGGCAAGGCGACTTTCGCCGCCTGCGAGTGGATCAAGAAGAACTACCCCGGCGGCGCCAACTACATCCTGTCGGGCAACATGGACACCGACAAGAAGCACTCGCGCGCCAACATGCTGCTGACGCGCGGCAAGCGCGTCGTCGCCGAGTGCACGATCAAGGGCGACCTGCTCGAGAGCCTGATGGGGATCACCGCCAAGGAGCTGTTCTGGTCGCGCCAGGTCTCCAACGCTGGCGCCTTCCTCGCCGGCTCGGCGAACAACGGCGCCCATGCGGCGAACGGCCTGACGGCGATGTTCATCGCCACCGGCCAGGACGTCGCCAACGTCTCCGAATCGCATGCCGGCGTGACCTACGCGCAGCTGCTCGACAACGGCGACTACTACTGGTCGATCACGCTCACCTCGCTGATCGTTGCCACCTACGGCGGCGGCACCGGCCTGCCGACGCAGCGCGAATGCCTCGAGATGATGGACTGCTACGGCACCGGCAAAGCCGACAAGTTCGCCGAGATCTGCGCCGCCGTCGTCCTGGCCGGCGATACCTCGCTGTCGAGCGCGATCCTCGCCGGCGACTGGGTCTCGAGCCATGACGAGCTCGGCCGGAACCGGCCCTAGCCGCCCGTCCCTGGCGGTTCGCAACACATGAAGGACCTGCCATGAGCCTCGCCAAACTTCAGGACCTGACCGGCAAGGTGGCCCTCGTGACCGGCGGCTCGCGCGGCCTCGGCCTGCAGATGGCCGAGGTGCTCGGCGAGCTCGGCGCCAGGGTGGCGATCACGGCACGCAAGCAGCATGAGCTCGACGCCGCGGCCGCGCACCTCAGGGAGCTCGGCATCGATGCCTTGGCGGTGGTCTGCGACATGGGCGACCTGGCGGCGATCCCGGCGCTGGTCGAGCAGGTGATCGCGCGGCTCGGGCCGATCGACATCCTCGTCAACAACGCCGGCACGTCGTGGGGCGCGCCGACGATCGAGCATCCGCTCGACGGCTGGACCAAGGTGATGACGCTCAACGTGACCGCGATCTTCGTCGTCACGCAGGAGGTCGGACGACGCTGCATGGTGCCGAGGAAGAGCGGCAAGGTGATCAACATCGCTTCGATCCAGGGCCTCACCGGCACCTATCCCGAAGGCATGCCGACGCTCGCCTACAACGCCAGCAAGGGAGCGGTGGTCAACATGACGCGCACCCTGGCCGCCGAATGGGCGCCGCTCGGGATCAATGTCAACGCGATCGCGCCCGGCTACTTTCCGACCAGGATGACGGCGCCGATCGCCGCGGCGATCGGCAAGGACAAGACCGCGGCGATGGCGCCGATGAACCGGGTCGGCGGCCCGGAAGACCTCAAGGGCGTGACCGCGCTGTTCGCCAGCGACGCCTGCGGCTTCATCACCGGCCAGACCCTGGCCGTCGACGGCGGCCTCACCGCAGTCTGAGGACGCGCGCGGCGATTTCCGTTCTCCCCGGAGCCCGACATGGACGACATGCCCTGGATCAAGTCCTATCCCGCCGGCGTGCGCTGGGACATCGACATCCGGCCGCAGCCGGTGCAAAGCATCCTCGACGCGACCGCCGCCAGGTGGCCGGACAATCCGGCGCTGCAGTTCATGGGCCGGTGCATCGACTACCGCGAGCTCCTGGCTCTCGTCAATCGTGCCGCCAGGGGGCTGCAGGCGCTCGGCGTGGGCCCCGGTGTGCACGTCGGCCTCTATCTGCCGAACACGCCGCACTACATCATCGCCTTCTTCGGCGTGCTCAAGGCCGGCGCCACGGTGGTGAACTACTCGCCGCTCGACGCCGCCAAGGTGCTCGAGCACAAGATCGAGGACAGCCGCACCGATTTTCTCGTCACCCTCGACCTGGCGGTGCTGTATCCGCAAATGGCGGCGATGCTCGGCAAGACGCGGCTGAAGAAGCTCGTCGTCGGCAGCCTCGCCGAGATGACGGCCGCGCCCGAGGCGGTGGGCGGGCAGATGAAGGCCGGCAAGCAGTTGAGCGAGGTGCCTGATGATGATCGCCACCTGAGCTTCGCGCGCCTGATCGACAACGACGGCCGCTTCGTCGAGTATCCGATCGGCGACCCGACCGAAGCGCTCGCCGTCCTGCAGTACACGGGCGGCACGACCGGCCTGCCCAAGGGCGCGATGCTCACCCACGGCAATCTCACGGCCGCCTGCGCCCAGTCGTGGGAGACGGTGAGCGGCACGCCGCCCGTGCTCGAGGAGGGGCGCGAGCGCGTGCTGGCGGTGCTGCCGCCCTTCCACATCTACGCGCTCACCGTGAACATGCTGTTCGGCATCCGCGGCGCGGCCGAGCTCATCCTGCATGCCCGCTTCGACGCCGATGCCGTGCTCAAGGACCTGACGACGCAGAAGGTGACCAGCTTCCCCGGCGTGCCGACGATGTTCGCGGCGATCTCAACCATCCCGGCGTGGACAAGCTCGACCTGAGCTCGCTCAAGTACTGCGGCTCCGGCGGGGCACCGCTGCCGCTCGAGGTGGCGCAGCGCTTCAGGGAGCTCACCGGCTGCCCGCTGAGCGAGGGCTGGGGCATGACCGAGACCTCGCCGACCGGCACCTTCACGCCGGTCCACGGCAAGCGCAAGGCCGGCTCGTGCGGGCTGCCGATGCCGCGCATCGTCATCAGGATGCTCGACCTCGAGGATCCTTCGCGCTACGTGGCACAAGGCGAGCGCGGCGAGATGTGCATCTCGGGCCCGAACGTGATGAAGGGCTACTGGAACAACCCCGACGCGACCGCTGCCGTGACCACCTTCGACGGCCTGATGCGCACCGGCGACGTCGCCTGGATGGACGACGAGGGCTTCGTCACCATCGTCGACCGCACCAAGGACATGATCCTGTGCAGCGGCTTCAACGTCTATCCGCGCAACCTCGAGGAAGCGATCTACGAGCACCCGGCGGTCTCCGAGGTCTGCGTGATCGGCATCCACGACGAGTACCGCGGCCAGTCGCCCAAGGCCTTCGTCAAGCTGAAGGAGGGCGCCGCGCCCTTCGACATCAAGGAGCTGCAGACCTTCCTGAAAGACCGGCTCGGCAAGCACGAGATGGTTCAGGCGCTCGACATCCGCGCCGAGCTGCCGAAGACGGCGGTCGGCAAGCTCTCGAAGAAGGAGCTGTACGACGAGGAAGAGAAGAAGCGCGCCGCCGCGGCGCGCGGCTGAGCGCGCCGGGTGTTTTCCGCCGAACCGGAGGCCAAACCATGGTGACGCGAACCAGGATCAGGCATCCGCTGCGGATCGACGGCATCGAGGTCGGCCGGGTGCTGATCACCGGCGCTTCGGCCGGCATCGGCGCGGAGCTGGCGCGCGAGTTCGCCCGCCACGGTCATCGCCTGACCCTGGTGGCGCGCAGCAGGGACAAGCTGGCCGCGCTCGCCGCCGAGCTTGCCGACGGCTTCCATGTCGACGTCAAGGTGATCGTCCAGGACCTGGCCAAGCCGGCCGGGGTCGCCACTGTCGTCAAGGTGGCGCAGGCCGAAGGCGAGATGGTCGGCATCCTCGTCAACAACGCCGGCGTGATCGAGGTCGGCGCCTTCGCGGCGAGCAAGACCGACAAGCTGCTGGGGCTGGTCAACCTGAATGTGCGGGCGCTCACCGAGCTGACCAGCCGGCTCCTGCCGGCAATGGTCGAGCGCCGCTTCGGCCGCATCCTCAACGTCGCCTCGCTGGCCGCCTTTCAGCCGGTGCCGTCGATGGCCGCCTACGCGGCGAGCAAGGCCTACGTGCTGGCCTTGAGCGAAGCGCTGGCCGAGGAGCTCAAGGGCAGTGGCGTCACGGTCACCGCGCTCTGCCCGGGCGTCACCGACACCGGCATGGCGGCCGAAATCAAGGCCGGCTCGAGCACTGCGGCCAAGCTGCCGAAGGAGCTGATCTCCGATCCGAAGGACGTCGCGGCGCGTGCCTACAAGGCGCTGATGGCGGGCCAGGTGGTGCTGGTGCCGGGGCTGCCGAACCAGATCACCGCCGCCTGGGCCCAGGTGACGCCGCGCTGGCTGACCCGCTACATCACCGGCTTCGCGGCGCGCAAGACCGACTTGCTGAAACGCTCCTGAGCCCGCCGCCGCGCGGAGCGCCGTCGCCGGAGGCCGTCGTGCCCGAAGGCAGCCCGTGGCCGCACCTGGCATGGCCCGCATGCACCTGAGACCTTGTCGCGGTCGGGACAAATTCCGACCGGCTCGGCGGCCTAAAATCCTCGGTTCTGCTGCTTGGAGACGAGGTTGCACATGGGCGCCAACTACGAAGTCCGCGGAGATGTCGCCGTCATCTCGCTCGACAATCCCCCCGTCAACGGCCTCGGCTACGAGACCCGGCTCGGCATCACCAACGGGCTCGACCGCGCCCTCGCCGACGCCGCAGTCAAGGCGATCGTCGTCACCGGCGCCGGCAAGGCCTTCTCGGGCGGCGCCGACATCCGCGAGTTCGGCTCGCCGAAGGCGATCGCCGAGCCCAACCTGATCTCGGTGATCCTCGCGCTCGAGGCGAGCACCAAGCCGATCGTCGCCGCCGTGCACAGCGTGGCGATGGGCGGCGGCCTCGAGCTCGCGCTCGGCTGCCACTACCGGGTCGCCGCACCGGGCACCCAGGTCGCCTTGCCCGAGGTCAAGATCGGCCTCATCCCCGGTGCCGGGGCGACCCAGCGCCTGCCGCGTGTGCTCGGTGTCGAGACCGCGCTCAACATGATCGTCAGCGGCGAGCCGGTCAAGAGCGAAGTGCTCGCCAGACAGCCCGGGCAGAAGCTGTTCGACAAGATCGTCGACGGCGACGTGGTCGATGCCGCGGTCGCCTACGCCCGCGAGAAGGCCGACCTGCGGCCGCTGCCCCTGGTGAGAAACCTCAAGGTCGAATACCCGAACGCCGACGCCTACTTCCAGTTCGCCCGCAACACCGTCGGCGCGATGGCGAAGAACTTCCCGGCACCGCTCAAGTGCGTCGACGCCGTCGCCGCGTCGACGCGGATGAAGTTCGACGACGGCATGAAATACGAGCGCGAGCTCTTCATGGGCCTGATGGTCACCCCGGAGTCGAAGGCGCTGCGCCACCTGTTCATGGCCGAGCGCGCCGCCAGCAAGATCGCCGACGTGCCGGCCGACACGCCGCAGCGCGCGATCAGCAAGGTCGCGGTGATCGGCGCCGGCACCATGGGCGGCGGCATCGCCATGAACTTCCTCAACGCCGGCATCCCGGTGGTGATGCTCGAGATGAAGCAGGACGCGCTCGACAAGGGCACCGGCGTCATGCGCAAGAACTACGAATCGCAGGTCAAGAAAGGCAAGCTCAAGCAGGACAAGCTCGACGAGCGGATGGCGCTGCTCTCGACCACCCTCGATTACGACGACCTGAAGGACGCCGACCTGGTGATCGAGGCGGTGTTCGAGGACATGGGCGTCAAGGAGCAGGTGTTCAAGACGCTCGACGAGGTGATGAAGCCCGGCGCCATCCTCGCCAGCAACACCTCGACGCTCGACCTCGACCGGATCGCCTCGTTCACGAAGCGGCCCGAGGACGTGATCGGCATGCACTTCTTCAGCCCGGCCAACGTGATGAAGCTGCTCGAGGTCGTGCGAGGGGCGAAGACCGCGAAGGACGTGCTTGCGACCGTGATGCAACTCGGCAAGAAGATCAGGAAGACGACGGTCGTCTCCGGCGTCACCGACGGCTTCATCGGCAACCGGATGATCGAGCAGTACTCGCGCCAGGCCGGCTTCCTGCTGGAGGAGGGCGCCACGCCGCAGCAGGTCGACAAGGCGATGGAGAAGTTCGGCATGGCGATGGGGCCGTTCCGGATGGGCGACCTGGCCGGCAACGACGTCGGCTGGTACATCAGGAAGCGCCGCTACGTCGAGAAGCCCGAGATCCGCTACTCGAAGACCGCCGACCTGCTGTGCGAGCTGGGCCGGTTCGGCCAGAAGACGGGCGCCGGCTGGTACGACTACGTCCCCGGCAAGCGCGACGCGATCCCGAGCAAGGTCGTGACCGACATGCTCGACAAGCACCGCGCCGAGCTCGGCATCGCGGCGCGCAAGATTCCCGACGAGGAGATCGTGCACCGGCTCGTCTACGCGCTGGTCAACGAAGGCGCCAAGATCGTCGACGAAGGCATCGCCCAGCGCGCCAGCGACATCGACATGGTCTACCTCACCGGCTACGGCTTTCCGATGCACCGCGGCGGGCCGATGAACTACGCCGATCAGCAAGGGCTCTTCAATGTCGCCCAGGCGATGAAGCGCTTTGCCGCCAATCCGCACGACGACGGCTCTTTCTGGAAGCCGGCGCCGTTGCTGGCCAGGCTGGCCGCGGAAGGGAAGTCCTTCAATTGAGCGTCGCCGGCCGGCCCTGACGATGCGCAAGTTCCTCGCCGTCCTCGGCATCGCCGTGCTCGGGCTGGCCGTGACGGTGGGCGCCAAGACGCTGCTCACGCCCTCGCGGCAACTGTCGGTGGCGCCGGTCGTGCCGGTCGCGGTCGACGCTGTCGCGGCGGGCGAGCGGCTGGCCGGCGCGGTGCGCCTGAAGACGATTGCCTCGGCGACCGACCTCGCCGCCAATGCGGCCGAGTTCGAGGCCCTGCACGCCCACCTCCAGGCCAGCTTCCCGAAGCTGCACGCCGCCCTGCGCCGCGAGGTCGTCGGCCGGTTCGGCCTGGTCTACACCTGGTCGGGCAGCGACCCGAAGGCGCCGCCGATCGCCCTGATGGCGCACCAGGACGTGGTGCCGGTGGCGCCCGGAACCGAGGGCGACTGGCAGGAGCCGCCGTTCTCCGGCGCGGTCAAGGGCGGCTTCGTCTGGGGCCGCGGTGCGTGGGACGACAAGTGCAACGTCATGTCGATTCTCGAGGCGGTCGAGCTGCGCGTCGCCGCCGGCTTCCAGCCGCGCCAGACCGTCTACCTGGTGTTCGGCCACGACGAGGAGGTCGGCGGCGAGCACGGCGCGGCACAGGTGGCGCGGCTCTTCAAGGAGCGCGGCATCCGCCTCGCGTACGTGCTGGACGAGGGCCTGCTGATCACCGAGGGCGCCCTCAAGGGGCTGGACAAGCCGGTCGCCCTGGTCGGCATCGCCGAGAAGGGCTACCTCACCGTGCAGCTGAGCGCGAGGGCGGCGCCGGGCCACTCGTCGATGCCGCCGCCGCGCGCCGGCGATTCGGCGATCGGCATGCTGAGCGCCGGTCTCGTCCGCCTGGAGGAGCGGCAGATGCCGCTCGCCATCCGCGGCCTGGCGCAGGACATGTTCGAATCGATGGCGCCCGAAATGACCGGGCTGAACCGGGTGTTCCTGTCCAATCTCTGGCTGTTCCGGCCGGTCGTCGAGTCGCAGCTGCAGAAGATGGCGAGTGCCAACGCGACCTTGCGCACGACCACCGCGCTGACGATCGTCACAGCCGGCAATGCCGACAACGTGCTGCCCGGCCGCGCCGAGGCGTCGGTCAACTTCCGCCTGCTGCCCGGCGACAGCAGCGACGACGTGGTCCGGCACGTGGCCGAGACGCTGGCCAACCCGGCGATCAGGGTCGAGAAGGCGGCCGGCTTCTCCGAGCCGTCGAAGGTCGCGGCGATCGACTCGCCGGGCTACCGCGCGATCAACCGCACGGTGCGCCAGCTGCATCCGGAGATCGTCGTCGCGCCGGGGCTGATGATCGGCGCGACCGACTCGCGCCACTTCGACGCCGTCGCCGACAACGTCTTCAAGTTCTCGCCGGTGCGCGCCCGCCCGGAAGATCTGGCGCGCTTCCACGGCACCAACGAGCGCATCTCGACGGCCAACTACGTCGAGCTGATCCAGTTCTATCACCAGCTGATCGGCAACGCCTCGGCCGACGCATCCCAAGACAGGAGCCTCCCATGACCAGCGCCGTCATCGTCTCGACCGCCCGCACCCCGCTCGCCAAGAGCTG
>JBDTUG010000040.1:0-18736 GCA_040007855.1 Caldimonas sp.
TGCGCTACGACGAGGACAGCCTGGTCGCCTACGGAGAATCGAACGGCTTTCGCCATCGGGAGACGTTCTACACGCCCTTCTGGCGTTCGGCCTGGCTGGAGCGGCACGTGAAACAGTACTGCATTTACTCGGTATTCGATTGCACGTGACCATGGCCGGTCTTCCCGAAGGTTCTCTCGCCGCGGCGCCTCGCTTGGGATACATCGACAGCCTGCGCGGCTTCGCGGCCGTCTACGTCGTCGTTTTTCACATGAGCCGGGTGCCGAAACCGGCCCCTCCGGTGCCCGGCTGGCTGCAAACGTTCGTCGACTTCGGCGGTTCCGGTGTCACCCTTTTCTTCGTCATCAGCGGCTTTTCGATGTGCCTGACCTGGGATAGTCACGTCCGCACCGGTTCGCCACTGAGGAGCTTCTATGTCACCCGCTTCTTCAGGATCGCGCCGCTTCTCTATTTCTGGCTGCCGCTGTATCTGTTGAGGGATTTCGCCTTCAAGGGAGCGGCTGGCGTGCACAGCCTCGCCGAAGTTGCCGCGAACGTCCTGTTCGTCTTCAATGTCCACGAGCCTTTCCAGGATGGCATCGTCTGGGCGAGCTGGACCATCGGCGTGGAGATGATGTTCTATGCCATCTTCCCGCTCATCGCTCGGTACGCGGCAACCCTCGCGAGGTCGACTCTGCTGATGCTCGGTGCCACCTGGGTGGTGGTGGCGCTAGGTCCCGCCTCCGGCGACACGCCTGCGGGCTCGACGCTCCATGCCTTGACGACCGGCCATGGTTTCCTCACCAGCCTGCCCAGCTTCCTCGTCGGCACCGTGGTCTACCACCTCGTCCATCGCGACAATTTCCCGTCGGACCGTCGCGAACGAAAGGCGTTCGGATATTTCCTGCTGCTCGGCTCGATCGCCGGGCTGGCCGCGATCGCCATGAACGCGTGGTCGTACTTTCTGTGTCCGATTTGCTACGGCGGCGTCCTGATCGCCTGTTCGATGATCGGGCCGACGATGTGGCTCGGCAGGGCGACCCGGCACATTGGGCAGATCAGCTATTCGCTCTATCTGAACCATCCCAACCTCGTGTACGCCCTGGGTCCCGTTTTTATGGGCATCTACGGAATGGGAGCCGGCCTGACGCCGAGCTTCCTGGCGTGCATGGTCCTGACCTTCCTGATCCTGGTGCCGATGTCGAACCTGACGTTCCGTCTCGTCGAAAAGCCGATGATGATCGCCGGCAAGAAGTGGGCGACGCCTTCCGCCAGACTGCGGCCAAGTTGATGGCGTTCATTGCGCCGCGATGCGGCTGAATCGTTGGCGAGGCGATCCATGAGTCAGCTGTCGGCAGCGCTTTTCCACTCGACCTTGATATGGGCGCTCCTCGTCGCGTCGTTGGCCTTGCTTCCTCTGTTGTTCCGCCGGCCTGCTGGTCGAATCGTCGTTCTCGGCGTGATCGATCAGGGCGCGATGTTCGGATTGGCGGCGCTGTTGGCGCTGCCGATCATCTCCCCATTTCCGATCGACCCGTTTAAGCTGATCCCCGCGATCGCGATCGAGCTGTTCTGCATCCTGCTGTTCGTCGTGTCCGGTCTTCGCATTGTCCGATTCATGAGGTCGAGAAAGGCCATCGTCGACGATCGCGCGATCGCGTTGCTCATTCTGGCGAAGCTCGGGTTTTTCGCGCTCAACTATGCCGCTGCAGGCGGGCAATATGGGATTTTTTCGGACGATTCGCGAATCGACTTTCTCACCCTCTCGCCGACGATCTCGAAAACCAGATATCTGGACGGCCTCATTGACTTCGTCGTGCTGCTCAATGTGGGAGCACGTTGCATTTCAGCGAGGAGAGTCAGGCTCTTCGACGCGGCCGCGGTTCTGGCGATCAATGCCTTCGGGTTTCTCACCGGCTCGAAGGGGGGCACGCTGCTGCTGATGGCGTACGCGATGCTGTTCCTGTATGTCGCGTTTCCAAAAGCCTTTTCATCTCGGACGAAGGCGATCATCGTGGCGATCCTCGTCTTCATGATCTTTGCCTACATGGTGTTTCTCAGCACCGTTCTTCAGGTGACCCTTGAGGAGTTGCTCAATCTTTCCCTCGCCCGCTTCGTGCTGTCGGCGGATGCACGCATCATGTCGTTCGATCCGAACGTCACGTCGTATGTGCTGTCTCAGCCGCACGGGACGCTCCTCGCGGAGCTGTTTCGCGGCGTGTCGCGTGCCATCGGGGCGCCGGTCGCGGAGTTCACGATGGGCATCTATCAATTCGAAGCGGAGCTCGGCACGTCCAATTTCGTTGGCTCGACGAGCCAGCTTTCCGCGCTATTCGTTACCTACGGCGGCGATTTCTGGCTCGGCGAGTTCATGGTCGTGGCGGGGGTGGTGCTGGCGGCGTTCAAGCTCTTCAGCATGTGCTTGCAGAGCCGATCGCCGGCGCTAGCGTGGGCCGCCGCGGCGTCGCTCTACCAGCTCAACACGACATTGCCGCAGGGTTTCGAGGCCTACGTGCAGCTCTTGCCCATCTGCGTGATCGTGGTGCTGGTCTTCTGGGCGTTCAGGCGCCGACTCGCTCGTCGCAGGCCCGACCCGCCAGCGAAATCGCCGCACGGCGTCGAACCCGTCGCCCCGTCGATCCAGCCCGGCATCGATCCAAACTGCCTGTGACGTTCACGCGTCTAGACTAGAGACTCCTTCGAGCTGCAGACGCGGCGAGGGATTCGCAGCGCCCCTTCGCCCGCTTCGGCGTCGCGCCTTGCGAGGCGAGCCGGCCGCCCTTGCTCAGAGTCTGAACATGTTCCAGCGGTGCCGCCGAAGCGACGGGCGCAGGGCGGAGCTGGTGGCTCTCCGGATCACTTCATAGAGGCTCGGGGCCTTGGCCTGCGGACGCGGCGAAAAGCCTGCCCTCTCAAGGACAGCCAACGCGGTGCGCAACTCGGCGACATAGGGCGCGTAGACGTATCGAAGCACCGGTTCGGGCAACGCGTACCCGGCAGCAGCGTCGAGCCGACGACCGGGCAGGAGCCGCAACCCGTGGAAGTGGTAGGCGATCGCCGGGCCGTACGGAAACCGGATCGCGTTCCAGGGCGCCAGCAGGAGTTCTTGCTGGCGAAGCACGTGAACCGCGGCGTCGAACCTCGTCGTCCAGTCGTCGAGGTACTTCTGATCGCCGAACTTGCCGTCCTCGAACCTTGCGTAGCACCACTCGATGCAGCGATCCTCCCACCATCGTCGGACCGTTTCGCTGCCTTGACGGTTGAACACCATGAACTGGACGCAGTATCGGCCCGACGTGGCGGACTGGTCGTATTCCGGCGCATAGGCATGATCCGTGATCAACACTGCCGCCTTCGACATCTCGAACTCGCGAAATATCGGCCTGGGGTCCCGGCGCAGCCACATGTCGGCATCGACATAGGTCACTCGATCGACGGTCGGATCGCTGTCGAAGACGAAGCGGGGCGAATGGGGCGTCAGCGTCCAGCAATATTCGCCCCGGCTGCGGGTTGCCTTGGCAGCGAGCAGGGCGGGGGTCTCGTGGTCGGCCAGACGCATCAGATTGCAGTTCGGCAGCTGCAGTCGTTGCAGCACGTCGAACGACTCGACGTCGACGCAAAGCATCCACAGCCGATACGCGCCCGCGTTACGCTGGAACGAGGCATGCAGGGCCAGCGCCTGCGGCAGAAAAAGGCTGTCGAACAGAGTGACGTAGTGCTCCATTACCGGTGCTGGAACGAGTTCACGGCAGCGATCGTCCGGTCGATGTCATCGTTCGACAACTGCGGATGGCAGGGCAAAGACAGACAGGTGGCGGCGTGGGCTTCCGTGCACCGCAGTCCCTGGGGGTCGGTCTTCAGCGACAAGAAGGGTGCTTGCCTGTGGACCGGGATGGGGTAATGAATCAGGCTTTGCACCCCTCGGCGTGCCAGATGCTCAATGAGGCCGTCTCGATCGGCGACGCAAACCGCGTAAAGGTGGTGCACATGGGCCTCTGCCGATTCCGCAGGCAGCAGCTTGCGCACGGCAGCATGACGGATCTCGTCGTCGTAGCGTTCGGCAATCCTGCGCCGTTGTTGCGTGAAGCCCTCGAGCCAGGGCAGGCGAGCCAGCAGGATGGCCGCCTGCAACTCGTCGAGCCGACTGTTCATTCCGAGTTCGGGATGAACGTAGCGCTCGCTTTGTCCGTAGTTGCGCAGGCGGGCCACGCGACCGTTCAGCGCTACGTCGTGACTAACGACAGCGCCGGCGTCGCCCACTGCGCCCAGGTTCTTGGTGGGGTAGAAGCTAAACGCTCCCGCGACCCCGAAGCTGCCCACGCCGCGACCGGACCAGCGCGCGAGATGCGCCTGGGCGCAGTCTTCGATCAGCGCAAGGCCGCGACGCGTGCACAGATCGACCCATGCGTCCATCTGCCGTGCCTGTCCATACAGATGCACGACGACGATGGCACGCGTTCGTGCGGACAGGCAGCGTTCGACGCTGGCCGGGTCGAGCAGAGCCGTGCCGGGTTCGACGTCCGCCAGGACCGGCGTCGCCCCAGCTCTGCTGATTGCGAGCACGGTCGCCACGGCTGTCATGCCGGTCGTCACGACCTCGTCACCGGCACCGATGTCGAGCGCCCGAAGGATCAGCTCGATCGCGTCCAGCCCGTTCCCAACGCCGGTACAGCAGGCCACGTCGCAGGCTGCGGCCCATGTCGACTCGAAGGTTTCGCATTCCCGGCCGAGCACGTACCAGCCGGACGAGAAAACGCGTGCGGCGGCCGCGAGCATCGCTTCGCGCAGCTCGTCAGGCTCGGCCGCGAAGTCGTTCATGCGGATCATCGCGCGGCCTCCCAATAGTGTTCCTGGTTGCTCGCGAAGTATGCGACGGTGCGCGACAGACCCGCAACGAGGTCCACTTTCGGCTCCCATCCGAGCTCGCGACGAATCAGGGAGAAATCGCTGTAGTAGTCGCCAATGTCGATGGCCTTGCGCTCGGGCGGAAACGCGACAAGCTCGTAGCTGCCCTTCGCAATTTGCGACGTGAGCATCGCTGCCAGGTCTTTCAGCGAAACGATCTGTTCGCTCCCGAGGTTGTAGACCTTGCCGATCGCGGTATCGTCGGAAGCCGCGAGCAGCATCGCGTCGACGCAGTCGTCGACGTGGTTGAAATCGCGGACCTGCGTCCCGTCGCCGAACACGCGTATCGGCTTGCCTTCCAGCAACTGCCGGATCCAGATGCCCAGAAAGGTTTGCCTTGCGTCCTTGACGCGCATCGCTTGACCGTAGGTATTGGTCAGCCGGAGTACGGTCGAACGAATGCCGTAGACACCGCTGTACAGAATGTGATACCCCTCGCCGGCCAGCTTGTTGATGCCGTTCACGTCGACAGGGCGGATCGGATGGCGCTCGTCGACGGGAAGATAGTCAGGTCGGCCATAGATTTGCCGAGTGCTCGCGAACACCAGCCGTATGCCCGGGTTGACGCGTCGGCACGCCTCCAGAATCGAGAGCTGAGCCGATGCGTTGATGTCCAGATCCGTTTGTGGATCCATCATCGAGTCCAGATGACTCGTCTGTCCTGCCAGATTGAACAGGTAGTCCTGATGTTGGACCAGATACTCGATCGCGAAGCGATCGCGTACGTCGCACACGTTGACGCGAACGCGATCGGCGATGTCGGCGATGTTGCGCATATTCCCGCCGTAGCTGGGAATCAGACTGTCGACCAAGGTGACCTGGGCGGACTCTTCGACCAGCCGGCGCGCGAGGTTGGAGCCGATGAAGCCGATTCCTCCGGTGATGAGGATTCGTTTATCGTGCCAGAAGCCTGTCAATCTGCTCTCCTTGTAACGCCATCGGCAACACCGGCGTCGTCATGCAGCACGCTCGAACGTGAATCCGCGAAACTCGAAAGACTGACCATCGTCGGTGCGCCACTCTCCGTCGAGAGCGGGATATTCGCAGACAAGGCGCCACCGGCGGCGCAGGCGCGCCAAGACCTTGCCGCGCGAAAGCAGCCAGCAGGGATAGCTGGCAGGGTAGATGTCCGGGCTCACGTGCTGGATGCAAAGTCGATCGTCGGGTGCGAGCGACAGCGGCATGCGGTCGATGACGAGGGTTCGGGCGCCCGTCTCCTCCAGATCGTCGAGTACTTGCCAGGGATCCTTCAGGTACTGAAGGACGCTGGAGGCCAGCACAAGATGAGGCGTGCGCGTGTCGCAGGCGTCGGAGAGTGCGGCGTCGAAGTGCAGTTCATCGGTGGCAAATTCGCGCTGCCCCGCGCGCACGAACAAGGACTGTTCGACAACGTGCCAATGCAACGGCCGCACCCCGTCGAGGAGCGGGCGGCACTGACGATAAGTGCTTCCGAGAGAGCCGCCGAAGTCGACGACAGTCAGCGCGCCGTCGTTCTTCAAGGCCGTGCCGAGCAATGCGGTCAAGAGCGGAAACTGATACGCGGGCTCCTGGAAGACGACAGAGTCTCGCTCATAGGCGCCACGACCGGCCAGCACTTCCCGAGATGAGGCAGCGACCCGCTCGACGATGAGCGACGCGTCGTAGCCGGTCGATGCGGCCTGCGCTTCCGCCCAGTCGCGCGGTCGGCCGCCGAAGCGAAGGCTGCGCCGGCGGACCTTTCTCACCGCACGCAGGAGAACTGGCGGCGCCCAGTCTCGCGCCGTGCCGCGCCAGTTCATCGGCCCCACGGCAATGCCCGCGCCAAGAGCCGGCGGGCGCGGTCGAATGGGCGTCGCTGGCCGGCATGAAAACGCGCGAAGGCCTCGCGAGCGGCGCGCGACTCTTCGACCTCGATCGTCCCGACGGACACTGGGAAGGGCGTCGGCGCGCGGGAGTAGGCGGAGGTGGTGCCGCAGTGGGTGCCCGTCGAGTCGTTGCCGATGTTTTCAACCAGACTACGCCCCGGATACAGCGTCAGTCGACCGGCCAGGAAACACGAAGCGTGCCAGCGGATCGCCCACGAATCGTTGATGCCCTCGATCTGCTGCTCGAGCATGCGGGTATACGGATAGCTGCCGTCCAGATCGAAGCGCTTGACGAGCCGGCGTTCTCGCAGGCGGGAAAGCAAGCGTCTGCCGTCAGGGTCGAATTCTTCCCAAGCGCGGCTCCAAGTCGCCCAGCCCCAGCAGTCTGCACCGCGCAGAAAGAAGGTTTCGGGTAGCGCCTCGGGCGTCGGATATGAATAACCATGGACGCTCGCCACCCTTTCGTCCGACCGGTAGCGCTGCAGGCCGTCGTTCATATAGCGCAGAAAGTGCTTGGACAAGAGCAAGTCGTCCTCGACGACGATGACCTGGCCTTCCTGCGCGAGCATCGAGGAGACACCTTCGATGATCGAGCGCGCCAGCCCGTAGTTGGTGTCGCGGCGCACCGCGGTGACGGAATGGAACCCGCGGGCCTTTTCTACGACCGACCACACTTCGGCGACTCCAGGGCCGTCCGCGGGCTTGCCGGCGGCATCGCAATAGATCACGACGTCGGTGAGCTGGGCTTCCGGATTCGCCGCCAGCGAGTCGAGCGTGCGCGACAGATGCACTGACCGCTTGTAGGCGAACACCGCGACGGGCGCCGGGCGTCCGGATGCGAAGGGTCGGATCGGCATGTCGGCGATGGGACCGGGGCGGGTCGTCGATATCGGAGGACGGCCGGGACGCATCGGGCTTGAGCTCACAAGCCGAGACAGTTGTCGGAGCGATAGAAGATGGACGTGCTCCACTCGTACGTGTTGATCGGACCCATGCCCCAGAAATCGACGCGACGGAAGCCCTGGTTGACGAGAAACTCGTAGCCGTCGCGATAGTCGGGCCGGTCGCTGTTGTCCCAGACGATCACGCCGCGGGTCGCCAGTGCGGCCGCTGAAAATCTAGCGCACTGCACGCGGTCCCGTCCATCGATTACGACGATGTCGAACGTCTCGTGCTGCTGTTGGATCTGCCGTGCGTAGTCGCCTGTCGACACGTCCGCATGAATGTATTTGACGGCGGCGGGTAGTCGCTCCTTCATCATGCGGTGCCATTGGGTGTCGTGCTCGCATGAGGTGACCCGCCCGCCGAGCTTGCTCCACCAAAGGGTCGAGTTGCCGCTGCCGTACTCGAACACCGACATCGTTGAATTCACTCGCGAAGCGAGAAAGTGGATGGCGCCGTACGTGTACCAGGGGATCGGCGAGCCCGACGCGTCGACGGACAGGCCCTTCCTGAAACTCTCGAACCATCCGCTGCTTTGCAGGTGGCTGACGCGCGACAGGGAGCGCAGCGCCAGCACACGCGAAGTGACGCTGCTCCTGCGCGCGAGTTGCCAGATTGCCGTCTTCAAGGTCATGCGTGGCCCTGCCGGGAAGATGGCCGGAGCTCAACCGGCGGGAAGAAAGATGGCGCTGTTGATCAGCTTCGAGTACGGCATGTACCCGACCTCTTCGAGGTAGCGGTTCACCTCGGAACCAAGCATCGACCGGACCCCCGTCCCGAGCACCTCGACGACGATCGCGCCGGGCCGAAAGCGGGTCCAGTCGTTGGAGCGCAGGACCTCCAGATCGAGACCCTCCACGTCGACGCTCAACAGACCGATCGATGTCGACCCGAACTTGGGCAGCTCCCGCTCCAGGACCGTGGAGAGCGGGAAGCACTCAATCGTCCGAGTCGCCGTCTGGGCCCATCCATTGGCTCGGCGCTCGGCCGCCAGGGTCGGGTCGAAGGTGTTCAGTGCGGGCTCAGCAAACAGGTGATAGCAGAGTCGCGAGTGTTCCAGGCTGATGCCCAACTCGAGGTTGATGTCGTCGGGCCTGGACTTCTGAAAGGCCGCCATCGAGCCGGGCCGCGCATCGATATTGATGCCGTGCCAGCCACGCTGGTGCAGAAGGCTCGTATTCGAGAAACGGAAGGGGTGATGAGCGCCGACATCGACATAGACGGCGGGCGGTCGGCCGTCGAACAGGCGGAGCAGGAGCAGATCTTCGCCCTCCTGGGCGTACGAGCGGACGGCGAAGGCACTGCTCCCGAAGGCTGCGCGCAGTGCCTCCTTTGCAGCGGCCGGAAGGAGCCGCTTAGCCAGGTTGCGCATGGACGGGCCAGATCGCTCTCATCTGGAGCCGAAGGTACGCCGGCGCCAGCACCGCATTGGACAGGACGGCGGCCGACATATACGCGGCAAGGGCGGCCCACGCCGCACCGACCGCTCCCCACCGTGGCGTCAGCAAGACGTTGAGGCCCAGGCTCACGACCGCACCAAGCAAGGTTCTCGCGAGCGCGATACGCGAGGTCCGGTCGCTGACGATCGTCACGCTCTGGGCGACTCCCAGGAAGACGAATACGTTTGTGAAGGCGTGCCACTGAAGAGCGACGACGGCATCCGCGTAGGCAGCCCCGAGGAGATGGCGGACCAGCCACGGCGCGAGAGCAGCCGTCACGGCGGCGACCCCGAGGCCCGCCCAGAACATGAAGGAGAACAGCTGCAGCACCCGGTATCGGTACCTGGCCGGATCGGTCTCCTTGAGTACCGACAGACGAGGCAAGACGCTCGCGCAAATGGCCATGGGGATCATCTGCCACGCCTGCGAGAAGGGCAGCATCGCCGAGTAGAGGCCCAGCTCGTGTGCATTGGAAAGCTGTCGCAGGACCAGCTGGTCGATGCGCATGTAGACGATCACCGACATGCTGGCGAGGATGAAGGGCCAAGACTCGCGGAGAAGGGCGAACGCGATGCTCCGGTCCCACGTCCAGGCCTGCCCGGTGCGATGTCCGCGATACGCGAGCTTGAGGGCGATCGCGGTGAGGGCAGTCTCGGCGACCACGGCGAAGGCGAACGCCCACACCGGCGCGTCGCTCAGGATCAAAGCGACCCTCACCGCAGACGCGCCGAGGTAGGCGAGGAGTCGCGGCAGGACGGCGGCGCGGCTGCGAATCTGGCTCTGGAACCACAGATCGACTACGTCCGCTGCCTGGAAGAGCAGCGACGCTCCCAGGACCGCCACGATGATCAGCGCGGATGTATCGCTCGGCTCGAGCAAGACGGCAGCCAGGATCGCGCCTATCCAGCAGATGGCACCGCTGGCCAGCCGCATGCGAAGTGCGGTGCCGAGGTAGCGGTGGACGAGAAGGGGTTGCCTGGCCACATCGCGCACGAGCACGGATTCGAAGCCAAGCGCGCTGATCACCTGCCAGAGGGCGATCAGTGCCAGCCCGTACGCGAGCTCGCCATATCGCGACGGACCGAGGTGGCGCGCCATCCAGGAAACGACGAGCAGCGAAATCGCCATGCGGATCAGGCGGTCGAGCATCAGCCATGCGGAATTGCCGAGCACAGCGCTCAAGTGCGTGTCGCCGGTGAACAGGCGCCGCATCCGGGAATCGACAGCCCCCGCGTGTTCGCCCACGAAACGCATTTCAGCGCGCCGCGCGTCGGCGATCGTAGAGACGCGCTCGACGCTGCGCGGCCGACGGGTACGGCGCTCGGAAGATCATCGCGCGCGTCATTCGTTGTAGTCGTAAGCCTGAAAACCAGCCTGCTTGACCAGGTTGTCGCGCTGGGCCGAGAGATAGTCGGCCTCGACCATTTCCCGGACCAGCTCGGCCAGCGTCACGGTCGGCACCCAGCCCAGCCTCTCCTTGGCCTTGGTCGGATCGCCGAGCAGGGTTTCGACCTCGGTCGGGCGGAAATAGCGCTGGTCGACCTTGACGATCACGTCGCCGACCTTGCAGTTCGCCTTGCCGCCCTCTACCCGGGCGACGGTGCCGACTTCGCCCGTGCCGGTACCGCTGAACGACAGCTCGATGCCGAGCTCGCGCGCCGCCATCTCGACGAACTCGCGCACGCTGTACTGCACACCGGTGGCGATCACGAAGTCTTCGGGCGTCGCCTGCTGGAGCATCCGCCACTGCATCTCGACATAGTCGCGGGCATGGCCCCAGTCGCGCAGCGCCGAGAGGTTGCCGAGGTAGAGGCAGTCCTGGAGGCCGAGCGCGATGCGCGCGATCGCCCGGGTGATCTTGCGCGTGACGAAGGTCTCGCCGCGCAGCGGGCTCTCGTGGTTGAAGAGGATGCCATTGCAGGCGTACAGACCGTAGGCCTCGCGGTAGTTCACCGTGATCCAGTACGCATAGAGCTTGGCCACCGCATAGGGGCTGCGTGGATAGAAGGGCGTCGTTTCCTTCTGCGGCGTTTCCTGCACCAGGCCGTACAGCTCGGACGTGCTCGCCTGGTAGAAGCGGGTCTTCTTCTCGAGGCCGAGGATGCGGATCGCCTCGAGGATGCGCAGGGTGCCGATGCCGTCGGCGTTGGCGGTGTATTCCGGCGTCTCGAAGCTGACCGCGACGTGGCTCATCGCCGCCAGGTTGTAGATCTCGTCGGGCTGAACCTGCTGGACGATCCGGATCAGGTTGGTGGAATCGGTGAGATCGCCGTAGTGCAGCTTGAAGCGCTGCTGGTCGACGTGCGGATCCTGGTAGAGGTGGTCGATGCGATCGGTGTTGAAGAGCGAAGAGCGGCGCTTGACGCCGTGCACCTCGTAGCCCTTGCCGAGCAGCAGCTCGGACAGGTAGGCGCCGTCCTGGCCGGTCACGCCGGTGACGAGGGCGACTTTGCGTTTGGATTGGTTCATGTCACCGTATCGGGGTGGCTTGCCGGCGCCTGGCCGGCAAAGGGTGCGGCCGCATAGGCTAGGGAGATCCCTTCGCGCAAGGGGGTCTTCGCGCGCCAGCCGAGCGCGGCGAGCCGGCTCACGTCGAGCAGCTTCCTCGGCGTGCCGTCGGGCTTGCTCTTGTCGTAGACGATCCGGCCGCGAAAGCCGACCGCGTCCATCACCAGTCCGGCCAGCTCGGCGATCGTCAGGTCTTCGCCGGTGCCGACGTTGAGCAGCTCGGGCGCGAGGTCCTTCTCCATCAGGAAGACGCAGGCGTCGGCCAGGTCGTCGACGTAGAGGAACTCGCGCCGCGGCGTGCCGCTGCCCCAGACGACCAGCTCGGCGTCGCCGCGTGCCTTGGCCTCGTGCACCTTCCTGATCAGCGCCGGCAGGACGTGACTGCCGGCGAGGTCGTAGTTGTCCTGGGGGCCGTACAGGTTGGTCGGCATCACGCTGACGTAGCGCCGACGGTATTGCGTGTTGAAGGCCTCGCACAGCTTGAGGCCGGCGATCTTGGCGATCGCATACGGCTCGTTGGTCTTCTCGAGCGGGCCGGTCAGGAGGTATTCCTCCCTGATCGGCTGGGCGCAGTCGCGCGGGTAGATGCAGCTCGAGCCGAGGAACATCAGCCGCTCGACGCCGGCGTCGTGCGCCGAGCGGATCAGGTTCGCTTCGATGACGAGGTTGTCGTGCAGGAAGTCGGCGCGGTAGACGTCGTTGGCCTGGATGCCGCCGACCTTGGCCGCAGCGATGAACACGTACTCGGGCCGCTCGGCGGCCATGAACTCGCGCACCGCGCGCTGGTCGAGCAGGTCGAGCTCGGCGCGCGTGCGCAGGACCAGGTGGGTGTAGCCGCCGGCGTGCAGGCGCCGCACCAGCGCCGAGCCGACCATGCCGCGGTGCCCGGCGACGAAGATCTTCGCGTCGCTGCGCATCTCAGCGGCGCCCGCCCGGGGGAGCGGGGAGCGAGGACGCGGCTACGGCAAGCGGCGAACGAAGCGGCGGGCGGACCATCACGATCGCCCGTAGTTGTCTTCGAAGCGGACGATGTCGTCCTCGCCGAGGTACGAGCCCGACTGCACCTCGATGATCTCGAGCGGCACCTTGCCCGGATTGGCGAGCCGGTGGATCTGGCCGAGCGGGATGTAGGTGCTCTGGTTCTCGCTGAGCATCGCCACCGCGTCGCCGTTGGTGACCTCGGCGGTGCCGGAGACGACGATCCAGTGCTCGGCGCGGTGGTGGTGCATCTGCAGGCTCAGGCGCGCGCCGGGCTTGACGACGATCCGCTTGACCTGGAAGCGCGGCCCCTGGTCGATCGACTCGTACCAGCCCCAGGGCCGATGCACGCGCACGTGCGTGCTGGCCTCGGACCGGCCGGCCAGGGACAGCGCCGCCACCATGTCCTTGACCGCCGGGCTCTTCGAGCGATGCGCGACCAGCACCGCGTCGGCGGTTTCGACGACCGTCACGTCGTCGAGGCCGATCACGCCGACCAGCCGGCTGGTCGTGTAGACCAGGGTGTTGCGCGAGTCGGCGAACAGGGCGTCGCCGTGCGAGGCGTTGCCGTCGGCATCGCGCTCGGCGACCTGCCAGACGGCGTCCCAGGCGCCGAGGTCGCTCCAGCCGGCGTCGAGCGCGACCATCTCGACCGGCACGCCCGAGCCGGCGCGGCTGGCCGGCTCCATCACCGCGTAGTCGATGCTCTCGGAAGGGATGGCGCGAAACGACGCGGCCTCGAAGCGAATGAACGGGCCGTCGCTCGACGACTTGCGCCAGGCCGCCTGCGCCGCGCTGACGATGTCGGGGCGGAAGCGCTCGAGGGCGCCGAGCCAGGTGCTCGCGCGCAGCACGAACATGCCGCTGTTCCAGAAGTAGCCGCCTTCCGCGAGATAGCGTTCGGCGGTCGCCAGGTCGGGCTTCTCGACGAACGCGGCCACCGGCCGGACCAGGCCGCCGGGCGATGCGACGGCGCCGGTGCGGATGTAGCCGTAGCCGGTTTCCGGCCGGTCGGGCGGGATGCCGAGGACGACGATGCTGCCCGCCGTGGCGCTGGCGACGGCCTGGCGCAGGGCCGCCGTGCAGGCGGGGCCGTTGGTGATCGCGTGATCGGCGGGCGTGACGACCAGCACCGGGTCGGCGCCACCGCGCATCGCCTGCAGCGCTGCCAGGGCGAGCGCCGGCGCAGTGTTGCGGCCGACCGGCTCGAGCAGCACCGCTTCGCCGGTGAAGCCGGCACTGCGCAGCTGGTCGACGACGGTGAAGCGATGCTCCTCGTTGGCGACGATGCACGGCGCGGCGACCTCGATGCCCGAGCCGGCCAGCGCGGCCAGGCGGAGCGCGGCCTGCTGGAACAGCGTCTCGCCGCCGGCCAGCGCCAGATATTGCTTGGGATGGAGGGCGCGGCTCAGGGGCCAGAGGCGGGTGCCGCTGCCACCGGCCAGGATGACCGGGACGACCTTGACTCGCGACTCCGCCATCGTGCTCATCCCTCGTGCTCCGCCAGCTCGTCGCGCAGCAGCGAGATCTGCCGCTGCAGTTCGAGGTATTCGCGTTCCTTGCGGTCGAGGAACGAGCGCGTCAGGCGGAACCGCTCGCGCACGCCGTTCGGCGTCAGCACGTAGGCGTAGCGGAGCTTGCGGTCGCTGCGGCCGAAGTTCTGCGCCTTGACCCAGCCCTTCTCGAGCAGCGCGCGAAGCAGGTAGTGGGTCTTGCCGAGGCTCACGCCCATGCGCACCGACAGCTCACGCTGCGAGCGGTCCGGGTGCTCTTCGAGCAGGCGCATCAGCTGCAGCGACGCGATCGTCGATTCGGGGGCGGAGGTGTCCAAGGGGGAGGTGTTCAATCGGTGAACGCGGGATTCTACAAGCGCGGTCGAGGGCCGCCGGAGCGGCAACGGGTCGGCGGCGCGGGGTCAGAAGACCCGGTCCTTGATCATGCGCAGGAGGTACTGTCCATAGCCGTTCTTGAGCATGGGTCGTGCCAGCGCCTCGAGCTGGGCGGCGCTGATCCAGCCCGAGCGATAGGCGATCTCCTCGGGGCAGGCGACCTTCAGGCCCTGGCGCTTTTCGAGGGTGGCGATGAACGAGCCGGCCTCGAGCAAGGAATCGTGGGTGCCGGTGTCGAGCCAGGCATAGCCGCGGCCGAGGATCTCGACGTTCAGTCCGCCCTGCTCGAGGTAGCGGGTGTTGACCTCGGTGATCTCGAGCTCGCCGCGTACCGAGGGCTTGATGCCGGCGGCGATGTCGCAGACCTGCTCGTCGTAGAAATAGAGGCCGGTGACGGCGTAGTTGCTCTTCGGCCGGGTCGGCTTTTCCTCGATGCTGAGGGCGCGCCGCTCGGCGTCGAACTCGACCACCCCGTAGCGTTCCGGGTCGTGCACGTGATAGGCGAACACCGACGCGCCGTGGGTCCGCGCGCCGGCCGAATCGAGCAGGCCCTGCAGGTCGTGGCCGTGGAAGATGTTGTCGCCGAGGACCAGCGCGCTCGGCGCGTCGCCGACGAAGCGCCGGCCGAGGATGAACGCCTGGGCGAGCCCGTCCGGGCTGGGCTGGACGCAGTACTCGATCGACAGGCCCCAGGGCGAGCCGTCGCCGAGCAGCGCCTGGAAGCGCGGCGTGTCCTGCGGCGTGCTGATGACCAGGATCTCGCGGATGCCGGCCAGCATCAGGGTCGACAGCGGGTAATAGACCATCGGCTTGTCGTACACCGGCAGCAGCTGCTTGCTCATGGCGAGCGTGGCCGGATGCAGCCGCGTGCCGGAGCCGCCGGCGAGAACGATGCCCTTGCGGGCGCGGGAGGCGGTCATGGCGTCACTCCGAAAGCAGCTCGGCGAGCATCCGATCGACGCCGCTCTGCCACGCCGGCAGGGCGATGTCGAAGCTGCGCTGCAGCTTGCGGGTGTCGAGCCGCGAGTTCTTGGGCCGCTCGGCCGGGGTGGGGAAGGCGCTCGACGGCACCGCGGCGATGGCCCCGGCCGCGACCCGGACCGACGCGCCGGCGGCGCGCGCCCGCTCGATCACGTGCGTCGCGTAGCCATGCCAGCTGGTCTCGCCGGCGGCGACCAGGTGGTAGGTGCCGGCCGGCGCCGCTGCGGCGCGCACGGACCGGATCGCATGCGCGGTGACGTCGGCGATCAGGTCGGCGCCGGTCGGCGCGCCGATCTGGTCGTCGATCACCGAGAGGCGCTCCTTCTCGGCGGCAAGCCGCAGCATCGTCTTCGCGAAGTTGGCGCCGCGCGTGCCGTACACCCAACTGGTACGGAACAGCAGGTGGCGGCAGCCGCTGGCGCGGATTGCCTCCTCGCCTTCCAGCTTGGTCCGTCCGTAGACGTTGAGCGGGCCGGTGGGCGCGTCTTCGTCGCGCGGCGCATCGCCGCGGCCGTCGAAGACGTAGTCGGTGCTGTAGTGGACCAGCCAGGCGCCGCAGGCGGCGGCCACGCGCGCCAGGACCCCGGGCGCCTCGGCATTGAGCCGGCGCGCCAGCTCGGGTTCGCTTTCGGCGCGGTCGACGGCTGTGTGCGCGGCGGCGTTGACGATGACGTCGGGCCCGATCTCGCGGACCGTGGCGGCGAGCGACTCGGGATCGCTGAAGTCGGCGCGCAGCGGGCCGGGGCTGTCGAAGTCGAGCGCGGTCAGCTCGCCGATCGGCGCCAGCGCGCGCTGCAGCTCCCAGCCAACCTGACCGTTCTTGCCGAGCAGGAGGATCTTCATCCGGCGCGGGCCAGCGGCGCGGGCCCCGCCGGTGCGGAGCGCGCGGCGTAGTTGGTCGAGAGCCAGTCCCGGTAGGCCCCGGTCTGCACCCGCTCGACCCAGTCGCCATGGGCAAGGTACCAGAGCACCGTCTTGCGCAGCCCGCTCTCGAAGGTCTCGGCCGGCCGCCAGCCGAGCTCGCGCTCGATCTTGCGCGCGTCGATCGCGTAGCGGCGATCGTGCCCGGGCCGGTCGGCGACGTGCGTCACCAGCCGCGCATGGGAGCCGCCGCTGTCGGGCCTGAGCTCGTCGAGCAGCGCGCAGACCGTGCGCACGATCTCGAGGTTGGGCTTCTCGTTCCAGCCGCCGATGTTGTAGGTCTCGCCGGCCCGGCCGCGCGCGAGCACGGCGCGGATCGCCGTGCAATGGTCGGTCACGTACAGCCAGTCGCGCACCTGCTGGCCGTCGCCGTAGACCGGCAGCGGCTTGCCGGCCAGGGCGTTGACGATCATCAGCGGGATGAGCTTTTCGGGGAAATGGAACGGGCCGTAGTTGTTGCTGCAGTTCGTGGTGAGCACCGGCAGGCCGTAGGTGTGGTGCCAGGCCCGCACCAGGTGGTCGCTGGCCGCCTTGCTCGCCGAGTACGGGCTGTTCGGCGCATAGGCGTTCGTCTCGGCAAAGGCGGGGTCGCCCGGCAGGAGCGATCCGTAGACCTCGTCGGTCGACACGTGGACGAAGCGGAACGCGTCGCGCGCCGGCGCCGGCAGTCCGGCCCAGTGCTGGCGGGCCGCTTCGAGCAGGGTGAAGGTTCCCTGGACGTTGGTATGCACGAAGGCCGCCGGGCCGTGGATGCTGCGGTCGACGTGGCTCTCGGCCGCGAAATGAACGACCGCGCGCGGCCGATGCTCGGCGAACAGGCGATCGACCAGGTCGCGATCGGTGATGTCGCCGCGCACGAAGCAGTGGCGCGGATCGTCGGCCAGGGCGGCCAGGTTCTCGCGGTTGCCTGCGTAGGTGAGGGCGTCGAGATTGAGCACCGGCTCGTCCGACTGCGCCAGCCAGTCGAGGACGAAGTTCGAACCGATGAAGCCGGCTCCGCCGGTGACGAGGATCATGGGGCAGGGGGATGTGAAGCGACCGGTGGTCGCTCGTGCCGGCGGCGGCGGCCGTGGCCCGGGGCGGCCGAAGCGGGCTGGATTCTAGCGGCGCTTGCCCTGCGCCAAGCGGTCAAAAGCCACAGGCGCGATAATTGCAGCATGACCGAACCCTCCCGCGACGCCGATCTGCCGGCGCAATCCGATTCCGATCTCCTGCCGGCCGCGACGCCGAGCGAAGACTCCCTCAAGTTCTCCGCCCTGGGCCTGTCGCCGCTCCTGCAGCGCGCCGTCGCCGACCAGGGCTACACGACGATGACGCCGATCCAGGCCAAGGCGATCCCGCTCGTCCTGGCCGGCCGCGACATCATGGGCGCGGCCCAGACCGGCACCGGCAAGACCGCGGCGTTCTCGCTGCCGCTCCTGCACAAGATGCTGCCGCACGAGAACGCCAGCATGTCGCCGGCGCGCCATCCGGTGCGCGCCCTCGTGATCGCGCCGACCCGCGAGCTCGCCGACCAGGTCGCCGACAACATCAAGGGCTACGCGGCCCATTCGAAGCTGCGCGTCGCGGTGGTCTTCGGCGGCATCGACATGAAGCCGCAGACGCTCGAGCTGAAGCAGGGCGTGGAGGTGCTGGTGGCGACGCCGGGGCGCCTGCTCGACCACATCGAGGCCAAGAACTGCGTCCTCAACAAGGTCGAGTACGTCGTCCTCGACGAGGCGGACCGGATGCTGGACATCGGCTTCCTGCCCGACCTGCAGCGGATCCTCTCCTACCTGCCCAAGCAGCGTCAGACGCTGCTCTTCTCGGCGACCTTCTCGCCCGAGATCCGCCGCCTCGCCGAGAGCTACCTGCAGAACCCGCTGATGGTCGAGGTGGCCCGGCCGAACGCCACGGCCACCAACGTCGAGCAGCATTTCTACAGCGTCTCGACCGATGACAAGCGGCGCGCGGTCCTGAAGTTGCTGAAGGAGCGCTCGATCACCCAGGCACTGATCTTCGTCAACTCCAAGCTCGGCTGCGCCCGCCTGGCGCGCTCGTTCGAGCGCGACGGCCTGCGCACCAACGCCCTGCACGGCGACAAGTCGCAGGACGAGCGGCTGAAGGCGCTCGAGGCATTCAAGAAGGGCGAGGTCGACATCCTGGTGGCCACCGACGTCGCGGCACGCGGCCTCGACATCGTCGACCTGCCGGCGGTCTTCAATTTCGACGTCCCGTACAACGCCGAGGACTACATCCACCGGATCGGCCGGACCGGCCGGGCCGGCGCCTCGGGGCTGGCGATCACGCTGGTGGCGCGCGACGACACCCGGCTGGTCGACGACATCGAGAAGCTGATCAAGAAGAAGAT
>JBDTUG010000041.1:0-18216 GCA_040007855.1 Caldimonas sp.
AGCCCGCCGGGCCGCCCCAAGGGCGAATACCGGAGTGCGGAGCACGAAGGTACTCGAATGAGCCCGCCGGGCCGCCCAAGGGCGAATACCGGAATGCGCAGCACGAAGGTGCTCCCGTGAGCGACGTCCGCTTCGATTTCGGCGCCAAGGTCGCGGTCGTCACCGGCGCGGCGAACGGCATCGGCGCCGCCTGTGCGCGCCTGTTCGCGGCGAGCGGCGCGCAGCTGGCGCTGTGGGACGTCGACGCCGCAGCGGCGCAGGCGCTGGCTGAAGAACTGGGCCCCGCCGCCCGGGCGATCCGCTGCGACGTGGCGCTGCGTGGCGAGGTCGAGGCCGCCACCGCGGCGACGCTGGCCGCCTTCGGTCGGATCGACATCCTGGTCAACAACGCCGGCATCTTCCGCGCCGCCGACTTCCTCGCCATCACCGAGGCCGACTGGGACGCCGTCATCGGCGTCAACCTCAAGGGCGCCTTCCTGGTCGCGCAGGCGGTGGCGCGCGAGATGGCGAAGACGGGCGGCGGCGCGATCGTCAACATGAGCTCGGTCAACGGTGTGCTGGCGATCCCGACGATCGCCAGCTACAACGCGAGCAAGGGTGGCATCAACCAGCTGACCCGGGCGATGGCGCTTTCTCTCGCCGATCACGGCATCCGCGTCAACGCGGTCGCGCCGGGAACGATCGCCACCGAACTGGCGCAGAAGGCGGTGCTCGGCAGCGCCGAAGCGAAGGACCGGATTCTCGGCCGCACGCCCCTGCGCCGGCTCGGCGAGCCGGCCGAGGTGGCGTCCGTCTGCGCCTTCCTGGCGAGCGACGCGGCCAGCTACATGACCGGCGAGGTCGTCGTCGTCGACGGCGGCCGGCTCGCCCTCAACTACACGATGCCGCCGCCGAGCCCGTCATCCTGAACGAAGTGAAGGACCTCTCGCTGCGCCGGGATCTTTCGCGCAGCTCAGGGTGACAAGGAGGAGTCAGGCCGCCACCGTGCGGGGCGGCAGCCGGGCTTCGCGGATCGGCAGGTGGATCAGCGCCGCGCCGGCGGCCAGGACGATGTCGGCGTACCACATCCAGTCGTAGCTGCCGGTCATCTGGAAGGCCTTGCCGCCGAGCCAGGCGCCGAGAAATCCGCCGAGCTGGTGCGACAGCATCACGAAGCCGAACAGCGTGGCCATGTGGGCGGTGCCGAAGAACTTGGCGACCAGCCCGGCGGTCGGCGGCACGGTCGACAGGTAGGTGAGACCGATCAAGGCCGCGAAGACGAGCACCACCGCCTCGGTCTTGGGCGCGAGCATGAACACCAGCACAGCCAGGCCGCGCGCCGTGTAGACCAGCGACAGCAGCGACTTCATGCGCCAGCGGCCGACCGCCCAGCCGATGGCCAGGCTGCCGACGATGTTGAACAGGCCGACGATCGCCAGCGCCCAGGCGCCCACCGAAAGCGGCAGCTGGCAGGCAGCGACGACCCCGGGCAGGTGGGTGGCGATGAAGGCGACGTGGAAGCCGCAGACGAAGAAGCCGGTGGCGAGCAGGCGGTAGCTCGGGTCGCGCATCGCCCGGCCGATCGCCGCGCGCGTCGTCTCGTGCTTCGCTGCGGCCACCGGATGACCGGCCGGCGCCGGCGCGGAGGCGGCGGGCGGCCGGCCGCGCAGGAACCAGGCGGCCGGCAGTGCCAGCAGCACGATCGCCGCCATGCTCTGGATCGCGATCGCCCAGCCGAAACCGGCGGTGATCGCCCCGGCGATCGGCACGAACACGAACTGGCCGAACGAGCCGCCGGCGTTGACGATGCCGCTGGCGATGCCGCGCTTTTCCGGCGGCGTGAGCCGCGCCGTCGACGCCAGCAGCACCGAGGGCCCGGCGAAACCGGCGCCGCCGGCGGCGAGCACGCCGATCGCGAAGATCAGGCCGAGCGTCGTCGTCATCAGCGGCACCAGCGCGGTGCCGATCGCGACCAGCGCCAGCCCCATCAGCAGGACGCGGCCGGCGCCGTAGCGGTCGGCGAGGATGCCAGCGGCCGGCTGGGTCAGGCCCCACCAGAGCTGGCCGACGCCGAAGGCCAGGCTGATGCTCGCCAGGCCGAGGCCGGTGGTCGAGTTGATGACGCTGAGGAACAGGCCCATCGACTGGCGCGCGCCCATCGTCACCGCGAAGATGCCGCCGGCGGCGAGCAGAACCAGCCAGAAAGCGACCCGGCGCGCCGGTGCGGCCGCGGCCGGCGCGGCCGCTGGGGTGGAATCAGCCATCGTGGCTTTCCTCGAGTTCGGTGATGCGGGCCAGGCAGTCGTCGAGCAGCGCGTGCAACTCGGCGACGCGCCCTTCGCCCAGTTTCGTGTTGAGGGCCTGCTGGGCGCGCTTCCATTCGCGCTGCGCCTCGGCGCGCTTGGCCTCGCCGGCGGCGGTGGCGGTGACGGCGCGCGAGCGGCCGTCGCTGCCGGGGCCGACCTCGACCCAGCCGTGCGCGACCAGCGGCTGCAGGTTTCGCGTCAAGGTCGAGGCGTCCATCTCCATCGCCTCGGCCAGGTCGCCCGGGCGCACCGGGCCGAGCCGGGCGACATGCGAGAGCAGCGAGTACTGGGTCGTCTTCAGGCCGCTGGTGCTGACGATCCGGTCATAGTGTCGGCTGACCCGGCGCGTCAACTGGCGCAGCTTGAGGTTGGTGCAGCCACGTGGCGAGAGGCTCGCCGGTGCCGCCGTCGCGGTGTCGTTTCGTTTCATGAAAAGATTGTAGCTACAATTATTGCAAGTACAAATATTGGAGAAACCGCGGCATGAAAATACAGGACGACAAGGCGCCGGTCGACCGGCTCGCCGAATGGCAGGCGGACGAGGCCAGGGTTCGTGCGGTGACGCGCGAGTTCGGCGTCGCGACGCGCGAGCAGCTGGCCGGACGGAGCGGCCTCGAGATCTTCCGCGCCATGATCGCCGGCGAGCTGCCGGCGGCGCCGATCAGCCGCACGCTCGACTTCCTGCTCGTCGAGGCCGAGCACGGGCGGGTCGTCTTCCACGGCCGGCCTGGCCTGGCCCACTACAACCCGATGGGATCGGTGCGCGGCGGCTGGTTCTCGACCCTGCTCGACTCGGCGCTCGGCTGCGCCGTCTTCTCGGTGCTGCCCGCGGGCAAGGGCTACACGACGGCCGAGCTCAAGGTCAACATCGTCCGGCCGCTGACCGACCAGATTCCCCTGGTGCGTGCCGAAGCGACGATCGTCCATGCCGGCGGCCGGATGGCGACGTCCGAAGGCCGGCTCACCGGCCCGGACGGCAAGCTGTACGCTCACGGCTCCACCACCTGCTTCATTTTCGACGCACCATGAGATTTCTCCACACCATGCTCCGGGTCGGCGACCTGCAGCGCTCCATCGACTTCTATACCCAGGTCATGGGCATGAAGCTCTTGCGCACGACCGAGCGGCCGGAGCAGAAGTACTCGCTGGCCTTCGTCGGCTACGGCGCGAACCCCGAGCAGGCCGAGATCGAGCTCACCTACAACCACGGCGTCGGCGAATACGAGATCGGCACCGCCTTCGGCCATCTGGCGATCGGCGTGAACGACGCGAAAGCGGCCTGCGAGAAGATTCGCGCCGGCGGCGGCGCGGTGACTCGAGAAGCCGGTCCGGTCAAGGGCGGTACGACGGTGATCGCCTTCGTCACCGACCCCGACGGCTACAAGATCGAGCTGATCGAGCGCGACGCCTGATCAAGGCCTGAGGCTGCTCGCCTCGCGGGCCAGGCGGGTCATGCGCGGCCAGTCGCCGGTAGCGAAGGCCTCGGCCGGCGTCAGCCACGAGCCGCCGACGACCTTGACGTTGGGCAGCGCCAGCCAGGACAGCGCGCTGTCGATGCCGATGCCGCCGGTCGGGCAGAACAAGATGTCGGCGAACGGGCTGGCCCAGGCCTTCAGCATCGCCGCGCCGCCGGCCGCCGACGCCGGAAAGAACTTGAGGAAGCGAAAGCCGTCGTCGGCCGCCTGCATCACCTCGCTCGCGGTCGCGACGCCGGGCAAGAGCGGCAAGGCGAGCGCGCGGCAGGCCGCGGCGACGGCGCTGCTGTAGCCGGGGCTGACGCCGAAGCGCGCGCCGGCCGACCGCGCCGCCCGCACGTCGGCGGCGTTGCGCAGCGTGCCGGCGCCGACGATCGCTTCCGGCACGGCGCGAGCGATCGCCTCGATGGCGGCGAGCGCGGCCGGGGTGCGCAAGGTCACCTCGAGGACCCGCACCCCGCCGGCGAGCAGCGCCCGCGCCATCGGCACGGCGTGCTCGAGCCGTTCGATGACGATCACCGGGATGACCGGCCCGGGCGCGGCGAGCTCGAGCGGATCGAGCGGCGCGGCGACGGCGGTCACAGCCATGAGCAGGCGCCCTCCTCGGCCGACCGGACGTTGCGCCGCATCCCGGCGAACAGCTCGCGGCCGAGGCCGTGGCCGCTGTCGTCCGCCTGCTCGGGCGGCAGCACCGCGACCTCGCGCGACTGCCACTCGGCCGGGTCGACCAGCGCCTCGAGACGGCCGTTCAGCGCGTCGACGCGGACCAGGTCGCCGTCGCGCACCTTGCCGAGCGCACCGCCCGCCAGCACCTCGGGGCTGACATGGATCGCCGCCGGGATCTGCCCCGAGGCGCCGCTCATCCGCCCGTCGGTGACGAGGGCGACCCGGAAGCCCTGCTTCTGCAGGGCGCCGAGCGGCGGCGTCAGCTTGTGCAGCTCGGGCATGCCGTTGGCGCGCGGGCCCTGGAAGCGGACGATCACGACCACGTCGCGATCGAGCCGGCGCTGGGCGAAGGCCTCGAGCATCGCTTCCTGCGAGTCGAACACCGCGGCCGGCGCCTCGACCAGCCAGCGGTCGGCCGGCACCGACGAGACCTTGATCACGGCGCGGCCGCAATTGCCTTCGAGCAGCTTCAGCCCGCCTTCCTCGCTGAAAGGGCGGGTCGCCGGGCGCAGCACCGAATCGTCGCCGCTCGCCACCGGCAAGGCCGACCAGGCGAGCCGCGCCGCCTCGCGCCCGGGCACCCGGGTGTAGTCGGCCAGGCCGCCGGCCGCGTCGGTGACGACGTCGCCGTGCAGGCAGCCGGCGTCGAGCAGCTCGCGGATGACGAAGCCCGGGCCGCCGGCCGCCTGGAACTGGTTCACGTCGGCGCTGCCGTTCGGGTAGATGCGGGCGACCAGCGGTGTGACCCGCGACAGCGCGGAAAAATCGCCCCAGTCGATGACGATGCCGGCCGAGCGCGCCACCGCCACCCAGTGGATCAGATGGTTGGTCGAGCCGCCGGTGGCGAGCAGCGCAACCATTGCGTTGACGATCGTCCGCTCGTCGACCAACCGGCCGATCGGTGTCAGGCGCGCTGCCCCGCCCGCTCCGGCCGGCCCCCAGCCGGCGTTGGCCAGGACCAGGCGGGCCGCCTCGGCCGTCAGCTCGTCGCGCAGCTCGCTGTGCGGATGGACGAAGGCGGCCCCCGGCACGTGCAGGCCCATCGCCTCGAGCAGCATCTGGTTGCTGTTGGCGGTGCCGTAGAAGGTGCAGGTGCCGGGGCCGTGGTACGAGGCCGACTCGGCCGCGTAGAGGGCCTCACGGCCGAGCTTGCCGAGCGCATGCAGCTCGCGCACCCTGGTCTTCTCGCCGTTCGGCAGGCCGCTCGACATCGGCCCGCCGGGCACGAAGACGCACGGCAGGTGGCCGAAGTGGAGCGCGCCGATCAGCAGGCCCGGCACGATCTTGTCGCAGATGCCGAGCAGCAGGGCGGCGTCGAACACGTCGTGCGAGAGCGCGATCGCCGTGCCCATGGCGATCGTGTCGCGCGAGAACAGGCTCAGCTCCATGCCAGGTCGGCCCTGGGTGACGCCGTCGCACATCGCCGGCACGCCGCCCGCCACCTGCGCGGTCGCGCCGAGCCGCGTCGCCGCCTCGCGCAGCACGGCAGGGTAGCGCTCGTAGGGCTGGTGCGCCGAGAGCATGTCGTTGTAGGCGGTGACGATGCCGATGTTGGGCGCCCGCTCGGCGACGATGCGCAGCTTGTCGGCGGCCGGCAGCGCCGCGGTCGCGTGGGCCAGGTTGGCGCAGCCCAGGCGATCCGGGCCGCGCGGCCGCGCGATCAGGGCATCGACCCGCGCCAGGTAGGCGCGGCGGGTGGCGGCGCTGCGCTCGCGGACCCGTTCAGTGACGGCGACGACCCCTTCTTTCATGGGCCGGTCCTCGGGTGGTCGGCAGCGCGCTCAGCGAAGGATCAGATCGACGCGGTTGCCGTCGGCTGCGGTCAGGCTGCCAGCCGGCATCTCGACCAGCTCGACCTGCATCTTGCTGGAGGTGATGCCGTTCGCCTCCAGGGCATGACGGATCGCGCCGGTGCGCGCCTTGGCGAGCTCGAAGTCGCGCGCCTTGTTCTCGCCGGTCAGGTAGCGGGCGCTCAGGCGGATCGAGCTGGCGCTGGCCCGCGCGGCGTCGGCGAACGCGGCGATCCCTTCCGAGGAGCGGGCCGGCAGCTTGTCGGACCCGGGGGCAAAGACCAGGTCCTTCGGCACCGGGTCTGTCGGCGCGGAAGCGGCCTGCGGCGTTGAGGCGGCAGGGGCCATGGCGACCGCCGGGGCCGACGCCCCGGCGCCGGCTTCGACGGGCGCGCGACGCCCGGCGAGCACGATTCCTGCAATGGCCACCACGATCAACACGGCGACGGCAACAATGACGACGGTGCGTGACGAATTGCTCGGCAGCGGCTTCTGGGGTTCGCTCATGGAGTCCTCGGGCAGATCGTTCGGTCTGGCGTTGGCCGATTCTAGGTGCCCATGAACACGCATCAGGCCCTCGTGCAAGGCGGTCGCGACCCGGTACGCCTGCTCCGTGAAACCCTCGACGCCTGGGGCGGCCAGGGCGACATCTGGATCTTCGGCTACGCCTCGCTGATCTGGCGGCCCGAGTTCGATTCGGTCGAGGATCGCCCGGCCACCGTCTACGGCTGGCACCGCGCCCTGACCATGCGCTCACGCATCAACCGGGGCACACCGGAGTGCCCGGGGCTGGTGTTCGCGCTGGTCGGCGGCGGATCGTGCCGCGGCCGGGCCTACCGGGTCGAGCGGTCGCGCGCCGATGCCGAGCTGCACCGCCTCTGGGGCCGGGAAATGCCGACCGGCGTGTACGACCCGAAGTGGCTGCCCTGCCGGACCCCGCTCGGGGTGGTCCGCGCCCTCGCCTTCACGCTCGACCGCAGGAGCCCGAGCCACACCGGGCAGCTGCCCGATGCGCAGATGGTCGAGATCCTGCGCTCGGCGAACGGGCGCTACGGCAGCACCCTCTCCTACCTGGTCGAGACCGCTACCTCGCTGCGCAACTGCGGCATCCGCGATCGCGACATCGAGCGGCTGGTCGATCTCGCCCGCCGCAACGCCCTCACCGCCTAGGCGCACCCGGCGCCGGCCGGTCAGGGCCGGGCGACGCTGGCCGAGGCCCGGGCGAGCGGTACGGCGCGGCGCGCCGATTCCAGGTCGGCGGCGGTGTCGATGTCGACCAGGACGCCGGGATCGTCGAGCTCGAGGCCGAACGCCGGGTAGCGGGCGACCAGGCGGCGCGCCCCTTCGTCGCCGGTCAGCGCCACCAGCTCGGAATACAGCTCGGCGGCGAAGCCGACCGGGTGGCCGCGCTTGCCGTGGTACTGCGCGTAGACGACCGAATGCTGGTCGAGCCGCCGCGCCACCGCCTGCAGGGTGGCTGGCTGCACGAGCGGCATGTCGCCGGGCAGGATCAGCCAGCCGGCGGCATGCGGGCGGGCGCTGACGCCGGCGCTGATCGAGTGGCCCATCCCGACGCCCGGCTGGCCGTCGCTGCCGACCTCCGGAACCAGCACGACGTCGCGCGCCGCGACGCTGCTGCGCGCCAGATCGGCGAACGGCTCGGTGGTGACGACGACGACGTGCAGGTGGCTGGCGATCGCGTGGCGCAGCGTCGTCGCGAGCACGCTGTGCTCGCCGAGCGGCGCGGCCAGCTTGTGCGAGCCGGCGCCGAAGCGCGAGCCTCTGCCGGCCGCCAGAACGATCACGGAACGCAGTGTCGGCATGGCCCGAGGATGGGAGACGCCCGCCGAATCAGGAAGTGGGAGGTCTACTTAAGGCATTCCCCGTAAGCACAAGTGCGCGTGGGAAAAGCCCCGGTTCGCGGCAAGCGGCGAACCCGCTCCGGCCGCGCCGGCGTCCGCAGGCCCTGGGCGACTTCCTATACTCGCCGCGTGACCAACCTCGCCGCCCTGCGCAAGAGCTACGAACTCGCCGAGCTCGACGAGTCGGCCTCGCACGCCGACCCCCTGCAGCAGTTTTCTGCCTGGCTCGAGCAGGCGATCGCCGCCGAGCTCCCCGAACCGAACGCGATGACGCTGGCGACGGTCGGCGCCGACGGCCGGCCGTCGACCCGGATCGTCCTGGTCAAGGGCTGCGACGAGCGTGGCCTGAGCTGGTTCACCAACTACGAGAGTCGCAAGGGCCGCGAGCTCGCCGCCCACCCCGCCGCTGCGCTGCAATTCCACTGGGTCGAACTCGAACGAGTGGTGCGTATCGAGGGCACGGTGGAGCGGGTGTCGGCCGAGGAATCCGACGTCTATTTCGCGTCGCGGCCGCTCGACTCCCGGATCGGCGCGTGGGCGTCGCCGCAAAGCCAGGTGATCGCTTCGCGCACGACCCTGGTCGTCAACGCCGCCCGCTACGGCGCCCAGTTCATGCTGAGGCCGCCGCGGCCGCCGCATTGGGGCGGCTATCGGCTCCGCTCCGAGCTCTGGGAGTTCTGGCAGGGCCGCAAGTCGCGCCTGCACGATCGCCTGCGCTATCGGCTCGACGGCGGCGCCTGGCTGCGCGAGCGGCTCGCGCCCTGAAAGCGCCGGTCGTGGCGCGGCACGATGGGGTCGCGCCGCGGCCTCATGCGGCGCGGCGCGGTGAAAGCGCGTGCGCCAGCATCGCAAGTGCGGCCAGGCACCAGACGATGAGCGCCCCCGAGGGCAGATCGAGCGCCGCCGAGAGGGCGAGGCCGAGGGCATAGCCGGCGACGCCGATCGCATAGGCCAGCGGCAGACGGCGCCGCTCGCTCCAATCGCGCGCGCCCAGGCTCGGCACGATCAGCGTCGCGAACACCAGGTAGACGCCGACCAGCTGCACCGAGACCGTGACCGCGACGGCGAACAGCAGGTAGAACGCGCGCGCCGGCAGCCTCTCGCGCAGGCCGAACCAGACGGCGAGAACGACCCCGGTCGCCGCCAGCGGGAACAGCAGCTGCGGGTAGCCGACCCAGAGGATCTGGCCGGCGAGCAGGTCGCGCAGGTGCTCGCCGCCGTGCGGGTTCTTCGCCAGCAGCAGCAGACCGGCGCTCGCCGCCAGAACGAAGACGACGCCGATCTGCGCCTCCTGCACCTGCGGCCACTTGCGCTCGGTCCAGTCGAGCAGCAAGGCGCCGGCGAGCGCCGCGGCGGCGGCGGCGGCCTGGATCTGCCAGCCGTGCGCCGCGACTTCGAACATCCCGGCAACGATCACGCCGAGGGCAGCGATCTGGGCGATCGCCAGGTCGATGAAGACGATCCCCTTCTTCAGCACCTGCGCGCCCAGCGGCACGTGGGTCGCGAGGACGAGCAGCCCGGCCAGGAAGGCGGGGGCGAGGATCGCGAGGTCGAACCCGTTCCAGCTCATCGCGCGGCGTCGAGCAGGAGCTGGACGGTGCTGTCGAACAGGCCGAACAGGTCGCGCGCCTTGTCGTTGCCGCCGACCGTGAACGGCAAGGCCACGGCGCGGACGTTCGCATGATCGACCAGCCATTGCGACGCCCGCGGGTCCTCGTAAGCAGCGCGCACGACCAGCCTGGCCGGCTGGCGCGCGAGCAACGCGTTCAGCCCGGCGAGGTGGCTGGCGCTGGGCTCGACCCCGGGCTTGGGCTCGAGCGTGGCGATCTCGCGCACGCCGAGCCAATTCCAGAGGTAGCCCATGTTCTTGTGATGGGCGACGACGACCAGGCCCTTCAGCGGCTGGGCCTGCTGTTCCCAGCGTACTGTGGCCGCGCCCCAGCGCTGCTGGAACGACTGCAATCGCTCCTGGTAGGCGGCCGCGCCGCCCGGGTCGAGCTGGGCGAGGCGCGCAGCCAGCGCGGTCGCCACCGTGGCGATGTTGCGCGGGTCGAGCTGGATGTGCGGATTACCCTGGGCGTGGACATCGCCGTCGCCGCGGTCGAGCCGGGCCGGCACGTCGATCGGCGCGACCTGGCGGCCGGCCTCGAAGTAGGCCGGCGCACCCGGCGCGAGGCGTGCGTTGCCCGACTGCTTGATCAGCACCGGCAGCCAGCCGACCTCGAGGTCCATGCCGGTGCAGACGACCAGGTCGGCGCCGCGCATGCGCGCGATCAGGCTCGGCCGCGCCTCGACGTGATGCGGGTCCTGGGCGGCGCTGGTCGCAGAGCTGGCGTTGACCCGGTCGCCGCCGAGCTCGCGCGCGAGCGCCGCCCACTCCGGCTCGCAGGCGACCACGTTGAGCGCGGCATGGGCAAGCGGACCGATCGCGAGCAGCAGGAGCGAAGCGAAGGCCGGTCGCAGCGCGAGGGCGGCGCGGCCGTACAGAAACAGGCGTGTCATGGCGCGGCTCCTAAAAGGCGTGAGCACCATGCGCGCCGAGGCTCATGATGTATTGCAGGTAGAGCTGGCGGTCGGTCGCCGCCGGGTTGCTCCGGTCGGCGGCGAGCTGCAGGCGCAGGCGGCTGAACTCGGACAGCGAGTAGTCGACCATCACCGTCGCACGCGAAGGCCGCGCGCCCTGCAGGATCGGCAGGTCGGCGGCCGCCAGCGCGCCGCTCTCGACCGCGCCGATCCGCGACCGACCCGCGTCGAGCCGGTCCCAGCGCAGGCCGATGCGCCACTGCGGCATGAACTGGTAGACCGCCTGCACGTACCAACCGTCCTGGCGCGAACGGTAGGCGCTGCCGGCCGCGGCGCCGTCGACGTCGTAGGTGAGCGTTCCGGACTCGCTGCGCCGGAAGTACTCGCCCTGAAGCTTCAGGCTGGTCCGGGTCGCGTTGCCGGCCGGCGCCCACTTGTAGATCGCATCGGCCACCCAAGTGCGGCTGCGCCCGTCGAAGCGGTTCGTCACCGGCGCGCCTGCGGCGTTGCCGTCGGCATAGTCGCGCTGCGTCGCGCGGTGGCCAAGGAACGAGATCCCGGCGCGCCAGCTCGCGCTCTCGCCAATGTCGTCGCCGACGTGGGCGAACAGTGCCGCCGAGCCGACGCCGTTGCGCGCCGCGCCACTGCCGGGGAAGTCGCGCCCCGCGCCGAGCTCGGCGCCGAGTTCGAGGTAACGCTCGGTCGGCGCGATCCAGTGCAGGTGGATGCCGTCGGTCTTCATCGGCCCGCCGAAGAACGCCTGGTAGGCGAGCGGCGCGTCGACGAAGTCCCAGGCGTGGGCGTGCTGCGAATTGAGGTAGCCGATCGACGACAGGAACCGGCCGCCCTTCAGGGTCGCGCCCTCGAACACGCCCTGGCGCTCGAACGCCGCCTCCTCGACCGAGATCCTGTCGTCGTTGCCGATCGACGCGATCAGGCGCCCGGAGAAGGTCGGGTCGATCGTCGCGGCGAGGACGAGCTCGGACTCGCCGAGCGAGAAGCTGCGCTGGCCCGGCCCGACCTCGCCGCCGCTCGGGACGAAGCCCTGCAGCCGGTAGAGCGAAGGGTCGCGCGACAGGCGGGCATAGGTGCCGTTGAGGATCAGCGAGATCGCCGGGTTGAACGCCGAGGCCGAGTCCTGCGCCGAGGGCTGAGGGGCGGTCGCGGCGGGCGCTGCCGGCGCGACCGGCTCGGCGCGGGTCAGGCGCGTCGCCGGCTCGGTACCCGGCGCAGCGGGCGCGCCCGGACCGGCCGCGCCGAGCCGTTCCTGCAGCGACTGCAGGCGCGCCTCGAGGGCACGGATCCGGCCTTCGTAGGCCACCTTGAGCTCGTCGATCTGCTGGCGGATGACCTGCAGCTCGCCGCTCTCGGCGGCACGCGCAGGCCACGGCAGCAAGGCCGCCGCGCAAAGCGCGACGATGAAACGTGTGGACATGAAAACTCCCGTCGATGGACTGAACGCCCGGGGGCGCGATCGCACCCGGCAACGCGGCCCGCAGGGGGCCGCTCTGGTTCAGGCCACTCGGGGAGGAGCGCGCGCGAGAAAGCCCGCGCACCGACCGGTCGGGTGCGACGCGAGCCGAAGCGGCTCGACTGCCCTGACCGCCACGACGACCGGGACGACCGCGGCGACGCCGGGCAGGAGATCGGCGTGGCTCAGCTGGTCGTAGACCTCGCAGCCTTGTTCGCTGGCGTGGCCGGCGAACAGCGCGGCCAGGCCGTGCGGCGCCGCCTTCGCCGCCAGTTGCGGCACGGCCCCGCGCGCGTGCACCACGCGATGCAGCGCGCCGAGCGTCTGCGCCAGAACCAGCGAGAGCAGGACGAAGGGCAGCAGCTTGCGCTGCAGGGACGAAACGATCCGGGAGGACATCGGCGAGGAATGCGGAGCCGGCTGAGTCTAGCAAGCGGCGAGGCGCAACGGCATCGGACCGTCCGTCGGAGCGCCGCCTCGGGCGGCCGCTTTCATGGCTCGCCGTCCCAGTAGTCGAGGTTCTCGGCCAGCCGGCCGATCCGCTCGAAGCGGTCGGCGCCGGCGCCGCCCGCCATCGCCAGGTACTTGCCGGAATCGGGGTACTCGACCACCTCGGGGAATTTCCGGGTGCTGATCGACAAGTACTTCAGCGGTGCGTCGGAGCTGTTGATGATCTGGTGGGGATAGTCCGGGCCGGGCGGCAGGAAGGCGACGTCGCCGGTCTTGAGCTCGAGCATCTCGCCGGCGACGCGCAGCGTGCCGCGGCCTTCGAGGACGACGAAGGCCTCCTCCTGGGCATGGTGCAGGTGATAGGGGCACGAGCGCATGCCGGGGGCGACGATGTCGATCGCCATGCCGAGGCCGACCGCCGCGGTGCCCGCAGCGAGGCGCGCGGACAACCCGTCGTAGAGCGGCGCGCGCTGCTCGCGGGTCTTCGCCACCTCGTCGAAATTTCGGATCAGCCGTTCGCGCAGTGCCCTGGCACGGTCATTCATCGCTCGATCTCCCGGGAAAGTTTGGCAATGATGCGCCGCAGCGCCCGGCGGCACCGACAGGAAGGACGCGCCTTGGGCACAATCGCGGGCTCTCGTGCCGCCAACAACGAACGAAAAACAGGAATCGTGAACAGCTTTCTGGTGATGCTCGGGATCGAATCGTGGAAGCCGGTGCTGGCGGCGCTGCTGCTGCCGCCGGTTCCCTTGCTGCTTCTCACGCTGGTCGGCGCCCGGCTCCTGCTGCCGCGGCGCGGCCTCGGCTGGCTGCTGATCGTGATCAGCGTCGTCCTGCTCTGGCTGTCCGCCTGCAGCGGCGCTGCGCGCGGCCTCTCGCTGCTGCTGCAGCCGCCGACGGCGCTGAGCTTCGACCGGGTGCGCGAACTGCGCGCCGAGGTGGTGGCGAGAAAGCCGGTGGCGATCGTCATCCTGGGCGCCGGGGTCGAGCCGTTCGCCCCCGAGTACGGCGTGAGCAGCCTGCACTACGCCTCGCTCGAGCGCCTGCGCTACGGCATCTGGCTGGCCCGCGAGACCGGCGCGCCGATCGCCTTCAGCGGTGGCGTCGGCTGGGGCCAGTCCGACGCCGCGCCGGAAGCGCGCGTCGCCGCCAAGATCGCCGCCGAGGACTTCAAGTGGCCGCTCAGGTGGCTCGAGGAGGAGTCGCGCGATACCCGCGAGAACGCCGCGCGCACCGTCGCAATGCTCAAGCCCGCGGGCGTCGATCACATCGTCCTGGTCACCCACGGCTACCACATGCCACGCGCCCTGCGCGCCTTCAGCGAGGCGGCCGGGCCGGGAGTACGGATCGAGGCGGCGCCGATGGGCCTGGCGCGCCGGCTCGAGAAGCCGGTGCTCGAATGGCTGCCGAGCGCGCTCGGCTTCAGCCAGATGCGCCAGGTGCTGCACGAGCTGATCGGCAAGCTGGCCGGCGCCTGAACCCGGCGATAGTCGCCCAGGCGGCGCGCGCCTGTTGCAGCAGGCCGACGCGGCGTCCTGAGGCGAGCCCGAGGCGAGCGCGCCGAGGGCGCGCCCGGCTCACCGGGGCGTGAGCGCCGGATTCGGGCCGCCGCCCCAGTCTTCCAGCCACTGCTCGGGCTTCTCGGCGCGAAACCGGGCCACCAGGGCGATGCAGTCGCGCGCCGCCGGGCTCGCCTGCGGGTCGAGGACGACGACCTCGACGCCCTTGCCGCGCATGAAGCGGATCGTCTCGTCGCTCGACGCGTTGGCAACGTCGCCGACGACGACCCTCGGGATGCCGAACTGGACGATCGTGCCGGCGCACATGAAGCAGGGCTGCAGCGTCGTGTACATCGTCGTGTCGTGGCGATTCGCGAGCCGACCGGCGCTGCGCAGTGCCGCCATCTCGCCGTGCAGGATCGGGTTTCCTTCCTGCACCAGCGCGTTGTGGCCCTCGCCGAGGACGGCGCCCCCGGCATTGGCCACCAGCACGCCGCCGATCGGGCAGCCGCCCTCGGCATGGCCCTTGGCGGCGAGCCGGAACGCATGGGCCAGGTATTTTTCGTCGTCCATCGGCCGATTGTTCCACCGGCGGCGCAACGCGGCATCATCGCTTCCGCCCACCCGAAAGGAATGCCGTGCTGCCGTCACGCATCGAATTGCTGCAAGGGATGCCGGTCTTCGGCGCCATCCGCGAAGACGCGCTGCGCTTCCTGCTCGAGCAGGCGCGCGCGGTCGCGGTCGCGGCAGGCGGCTTCTTCTTCCGCGAGAACGATCCGGCCGGCTCGATGTTCGTGCTGGAGGCCGGCCGCGCCGCCGTGGTGAAGCACTGGCAGGGACGCGAGATCGTCGTCCACAGGCTCGGCGCAGGCGACTGCTTCGGCGAGATGGCGATCATGGACCTGTTTCCGCGCAGCGCCTCGGTGCGTGCCGACGAGGACTGCCGGGCGATCGAGCTCGACGCGGCCGACCTCCTGCGCCTGTTCGAGCGCGACACCGAGCAGTTCGCGCTGATCCAGATGAACATCGGCCGCGAGGTCTGCCGGCGCCTGCGCGCCACCGACGAATGGCTGTTCCGCTCGCGCATGGGCGAGGCGCCGCCCGGCCTGGCGAGCCTCTTCCAGGCTGCCTGAGCCCTCCCCGGCACACCGGTACGCACTCGAAGGAAGCGATGAGCACGGTCTTCGTCAGCCATCCGCCGGACAAGCTCGCCCACTACTTCGGGCCGCGTGCGGTGGCGGCGCTTCAGGCGATCGCCGAGGTCCGCTTCAACCCCGAGCCGCGCGAGCTGGCGCTGCCGGCGCTGCTCGAGGCGGCGCGGGACTGCGAGCTGCTGATCGCGTACCGCCAGACCGCCGGGCCGGAACGGCTGTTCCGCGAGCTGCCGCAACTGGCCGCCTTCGTTCGCTGCGCGGTCGACATCAGCACCGTCGACGTCGCCGCGGCCAGCGCGCACGGCGTGCTGGTCACCCAGGCCAGTGCCGGATTCGTGCCGGCGGTCGCCGAATGGGTCGTCGCGATGATGATCGACCTCGGGCGGGGTCTCGGCCGTTACACCGAGGCCTACCACGGCGGCACGACGCCGCTGCCGCTGATGGGCCGCGAGCTGCGCGGCTCGACCCTCGGCGTGATCGGCTACGGGCGGATCGCCCGGCGCGTGTGCGAGCTGGCGCTGGCGTTCGGCATGGAGGTGCGGGTCAGCGCGCCCGAAGCGGTCGAAGAGAGCGAGCGGCTGCGCCGGGTGCCGCTCGACGTCTTGCTCGGGGAGTCGCATTTCGTCGTCTGCCTCGCCGTCTCGAACGCCGGCACCCGCGACCTGATCGACGCCGCCGCCTTCGCGGCGATGGCGCCCGGCAGCTTCTTCGTCAATGCCTCGCGCGGCGAGCTGGTCGACGAAGCGGCGCTGCTCGCGGCGCTCGACTCCGGGCACCTCGGCGGTTGTGCGCTCGACGTCGGCCGCGCCCCCGACCAGATGCCGAGCGCCGAGCTGGCGCGCCACCCGCGCGTGCTCGCGACGCCGCACATCGGCGGCCTGACCTTGCCGGCGATCGAGCACCAGGCGATGGAGACGGTGGCGCAGGTGGCGGCGCTGCTGCGCGGCGAAATTCCGCCGGGCGCAGTCAACGCCGCGCTGGCAACCCGGATTCGCCGCTGGCAAGCGCCGGCCCGCCCGCCGGCCTGATCCACGATCGTTCGGGGAGAACGCCATGACCGCGCCTTGGCAAGACGCCTGCGACTGCCACATGCACGTCTACGAGGCCGGCTATCCGCTCGCGCCGACCGCGACCTTCGTGCCCCCCGACGCCCCCGCCGCCGCCTACCGCGCCGTGCAGCGCGAACTCGGCCTGACGCGCGTGATCGTCGTCCAGCCGACCGGCTACGGCTTCGACAACCGCTGCACGCTGGCGGCGATGCAGCAGCTCGGCGCCGGCGCGCGCGGGATCGCCGTCGTGGCGCCCGAAGCGAGCGACGCCGAGCTCGAGCGCCTGCACGCCGCCGGAGTGCGCGGCGTCCGCTTCATGATGCTGGCCGGTGGCGTCCTGCCCTGGTCGAGCCTGGAACGGATGGCGGCACGAATCGCCCCGCTGGGCTGGCACATCAACCTGCAGATCGACGGCAACGAAGCGCCGCAACACGAGGCGATGCTGATGCGCCTGCCCGGCCGGCTGGCGATCGACCACGTCGGCAAGTTCCTGCGCCCGGTGCCGCCCGACAGCGACGCCTTCCTCGCCCTCTGCCGCATCATCGAGACCGGCAAGGCCTGGATCAAGCTGTCCGGCCCGTACGAGACCTCGCGGGTTGGCCCGCCCGGCTACGACGACGTGGCGCTGCTGGCGCGCACCCTGGCCGCGCGCTTTCCCGAGCGCTGCCTGTGGGCCAGCAACTGGCCCCATCCGAACACCCGGCCCGTGCCGGTCGACGCCGACATGCTCGCCTGGGCGCGCAGCTGCGTGGCCGACGAAGCACACTGGAAGCAGGTGCTGGTGGACAACCCGGCCGAGCTGTACGGCTTCTGAGCCTGGTCGCGGTCGGCCTGTCGCGGGGCCGTCTTGCACGCTGAACAGAACGGGCGATTCTTCAACGTCCGCTGGTCGGGCGACCCGCGTCGCGCGAGGCGCGGCCAGCCCCATCCGCTCCGGTGTCTGATAGCCTGCTGCGCCCGCCACCTGGCGGGCGCGAGGCGATGGCGCAGGCGAACGGGCACGGGAGACGAGCATGGACAAGGGCAGGAGCGTCGGCGTGATCGGCCTGGGCGCGATGGGCAGGGGCATCGCGAGCTCGCTGCTGCGCGCCGGCTTCGCGACCCATGCCTACGACGTGCAGGCGGCGGCGCTCGCCGAGTTCGCCGCGCAGGGCGGCGTCGCCGCGGCCAGCGCTGCCGGGCTCGGCGCGGCCTGCGACACAGTCTTCGTCGTGGTCGTCAACGCCCGCCAGACCGAGCAGGCGCTGTTCGGCCCGGCCGGCGCGGTCGAGGGCCTGCGTCCGGGCAGCGTCGTCCTCGCCTGCTCGACGGTCGCCGCCGAGGTCGCCGAAGGGCTGGGCGCGCGCCTGGCCGAGCACGGCATCCTGATGATCGACTCGCCGCTCTCCGGCGGCGCCGCCAAGTCCGCGCTCGGCCAGCTCACGATGATGGCCTCGGGCGCGCCCGAGGCCTTCGACAAGGTGCAGGAGGTGCTCGCCGCGGTGGCCGCCAAGGTCTATCGCCTGGGCGACGCGCCGGGCGCCGGCTCGCGCATCAAGATGATCAACCAGCTGCTCGCCGGCGTGCACATCGCGGCCGCCGCCGAAGCGGTCGCGCTCGGCCTGAAGGCGGGCGTCGACCTGACGACGCTATACGACGTGATCTCGAACAGCGCCGGCTCGTCGTGGATGTTCCAGAACCGGGTGCCGCACATCATCGCCGGCGACTACACGCCGCTCTCGGCGGTCGCCATCTTCGTCAAGGATCTCGGCATCGTCCTCGACGCGGCGCGCGCGTCGTCGTTCCCGCTGCCGCTCACGGCGGCCGCGCACCAGATGTTCCTGATGGCCGCCGCGGCCGGCCACGCCGGCGAGGACGACTCGGCGGTAGTCAAGATCTTTCCCGGCATCGAGCTTCCCGCCAAGGGCGGCGAGACCGGCACGGCGGGCCGATGATCCGGCTCGGCTGCATCGCCGACGACTTCACCGGCGCCACCGACCTCGCCAACAACCT
>JBDTUG010000042.1:0-17440 GCA_040007855.1 Caldimonas sp.
GTGATGACGTTCTGCTCGCCGCCGTAGAGCGCCTCGGCCAGAGCCAGCGCGGTCTCGGTCTTGCCGACGCCCGAGGTGCCGCAGAGCATGAACACACCGATCGGCTTGTTCGGGTTGTCGAGCCGGGCGCGCGAGGTCTGGATCCGGCGCGCGATCATGTCGAGGCCGTGTTGCTGGCCGATCACCCGCTTGCCGAGCGCCTCGCCGAGCTTGAGGATCGCCTGCAGCTCGTTCTTGACCATCCGCCCGACCGGGATGCCGGTCCAGTCGGCGACCACGCTGGCGACCGCCTGGGCGTCGACCGACGGCATGATCAGCGGCTTGTCGCCTTGCAGCGTTTCGAGCTTGCCCTGCTCCTCGAGCAGTTCGGCCAGTACCTTCTCGCGATCGATCGGCTCGGCCTCGACGGCGGCGCCCGCAGGCTTGACGACGTCGCCGCCTTCGCCGATCGCCGGCCGATCGACCGGCTTGTCGTCGCCGCGCAGTTGCGCGCGCAGGGCCAGCACCTTGTCGACGATGACCTTCTCGTCCTGCCAGCGCTTCTCGAGGCCGACCAGGCGCTCTCGCTCGAGCACGAGCTTTTCGTCGACGTCGCTGCGGCGCGTGCCGACGTCGATGCCGACTGCAGATTCGCGAGCGATGATCGCCGATTCGATCTCGAACGATTCGATGCGGCGCCGGCTGTCTTCGACCTCGGCAGGAATCGCGTGCTGGCTGACCGCCACGCGCGCGCAGGCGGTGTCGAGCAGGCTGACGGCCTTGTCGGGGAGCTGGCGCGCCGGGATATAGCGGTGCGAGAGCTTGACCGCCGACTCGATCGCCTCGTCGAGCAGCTGCACCCGGTGGTGCTTCTCGAGCACGGTGGCGACACCGCGCAGCATGAGCACCGCCTTCAGCTCGTCGGGCTCGGGGATCTGCACGACCTGGAAGCGCCGGGTCAACGCCGGGTCCTTCTCGATGTGCTTCTTGTATTCGGCCCAGGTGGTGGCGCCGATCGTGCGCAGGGTGCCACGCGCCAGCGCCGGCTTGAGCAGGTTGGCCGCGTCGCCGGTGCCGGCGGCGCCGCCGGCGCCGACCAGGGTATGCACCTCGTCGATGAACAGGATGATCGGCTTGGGGCTGGCCTGCACTTCGTCGATGAGCTGGCGCAGCCGCTGCTCGAATTCGCCCTTCATCGACGCACCGGCCTGGAGCAGCCCTAGATCGAGCGAGAGCAGAGACACGCCCTGCAGCTGTGGCGGCACGTCGCCGCGCGCCAGGCGCTGGGCGAAGCCTTCGACGACCGCGGTCTTGCCCACCCCGGCCTCGCCGGTGAGGATCGGGTTGTTCTGGCGGCGCCGCATCAGGATGTCGACGATCTGGCGGATCTCGTCATCGCGGCCGGTCACCGGGTCCATTTCGCCCTTGAGCGCCTTGGCGGTGAGATCGATCGTGTACTTCTTGATCGCCTCCTGCTTGCCCATCGCCGCCGGCGCCATCGCGCCCGACACCTCGCCGGGCTGCCCGCCCGACAGGCCGCTGCCGTCCTGCGGGCCGAGCCCCTGCTCGCCGGTCTTGCCCGTGACCTGCTCGAGGTTGTCGGCGAGGTCGTCCACCTTGATCCTGGCGAACTCCTTCGAGATTGCGATCACCGCGTTGCGCAGGTGAGGCGTCTTCAGCATGCCGAGCAGCAGGTAGCCGCTGCGCACCGCGCCATCGCCGAACTGCAGCGAGCCGTAGACCCAGGCGCGCTCGATCGCGTCGGGAATCTGCTCTGAGAAATCGGACAGCGCGGTCGAGCCGCGCGGCAGCCGGTCGAGCGCGGCCGTGACGTCGCGGGCCAGCGCGGCGGCGTCGAGCGCGTAGTGGCGGACGATCGCGTGGATGTCCGACGCGTTGTTCTCGAGCAGCTGCGTCAGCCAGTGCACGAGCTCGACGTAGGGATTGCCGCGCAGCTTGCAGAAGACGGTGGCGCCCTCGATCGTCTTGTAGACGAGCGGATTCAGCTTGCCGAAAAGCGCCACCCGACTGATTTCACTCATGCCTCTTGCTCCCTGTCGTTCGTCTTCTGCCGGGTCGCTACGCCGCGGCGGCCGGCGCGGCCGCGGTGCGGATGCTCTCGACGTTCATCACCAGATCTTCGGCGTCGCGGCTGCGCCGAAAGCCCTTGCCGCCGTTCAGCCAGGCGGTGCGGCCGAGCCGGCCGACCCGGACGTCGCGCCGGCTGTCGAGTGTCCACGATGGAACGTCTTCGCGCCTCAGGATCAGCCGCAGGTCCCAGGCAAACTCGAAGCCCGCGTACTGGCGCACCAGGGCCTTCAGCTGCTCGAGCGCATGGCCGCCGGGCAGCAGCGCCGCGAAGCGCTCCCAGGCCAGCGGGCCGATGACGATCCGGAACTTGTGCTGCACGTCCCAGACGGTTCGGCCGAGCACGGCGCCGCGGCCGACCGCCGACTGGCCGTCGCGCATCAGGCGCGAGCGCTCGTCGCGGCCGAGCGGCATCCAGTGGCCCTGGAACTGGGCGACGTGAACGGTGACGCCGAACTGCAGGCCGAGCCACGCCTCGAGGCCGTCGGCGTCGCGCACCGAACGGGCCAGCCGGCCAGCGAAGAACAGCTTGGGAAAGTCGCCTAGCGCGTCGCGCTCGCGGGCCGACTTCTCGACCACGCCGATGAGGGCGCCGACATGGCGGACGATCGTCGCATCGGCCGGCCGGTCGAGGCCGACCACCGGCTGGGCCCGCGCCCACGCCCGGTAGAAGAACAGGCCGAAGCGATGCAGCAGGGTATCGAGGAAGCGGAGGAAGGTCGGATCGTTGTCGTAGAGCATGCGCTCGCGCGCGTACTCGGTCAGGTGGATCGGCAAGGCGCCGTTCGGGCCCATGAAGCCGAATACCCGCTGCACCAGCCGGGGCGGACGGGCCGCGTCGCGCCGCTCGAGGGCGGCGATCGGCGCCGGCGCGAAGATCAGCGACGCCTCCTGGGCGAAGCGGATAGGCTCCTCGCCCGGCCGCATCGCGTCGCCGAGGCGCGGCTTGTCGAGGAATACGTTCTCGATCCGGCGCATCGCCTGGAACAGGTCGAAGCGGGCCGCGGCGCGGTCGATCTCGTCGAACAGCGCGGCCGCGACCACGGCCCGGTCGGGCAGCGGATCGGGCCTGCCGGGAGCGTTCACAACAGGGCCCTCGCGCCCAGGCGCGGCGCCCAGGTCATCACGTCGCCCCGCGTCATCGAGGCGAGCACCGTCTGCACGAAGCTGTTCATCGAGACGTGGCGCGAGAAATACTGGTGCAGCACCGACAGCAGGAGCACCGCGCTGCCGCCCTCGAAAGAGAGATCGTCGACGGTGACCCGGACCTCGAGGCCGCGGCTGAAGGCGATCGGCCCGGCGACCGGATGGCGGCGCACGATCGGCTTGACCGAGACCGAGCGCACGCCTTCGATCTGCCGCTTCAGGCCGACGTCGGCGCCGCTCGCGAACAGGGTCAGGATCTCGCGCAAGGTGAGCGCGCCGCTTTCCGGGTCGCTCTCGAGCAGCGACAGGTAGTTGAGCGACAGCAGGCCGAGCAGCCGCCAGGCGATGCCCCCCTCCTTCATCGCGCTTTGCGGACGCGAGGGGCCGGCCGTGATGTGGATCGCCTCGATCGGCGCGCTGGCGTTGAGGATCAGCTCGCCCTGCGCCTGGCCGGTCGGCAGGAACAGCGGCAGGTCGCGGTTGGTGCAGCGCACCTGTACCGCGAGCTGGCGCAAGGCACCGCGGTACGGCTGCTCGCGCGAGTCGACCAGCGAGAGAAAGGTCTCGGTGCCTACGTAGCCGGAGCGCGGCCCTTCGCGCTTGCCGCGGTCGGACGGCAGGCGCGGCTCGCGCACCGAGCTGTAGTAGGCCCGCTCTGCCCCCGGCTCGGCCTGGGGCGCGGCGAACAGGGGCAGGAAGGTCTGCTCTTCGGTGTCATCGTGGAAGCCGCGCACACTCAGGATGTCGAACACCTCGTAGTCGAGCGATGCGGTGCGCTCCGGCACGAGGTGATAGGCGGTCGCCCCCTCGTCGAGGTGCAGCCGGTCGGCGCGCCGCTCGAACAGGTTGATCGCCGGCACGCAGTGCAGCTGGAAGTTCTCGGGCTCGACCGCGCCTTCGAGCGGCGCGACGTAGCGGTTGAAGAGGATGACGATCTCGAAGGTGTTGCCGGCGGTCTTCGCGAAGGCAGCACCCAGGCCGCCGATGTCGATGAAGAGAAAGCGCTGCGCGAAAGCGAAGTACTCCTGCATCAACCGGGTGCCGGCGAGGCCGCGCAGCGTCACCGGCAGCATGGCCTCCTCGTCGCCGAAGCCGGCGGCACGAACCTGGCTGGCGGCGAGGAACTGGCGCCCGGCATCGGCGCCGCGCCCCGCCGCCCCTGCGAGCACACCGACGCTGCTGCCGACGATCAGCTCGTGCAGGCGCAGCGCGACGTCGGGCAGACCGCCGATGAAGAAACGCAGCGTTCCGAGCTTGAGCTGGCTGAACGCCATGCCGGCCGGCAGCTCGAGCTTCAGGCGCACGCCGCTGCGCGGCCGTTCCGGCAGGGGTAGGTTGGCCAGGCCGAGATCGGCCGCGCTCAGGAAGTACTCGGCGCCGGCCACCCGGATCGGCGTCAGCACCACCTCGTGCGCGGTGCGGAATTCGCAGCGGGTGCGGCTCATCGCCGTCTCCGGTCCGATCAGGGCGCTGCCGCGGGCGATCCGGAATCCGTTGATCAGGTTGGGATCGTTGGCCGGCACGATCCGCGCGACCAGCATCGACGGAATCGGCGCCGCCAGGTTCGGCGAGATCATCTCGATCAGGCGCTGCGCCAGCTGGGGGAACTCGGCGTCCTGCTTGAGCTGCACGCGGGCGGCGAGAAAGGCGCAACCCTCGAGCAGCCGCTCGACGTACGGGTCGGCGACCTCCATGCCTTCCATACCGAGCCGGCCGGCGATCTTCGGAAACTCGCGCGCGAACTCGCCGCCCAGCTCGCGCAGGTAGCGCAACTCCTGGTTGTAGTAGCGCAGGAGGCGGGGATCCATGTCAGCCGCCGGCGCCGCGCCGGGCCGGGAGCGTGGCCGCCCCGGCCGGCAGCCACGAAGGAAGCGCGCGTGCCGCCATCATGGCTAGGCGCGCATGTCGCGAACGGCTGCCAGCCCGGTCTCGACATCCACGTCGGCGGCCAGCAGCAGCTCGAGCGGCACCGGCTGGTTCCACATATGACCGCGGATCACCAGGCGCAGGCTGTTGTGCTGGATGTTGAAGCCGGCTTCGCGGTTGACCTCGACGGCGAGCGTCTTCGGATCGATGCGCGGCTCGAAGCGCAGGATCGCCAGACGGATCGCTGCCTCGAGCGCGCCGAAATGCATCGACGAGATCGTGATCCCCGAAAGCGAAGGGATGCCGAAGTTGAGGACCGAGTTGCAGGCCTGCGGAACCTCGCGCCAGCGCATCACCTCGTCGGGGTCGCCGCGCAGCGGGTCGGGCTCGGCGCGCGAGGTGTTGAACAGCCACGACAGATCGCGCAGCACGGCCGCGCGCAGCTGCTGCTTGCTCAGCACCCGGGCCTCGATCGCCTCGCGCGACGTTGCAGGCTCCGCGTCCGTCAGCCGATCGAGCAGGGACGGTTGAAGGCGTTCCTGCGAAGTGAGGCCGGCCATCGGGACCCGGGGGGCTTACGCGAGCTCGATCGAGCGCACGGCCATCAAGGCGTGCTCGCCGGCATCGGTGGCGAGCACGCGCTGGCCGAGGCCGAACCAGCGGTCGTTGCCGGCGTCTGTCCATTCGGTCTTGCGAGCCAGACAGATCGCCCCGTCGGCGCTCGCTTCCGAACCCGGATAGCGGGTCGGGACCAGGGCGACGGTTTCGCCGCCGTTCGAAAACATCAGCGTCGCCGGCATCCAGACGCAGTCGCGCAGGTCCTGCGGCGGGTCGAGCTCGATGCGCGACAGTCGCGACAGCGGCACCCAGTAGTAGCGCCCGTTGACGCACGCCTCGAGTACCGGCCCGAGCCGCGAATCGGCATCGGCAATCCAGGCGAACGGAGCGCCGTCGATCGTTCCCGAGACTTCGGGCGCAGCATCGAACCCGCGCGCCGCCAGATCCTCGGCCATGGCCGCGTTGCCCTGGCCCTTCTGCAGCAGGGATTCGATCAGCAGCGCGAGCCATTCGTCCGGCTGGCCGAAGACCATCGGCGTGCGCGTGCCGGCAAACACCCGGGCACGCATCAGCTCGGAGCGGATCGCGTGGCCGACCGTCTCGCGCATCGCCACCGTTTCGGCGTCCATGTCGGCGACGACGTTGAGCTGGGTGTGGGCGCGCTCCCACTGGCCGAGCACGCACAGCAGCTGGGCCATGAAGATGCGCAGCTTGGCGTCGGCCGGCTTGGCACGCACCGCGGCCGTCAGGTGCTGCAAGGCTGCGTGCGGGTCGCCGGCGCGCAACGCGGCTTCGGCATCGGATCGGGGGTCGGGCATGGCGTGTCTCGGGCAGAGGTCGGCAAACGCGTAGCGGTCGGGCGGAGGGCAGGGATCGCGGGACCGGTCTCCTAGAAGCCGTGGCCGCAGTCGGTGCAGAAGCGTGCCTGGCGCGGCATCGTCGCGCTGCACGACGGGCAGCTCTTGTGCGTGCTCGCCATGTCGAAGCCGCACTCGTGACAAAAGCGCCCGCCCTGCGACGGCGTCTGGCAGTTCGGGCAGACGGTCGTTCCCGAAGACGAGGACGGCCCCGCCGCCTCGTGACCGACGCCGCCCGTCCGCTCGCACTTGATGCAGAGGCGATCCGCCTCGTTGAAGCAGTTGGCGCAGACCATCGAACGGCAGCTGCCGCACTTGTCGTAGCGCGGCGTGGCGAGCGCCAGCGCTTCTCCCAGGGCGGCGGCCTTGGCCTTCGTGCTGCCGACCTCGACCGAGGTGCCGCCGGCCCGGCCGGCCTTGACCAGCAGGTCGCTGACGATGCTGATCCGGGCGAACTCGTTGAAGATGTAGCCGAAGCGACGAAAGATCCCGGCCGCCTGGCCGGCGCGGTAGGGCTTGAACGGCGTTTTCCAGGTATCGCCGCAGCATTCGCAGATGAACTCGAACTGGAAGCCCGCACCGACGTCGCCCGGATTGGTGCTGATGTCGCGAAAGTTGGTCAACGCCATGATGGGGCGACAGGCTGGACGAGAAGGCTCAGAACAGGCTCTTCAGCTTCATCTTGAAGACCCGCGCCGTGCCCTTGGTTACGCCGTTCGGGCCACTCGCGGCGGGGCGATTCTGGTAGACGTAGTCGACCGTCTCGTAGATCGCCGTCCACGACTCGACCATCTCGGTCATCGCCTCGTTCGGGTTCGTCGACGACAGCTCGTACTTGGTCAGGACGACGTTGCCGAAGGTGACCACCAGGGTCACCGGAGCGTTGGTAGAGCGGTGGTAGAGCGTCAGCACGGCACGCGGCATGCGCTCGCCGGACTTCATGGAATTGAGCAGCTGCGTGCTCGCCAGATCCATGTTCTTCTTGAAGGTGAAGGTCAGCTTGCCGTCGTCGTTGTCCTTCTCGCCGGTGCCGTCGTCATCAGTGGCCGCCTTGTCGGCCTTCTCCTGGGCGTCGCTCGCCTTCTGGATCGCCAGGCGGACCTTCAGGTTGCGGTCCTCCTGCTTCATGGTCCCCTCGGTCTGGAGGCGCTTGACTTCGCGGATGAGCTGGTCGCCCCTGAACGCAGGCTTGTTCGCTTCCGTCTGCGCCGTTGGCGAGGTCGTCCCCCCCTTGCCGTCGTTGGCCTTCTCGTCGTATTTGAGCTCCCAGTGCCACTCGTCGAGCTCGATCTGGCCGATGAAGGGGCTGGGCACCGCCTCGCCGATCACCGGCACCATCGACGAGCGCAGGATCAGCAGGTACGCCTCGGCGATCGAATTCGGCATGTCAGAACAGGCCCTTCTTCTTTTCCGGCGCCGAGAAGAAGAACGGATTGGTCGGCACGTTGTCCTTGCCGGTCCGCTTCAGGTAGCTGACGATGATCGACTTGAACTCGAGCGTCAGGTGCTCCTTGACCTCGACGCCGGAGCCGCTCGGCTCCATGTCGAGCTCGACGTCGGTGAAATAGCCATTGGTCGCGACCAGCGTGAAGCCGGGCTGGTGGATCGCCCGGCCGCCATGCTTGATATTGAGCACGGTGATCGACGCCGACAGGATCGGCAGGTGGTTGTCCAGGCAGGTGTGGATCATCGCCGACGCGATGTCGAAGCGCTTCCACATCTGCAGCTTGCCCATCTCGACGTTCTTGTCGGCGCCGATCCCGACCAGCGCGGAGGCCGCCGATGCCAGGCCGGCCAAACCGCCGGCGGGGGCCTTGCCCGTCTCGTTGTACGCCAGGTCCCAGGAGAAACGGTCGAGCTCGATCGAGGTTTCCCAGCCATCGAGCAGGCCCTCGCCGATGACCGGGCCGGTCAGGGTGATGAGCTGCAGAAAGATGTTGGACCACGCCATGTCGTCGAATCCGCCCTAGTCGCGCGAACACCGCGCAGACTTCTTGCCACGCCCCTGCCGGATCGCGGTTCGCCGGTGCAGCCTGAGCCCGCCCGGCGAGCGACGCGCGCGGCCAGCGCCGCGCCGCGCGTTCTCGATCAGGCCGACGGTGATGCCGTGCCTGCCGGGATGTCCCAGTTGTAGGTCTTGACGGCCATCAGCGAACCGTCCTTGTTGTTCTGCGGCTTGTATTCGATCTTCACCGTCTTGAAGACGAGCTCGACCTTCTGCGTGACATTGCCTTCTTCCGTGCCGCTGTTCGACACCTTGGTGATGTAGGCGCCCTCCATCACCATCGTGAAGTAGGTCTGCGGACCGGCCTGGCCGGTCGTCTTCATCATCTGAAGTTCCATCTTCGGGAAGTTCTTGCCCGTGCAGATGTAGCCCATGATGACCGTCGAGGCGGTGTCGAAGTAGTGCTCGAAGTTGAGCTTCCCGGGATTGGCCTTGCCGACGCTCGCGCCACCGCCCTTGGTCCAGCTCGACTCGGCCTCGATTTCCCAGTCCCACCCCTGGATCTCGATCCACTTCTCCTTGCCCTTCTGGACGGACTCGCCGTCGGCCTTGTCGAAGAAGCTGACGAATGCATTGACTGCCATGATTGACTCTCCTGATTGAGAAGCTGAAGGACTAAGCCGTCTTCTCCGACGGTAGCTTGGAGACCAGTCGCAAAGACACCGTCAGGCCTTCGAGCTGGTAATGAGGTTTAAGGTAGAACTTCGACTGGTAATAGCCCGGCGCCCCTTCGACTTCCTCTACCTCGACCTGGGCGGCGGCGAGCGGTCGCTTCGCCTTGGTTTCTTCGCTCGAATTCATCGGATCCCCGTCGACGTAGTTGAGGATCCACTCGTTGAGCCAGTTCTGCATCGCGTCGCGGTCGCGGAACGAGCCGACCTTGTCGCGGACGATGCACTTCAGGTAGTGGGCGAAGCGGTTGCACGCGAACAGGTACGGCAGGCGGGCGGCAAGCGCCGCGTTGGCCGTCGCATCCGGGTCGTCGTATTCCTGGGGCTTCTGCAGCGACTGGCCGCTGATGAAGGCGGCGAAGTCGGAGTTCTTGCGATGGATCATCGACAGGAAGCCGTTCTTCGAGAGCTCGGCCTCGCGCCGGTCGGAGATCGCGATCTCGGTCGGACACTTCATGTCGATGCCACCGTCGTCGGACGGGAAGCTGTGCGTGGGCAGGTTTTCGACCGCGCCGCCCGACTCGATGCCGCGGATCCGCGAACACCAGCCATACGACTTGAACGAGCGGTTGACGTTGACCGCCATCGCGTAGGCGGCGTTCGCCCAGCTGTACTTCGCGTGGGTGGCGTCAGCCGTGTCTTCCTCGAAGTCGAACTCGTCGACCGGGCTGGTCTTTGCGCCGTAGGGAAGGCGCGCGAGAAAGCGCGGCATGCACATCGCCAGGTAGCGCGCGTCGTCGGACTCGCGCAGTGAACGCCATGCCGCGTACTCCGGGGTGGTGAAGATCTTGGTCAGGTCGCGCGGATTCGCGAGCTCCTGCCACGACTCCATCTGCATCACGCTCGGGCTCGCGCCGGTGATGAACGGGGCGTGCGCCGATGCGGCCAGCTTCGACAGCTCGGTCAGCAGTTCGACGTCGGGCGGGGTGTGGTCGAAGTGGAAGTCGCCGACCAGCGCGCCGTAGGGCTCGCCGCCGAACTGCCCGTACTCTTCCTCGTACAACTTCTTGAACAGCGGCGACTGATCCCAGGCGGTGCCCTTGTAGCGCTTGAGCGTCTTGCCGAGCTCCTGCTTGGAAACGTTGAACACCCGGATCTTCAGCTGCTCGTCGGTCTCGGTGTTGTTGACGAGATAGTGCAGGCCGCGCCACGCCGACTCCAGCTTCTGGAAGTCCTCGTGGTGGATGATCTTGTTGACCTGCTCGGTGAGCTTCTTGTCGAGCGCCGCGATCATTGCCTCGATCGTGCGCACCGAATCGGTACTGCGCAGGGCGGTGTTGGCAAGCGCCTGCTGGGCGAGGGTCTGCACCGCCTGCTCGACCGCGCTCTTCGCTTCGTCGGTCTTGGGCTTGAATTCCTTCTTCAGCAACGCCGCGAAATCGTTGCCTTCGAGCGTCACGCCGGCGAGTGCCGAGCCTTGTCTTTCGAGTTCAGCCATCTGAGTAGCTCCGGTTCATGGGTTCGCTGTCGATCACTCTTGCGGCTTGGCTTCCGCGGTCAATGTGGCGAGAAGCGCAGGGTCGGCAAGGACCTTGGCGATCAGTTCCTCGGCACCGGTCTTGCCATCCATGTAGGTGATGAGGTTGGCGAGCTGGGTTCGTGCCTCGAGCAGCTTGTTGAGGCCGTCCACCTTGCGTGCGACAGCGGCCGGCGAGAAGTCGTCCATGCTCTCGAAGGTGATGTCGACCGGAAGGCTCCCCTCGCCGGTGAGCGTGTTCTCGACCTGGAACGCGACGCGCGGTTTCATCGACTTCATGCGGGCGTCGAAATTGTCGACGTCGACCTCGAGGAACTTGCGGTCCGCGACCGGCGGCAGCGGATCTTCGGGCTTGCCGGAGAGATCGGACATGACACCCATCACGAACGGCAACTGGACCTTCTTCTGCGCCCCGTACAGCTCGACGTCGTACTCGATCTGGACCCGCGGAGCGCGGTTGCGCGCGATGAATTTCTGACTGCTGCCCATTGCCTACTCCTCGTGAGATGCCTAGCTGCGGCGGAACGCCCAAGCCTGCCCGAAACCGCTCATCTTGCCATCAATCCCGGCTCTGGAGAGCGGAAAGTTCCTCCGCGGAAATCCCCATGACCCGCGCAACCTCGTTCAAGGATTCCGGTGCGAGTTCGCGCACCAGCTCGACGAAGTTCTTGTTGACGAGCTTCCTCGCCCGGCGCAGCAGGAGCTGCGCCGGGTTGGTCGGCTCGGTACGTTCCAGGTACTCGCACACCATGTCGATGGCGCGCAGCGCATCGTTACGCGATTCGATCGAGCCGGTCAAGGCGCGCGCCGCGCCGCGGCGGGGCGAAGCGTCGCCCGCACCGGCCTGTGCATCTTCCGGCGTGCCGTCGGCCGCAGCCGCGGCCTCGGCACCGGGCATCACGTCGCGCAGCCCGGACAACATCGCGACCAGCGGCTGAACCTCCGGCGCCGACGCGTAGCCGACACGATCGCGCATCAGCTCCTGGATCTCCGCCACCTTGGCCAGGGCGGCAGCCGGAAACTCGCGCAGCGCCGGGTTGGCTTCGCTGCCCTCGCGCAGCATCTGCTCGACGGTCGAGCGGCCGAACGCCGTGTCGCCCGAGCGCGCCTCCAGACCGCCGAGCGCCACTTCGATGTCGCGGCCGCGCAACTCGCCGATCGACCGGTCGTTGAGGACCAGGGATTCACGCAGGTCGCCGAGCAATCCGGCAAGGGTGGACATGTCGTTGAGCGCGTTGACCCGCGCATAGGCGTCGCCGTCGTCGGGAAGCGGATGCAGGTCGTCCCAGAAACGCCCGAGCAGGCCTTCGATGAGGCGCAAGCCTTCGGGCAGCGTCGCCGCCCCGTCGAGGCGCACCCGCGCCCGGCTCCAGTAGACGGCGACGCGCAGGTCGCGCGTGCGTTCGAACAGGCTTTGCGCATGGCCGAGGACCGTGCGCCAGTCCGGGGCGATCCCTTCGGGGTCGAACTGGCTGGCGGCGCGGCCGGCGGCCGCCTTCTCCATCTCGCGAAACTCGTCGTCGTACTCGAGGTTCTCGCCGCACGGGCTCGCGGCGAGCGGCTGCAGCCAGCTGTCGACAACGGTCAGGCGCGCAGGCGAGCCCGCACCACTACCCCCGCCGCCCGTGCTGTCGTCCATCGTTGTTTTCTTCGTCGAGGCCGCCCGAGGCCGCCCCGGCTCCGCTGTGGCCCGAGGTTGTATAGCGCGGCCCAGGGGGCGTCAAGCCGGCTCGCTTAGTCTTAACAGGGATGTGCAAGAAAGTCACGGCGGGGTACGCTCCGCCCGCGCCGGCAGCAGACCGGACCACGTTACGACCACGTTGTCGAGGTGCCCCTTGAGTCTTTCTTTCCGGCTGCGTTCCGGTCTCGTCGCCGCAGCGATGGGCGTCTTCGCACTTTCGAGCCACGGGCAGTCACCGCCGACCACGCAAACCCCGCCCCCCGGCTCGGTACCGCAACCGGCCGAGCTGCAGCAACGCGCGGCTCCCAAGCCGACGCCGGCGGCCGGCGTGCCGGATGCGCCAGTGCCGCGCGAGCTCGGCAAGCCGAGCGACGAGCTGACGCTCGACGTCTCCGCCTACAGCGTCGACGAGCGCGCGCCCGCGCCGCTGCGTGCCGCCCTGCCGGGGCTGACCCAGCGCTTCACCGGGACCGGGCGCAGCTACGAAGACCTGGTCAACGCCGCCTCCGCCGTCACCCGCTACCTGCAGCGCGAGCTCGGCTACTACCTCGGCTACGCGTACCTGCCCGAACAGACACCGGTGAACGGCGTGATCCGCATCGCCGTGCTCGAGGGCCGGCTCGACGAGGTGATCCTCAACTGGCCCGAGAACATGCCGGTCGACCGCTCGGTCGTCGAGGCCTATCTGAGCCGCCTGACGCCGGGCGAGATCCTGCGCGTGCGCGACGTCGAACGGATCGTCTTTCTCGTCAACGACCTACGCGGCCTGACCGCCCGCTTCGAGGTCAAGGCCGGGCGGACCGCGGGCACCGCATCACTGGTCGTCACGGCGCAGCCCGAGCAGCGATTCGCAAGCCGGGTCGAGGTCGATTCGCTCGGCTCGCGCTACTCGGGCATCTATCGCGGCAGTCTGCTCGGCACGGTCGCCAGCCCGTTCGGGCGCGGCGACGGCATCGTCCTGAACGGACTGTCGTCGTTCACCCGCGGCCTCGAGTTCGTGCTTGGCGGCTACACCTTGCCGGTCGGTGCCGACGGGCTGAAGGTCGGCGTCTCCGCCTCCTACGTCCGCTACAAGCTCGACGCCGACCTCCTCGAAGGGCTGCAGCTGAGCGGCGACGCCACCGCCGTCACCCTGTACGGCCTGTACCCGGTCATCCGCTCGCGCAACCTCAACCTCTTTTCGCTGCTGTCGATCGACTCGAAGCGCTTCAACGACAAGCTGGTGCGCACGCAGAAGAAGACGACCACCGACCTCCAGCTCGCCGTCTCGGGCGACGCGCGCGACGACATGCTCAGCGGCGGCGTCAACACCTACGAGCTGGTGGTCGAGCGGGGCAACCTCAAGCTCGGTGAGGAGAGCGACCTCAACGACAACCCGCGCAACTTCACGCTCGGGCGGCTCAACGTGTCGCGCCTGCAGAACCTGATCAGCAACCGCCTGCTGTTGCTGGCCAGCCTCAAGGCCCAGTACGCCTTCAACAACCTCGACAGCACCGAGCAGTTCCAGCTCGGCGGGCCCGAACGGGTGCGTGCCTTCGGGCCGGGCGAAGGCACGGGCGACTCGGGCGTGGTGGCCTCGTTCGAGCTGCGCTACCTGCCGCCCGACGAGTGGTTCGGCCGCATCTCGCGCGAGTTCGTATTCTCCGCGTTCCTCGACATCGGCACGATCCGCTTCCGGCACGACCCGACGCAGACCCTCGTGAATCAGCCCGACTTCGCCAACCGGTCGACGCTGACCGGCTTCGGCGTCGGCGCGGTCTGGGATCGTCCGCGGGATTTCTCGGCGCGCCTGTCGCTCGCCTTCCCGATCAGCGGCGAAGCGAAGAACGACATCCGCAAGTCGCCTCGAATCTATTTCATCGCCAACAAGTCGTTCTGAAGCCGCCGCGCCGGCGCCCGCGCGGCCCGCAGGCCGGCCGCGACCGGCCGATCGTTCAGGACAAGCCAACCGAGTGAACGCCGCATGAAGACCCGCCCCGCCCAGACCGCCCGCCCCGCCTCGGCCCGGCGTCGCTTCGTCCTGCATCCGCTCAGCTTCGCGATCTGCCTGGCGATCTCCGGCACGGCGCTCGCGCTGCCGCAGGGCGGCACCGTCGTCGCCGGCGACGCGACGATCAGCAAGCCGACGCCGAGCACCGAACTCATCAGGCAGACGACCGACAAGGCGATCATCGACTGGAAGAGCTTTTCCATCGCCAGCGGCGAAAGGGTGCGCTTCGAGCAGCCGTCGAGCACGGCGATCACGCTCAACCGCGTGGTCGGCTACGACCCGTCGCGCATCCTCGGCCAGATGTCGTCGAACGGGAAGATCTTCCTGGTCAACCCGTACGGCGTCGTCTTCGGCGCAGGTGCGCGGGTCGACGTCGGCGGCCTGGTCGTCTCGACGCTGTCGATCGCCAACAACGACTTCCTGGCCAGCCGCTACAGCCTGAGCTCGGTCGACGCAGGCGCGCCGGCGCAGCGCGGCGAGATCCGCAACGAAGGCGTCATCTCGGCGCCGGGCGGCCTGGTCGTGCTGGCCGGACCGAGCGTCACGAACAGCGGGACCATCGTCGCCGCGGGCGGGCGGGTCGGCCTGGCCGCGGCCAACGCGGTCTCGGTCGACGTCGAAGGCGACGGCCTGGTCTTCTTCCAGGCGAGCGCCAGCGAAGCGCGCAACCGGCTCGACCAGCTCGGCCGCATCCAGGCCGACGGCGGCACCGTCGACATGCGCGCCACGGCGCGCGCGGCCTTCGCGGACACGGTGCTGAACATGGCCGGCGTCGTCCAGGCGAAGACGATCGGCACGCGCGAAGGGCGGATCGTCATCGACGGCGGCGATGCCGGCGTCACCGCCGTCTCGGGCCGGCTCGACGCCAGCGGCGGGGCCGCGGGCTCGCGCGGCGGCGAGGTGACCGTGCAGGGCCAGCTGGTCCTGCTCGACAGCGGCTCCCGGGTCGACGCGTCGGGCGACGCGGGCGGCGGCCTGATCCGCATCGGCGGCGACTTCCACGGCGCCAACCCGGACCTGCGCAACGCCTCGCAGACGCTGGTCATGCCCGGCGCGGAGCTGCACGCCGACGCGGCGACCCGCGGCGACGGCGGCCGGATCGTCGTCTGGGCCGACGACAACACCCGTTACTACGGCAGCGCCAGCGCCAGAGGCGGCGCCCAGGGCGGCAACGGCGGCTTCGCCGAGGTGTCGGGCAAGGAGTCGCTCGACTTCGCCGGCACGGTCGACCTGCGGGCGGCGCAGGGCGCAACCGGTACCCTGCTTCTCGACCCGAAGAACATCAACATCGCGCTGGCCGGCGCAACGCCGGTCGCGGGCAACACGACCTTCGCCAACTTCCCGGCACAGACCGCGAACATGAGTGCCGCCAATGTGGTCGCGGCGCTCACCGCGGCAAGCCTGGTCCTGCAGGCGAACAACGACATCACCATCACGTCGGACGTCAACGCCGGCGCCGCACTGCCCGCCCGCAACCTCACCCTGCAGGCCGGCCGCAGCATCTCGATCAGCAGCGGCGTGACCGTCACGACCGGCGGCGGGTCGGTCACCCTCAAGTACAACGACGACGCCGCGACGCCCGCGCGGCGCGACCCAGGCCCCGGCGTGCTGGCCCTGACCGGCAGCACCATCACGACCAAGGGGGGCGCGATCAGCATCACCCGCGGCACGGCAGGAGCGAGCGGCCCGATCACGCTCGGCACGCTCAACAGCGCCGGCACGGCGAACGTGGCGGGCGGCGCCGTCAGCGTCGTCACCACCGACGACATCGTGGCCGCCGCGATCAGCACCTCGGCCGGGGCGACGGCCGCCGGCGCTGGCCTGGCGGCGGGCAACATCACCCTCACCTCGACCGCCGGTGGGCTGGCCACGACCGGGGTTCTGACGGCGATCGGCAGCGACGCGTTCCTCGCTTCGGGCGCCAACGGCGGCAACGCCGGCGCGATCGCCTTGAGCGGCAGCGCCGGCATCGCCATCGGCGCCGCGATCAGCACGGCGGGCGGCGTCGGCGACGGCGCCGGACTGCCGGGCAGCAACGCCACCGTCTCGCTCACGTCCGGCGGGGCCGTCACGCAGAGCGCCGGGTTCATCACGGCGAGCACCCTGTCCGGCACCGCAGGCGGCGCCGTCCTCCTGGACGGCGGCGCCAACGCGATCGCCGCGCTCGGGCCGATCGCGTTCAGCGGCAACTTCGCGCTCAACGATGGCGCGGTCGCGCTGACCCTGACCAACCCGATCAACGCCGGCGCCAACAACGTCGCCCTGAACGCGGGCAGCCTCACGCAGACGGCCGCCGGCATCATCACCGCCAACACCTTCTCGGGAAGTGCCGCGACCGGTGCCAACCTGAGCGCAGCGACCAACGTCATCGCCAACCTCGGCGCGTTCAGCTCGCCGGGCGGCAACTTCGTTCTCAACGACACCGGCACCGCCCTGACCGTGACCGGCGCGGTCAACGCTGGCGCCAACACGGTCGACCTGCGCGCCCTCAGCCTGGCCGAGACGGCGGGCGGCTCCATCACCGCCGGCACCCTGCTCGGCACCATCACCAACGGCGTCGCCCTCGGCACCGGCACCAACGCGATCGCCGCCCTCGGCGCGATCGCCTTCAACGGCAACTTCGCGCTCAACGACGGCGCGGTCGCGCTGACCCTGACCAACCCGATCAACGCCGGCGCCAACAACGTCACCCTGAACGCCGGCAGCCTCAGCCAGACCGCGGCCGGCATCATCACCGCCAGCACCCTCTCGGGCAGCGCCGCGACCGGCGCCGACCTGACGGCGGCGACCAACGTCATCGCCAACCTGGGCGCGTTCAGCTCGCCGGGCGGCAACTTCTCGCTCAACGACACCGGCACCGCCCTGACCGTGACCGGCGCGGTCAACGCCGGCGCCAATACGGTCGACCTGCGCGCCCTGAGCCTGGCCGAGACCGCCGCCGGCGCCATCACCGCCGGCACCCTGACCGGCACCATCGCCAACGGCGTGGCGCTCGGCACCGGCACCAACGCGGTCGCCAACCTGGGTGCCTTCACCTTCAACGGCCCGTTCAACCTGAACAACGGCGCCACCGCCCTCAACCTCACCAGCGCGCTCAACGCCGGGGTCAACAACGTCACCCT